>JAQBPY010000223.1 GCA_028287285.1 Gemmatimonadota bacterium
GCGATTCGAACGAAGAGTCCCACCTTCTCGATCGCTGCCGCGCAAGTGCTGCGATTTCATCAGACACCGACGTCATCGCATTTGGGGCTCTCGTCTATGGCATGACGGTCTCCAACATTTCGAGAGAAGGACTCGCTTCGCTGGAGAAGTCGTTGTCGGTGCTTCACTCGGTAGACGATCAGAGTGTGCCACTGCATGCCTTGTACACGCTGACCACGCGATACCACCTGATGGAAGACGAGCGTCAGGCGCTGAAACTTGCGCAGGAACTGCGCACCCTTGGCCGTACCCTACGGATCGGACGAGCGGAACTCAATGCCCATGAACGCATGCTCGGGATCTACTTTGAGCAGAACTACTGGAGCCTCGCGCTCCAGGAGGGTCGCGCTGCCGTGCGTCTCGCCGAATGGGCCGGCGATAAGGCTGGCCTCGTGTCAGCCCACATCAACCTCGGAGCGTGCCAGATCCACGTTGGCCAGCGAGACGCCGCCGCCGCCGAGTATCAGCGTGCGTTGACGGCAGCCAGCGGCGAGGGCGGATCGTTCGTGAGCCTGGCCGCTGCCAATCTCGTTCAGGTTCTGCTCGATCTCGACCGGGTTCCGGAAGCGGCGGCGAGCGCAGCACTTGCCGTGCAGCAGGCGCGGACCTCCAATTCGTGGACTCTCTCGAGGGCGCTGATGTCCCGATCGCACGTCGCCTTTGCCCAGAAACGCTTCGATATCGCGTACGACGATGCCGCTGAAGCGATCGCGGTGGGAAGGGGGCAGAACGAGAATTTGGAATCGGAGGCTCTCGCGGCAGAGGCCGACGCCCTGGCTTGTCTCGACAGAGTCGACGACGCGCGGGCCATTTTCCATCGTGCGATCTCAAAGATCGAGGCGAGGACCGGTAGGGTGGGCGAGAAAGAGGCACGGGCCCAGTTCTTCAGTGACCATCGCTCTGCCTATCTCTCCATGATCCGAGTGCTGGCGGAAAACGGTGAATTCACGGAGGCGTTGTGGCTCGCGGAGCGGGCCACGGCTCGCGTTCTTCTAGGGGCGATCAAGGACATCAGCAGCGATCCAATGTTGCTTTTGAGCGCGGAACAGAAAGCGACTCTTGCCAGCTTGAATCAACGGATTCAGCAATTGAATGGGAAGCTGATTCATGGAAGCGAGGCAGACCAACCCTTGCTTGCAGTAAGACTCAACGAGTTGCGCGACGAGCTGGCCAGGTTCCGAATCTTGCGGACGATCGAGCACTCGGAGCATGGCGACCAGGGAAAGATCAGTATCGCTGACACCGATGCGATGAACATCGACCTCGGTCCTGACACGGCGGCGCTGGAGTACATCGTTGACAGTGACCATACGACCTTGCTTGTTGCGTACAACACCAAATCAGGGATGCGAGTCGACGGGTATCGGATTGAAATCAATCAAAAGGCGCTCAACGAGAAGGTCGATCACTTCACTGGACTAATGGCCGCGCGCAATTACGACTACAAAAGAGATGCTGACGATCTGTACCGCCTGCTGATCGGGCCGGCCCTGGGGGAGATTTCCCGATTTCACGTAATCTGCATCATTCCAAATGGTTCACTGTGGCGGCTGCCGTTTCATGTTCTTGCTCCACAAGCCGGCCAGCCGCTTCTCGTGTCCCACACGGTCTACTACGCGCCATCGCTTGCCTATGTTCAAGAGGCAAAGGGGATGGCGATGCATCGCGCTCACGAGCATGCGCGCGATCTCGTAGCTTTCGGGAATCCGATGCCCGGAAGTTTGCCGTCAGGCAGTATGCGAGGGTTCACCGCCGGGGATCTCCGATCCCTGCCCGATGCCGCCCGTGAGGCAATCGGGATTGCGGCGATCTATGGCCCGGGGAGAAGCCGCGTATACACAGGCACCGCAGCGCGAGCCAGCATTTTTCGGAGCGAAGCGCCCAAATACAGAATCCTCCACATCGGTACGCACGCCATTCTCGACGATCATGCTCCAATGAACTCCGCCTTGGTGTTCATGGGCGATTCTCCCGATTTCGACGATGGAATCCTCGACGCTCGTGAGATTTCGTCGATGACTCTGAACGCGGATCTTGCAGTGCTCGCGGCGTGCGACACCGCGCTGGGACGCGTCGACGAAGGGGAGGGAATGCTTGGTCTCTCCTGGTCTTTCATGATCGCAGGGGCCACAACGACCGTCGTCAGTCAGTGGAGTGTGGACTCGCGGGCGACCTCTATTCTCATGCTCGAGTTTTATCGTCGTCTCGAGCGAGGAGAATCGATCGCCGAGGCGTTACGGCATGCCGCGTTGTCGGTGCGGTCGAGGCCTCAATACGCCCACCCCTTTTACTGGGCGCCGTTCATCAGCAGCGGGGATGGTGCAGCAAGGATGTCCAGCATGGAGCGCCGGTAGAAATTCGACCGCAAGAGAGCGATTCAACCGCAGACTAGCCTGTATCCATCCAACACCTACATTCTCAATGCCCCGGAATCGTCTCGATCACCTGTCTTGCCAGTGGGCCGATCACCTTTTCTGATTCCCGGTCTGCGGTGCGCGATGTGTATTCGATCGTGGCGTTCTTTCCGGAGCCGAGGGGGCGGCCGGTGGCCAGGTCGTAGGCCGTGATCGTGACTCGGGCGCTGTACGCCGTGTCGCTGCGGCCCATGTAATTGAGCTCACGCTGGCCGGTCGGGTCGACGCGCGCGAGCACCAGCACGGCATGTCCTTCATGACGCAGGCGATCGATGAGATTCGACGCGGACGCGTTGCCGTGACGCAGGACATCTTCGGTTGCCGGCAGCGTCGCGGCGTCGGTCGCCTGCAGTCCGGCTCCTTCGAGCTCGGACGTCAGCACGCTGGCAACAGGTCCGAGCAGGGCAGCATCTCCGGTGACGGCGACGGCCACGCCGGAGAGCCGGCGTGCAGGATCTGCGGCGCGTTGTTGTGGTGCCGCGGCTGCGGCAGCGGCCACGGGATCCCGGGTCATCGGACCACGGGTCACTTCATTGGGAGATGGACGATGTGTCGCAGGCACCGGAGCACCGGCTGCGGATGCTGAAGGCGTTGCTGCGACCTGCGCCGGAGCCTGTCCACCCGCGGCGGCAGTGTCGCTGCTGCCCGCACTCTGCGATGGATTCAACTGGTTCGAGAGGAGCACACCTGCAGGCGGTGTCGCGGTCAACGCACTGGCATTCGTGCTGGTCGTCGTCGCGGTTGTAGTCGTGGATGATGTCGCCGTGTTGAACGCAGTCGTGATCTGTTCGCGAGCGGCCTGGTAACGTCCGTAAACCTTGTAGCCGACGAACGCGAGGCCCGCTCCGCCGGCCAGGAGCACGGCCAGAATGATGAAGAGAATCGGTCCGCGGGAAGACTTGCGCGGCGGAGCCTGGGCGGCAGCAGCGACGACCGGTGGCACCGCGGCATACGCAGGTTGTTGAGCGGCAGCGACGGGCGGAGTGATCAGCGGCATCGCCGGCGCTCCGATCACCGGTGCAACGAGGGTCGGCGTGCGCGGCACGATCGTATCCGGCTCACGAAACATGACCTCCGGCTGTGTTGCCGGCTCTGGTGATGAGACCAGCGCCGTGGGTGCGTCATGCGTTGCCGAAGGCGCGGGTGTGGCTCCTGAGAACAGCACCTGCGTGGCCTGCATTGCTGCCGGCGACGCGCCTGGTGCCGTGGCTCCGGTCTTCGTCGCCAGTCCGGCGGTCACACTGCGCACGCCATGCTGTGAGAGGTACTCCTCGAGATCCGCGACGATCTCATGGCAGGACTGGTAGCGCAGATC
>JAQBPY010000240.1 GCA_028287285.1 Gemmatimonadota bacterium
GCGACGTCGTGAGTGATTGCGCGTAGCAGACAAAGCGTCCATCCTTCGCCGCAATCGCATAGAACCGGACGGAGGCATCCAACACATGAGCGCGGTCGAGTGGAAGGTGGCAGTCGGCGCGGACGAAACGACCGCCGTGTACGAGCCCGGAGCCGGAAAAAGTGCGGAGCTTCCGCTGTTCGTCTGCGCACACGGTGCGGGCGGCAACATGTCGGACCGCGGGATGCTCGCGACGGCGAATGCCTTCCGCACTCATGGAATCGGCGTGGTGCGCTTCAACTTCCTATATAAGGAGAAGGGTCGAGGTCGCCCGGATCCGATGCCGAATCTCATGGAGACGACGGCGGCCGTCGTCGCGCGTGTGCGCGAGGAGCTCTCGCCGGAGAGGCTCGTCATCGGCGGCCGATCGATGGGTGGACGTGCCGCATCGATGTTGGCGGCGGATGGCTACGCTGCGGATGGATTACTGCTGCTCGCGTATCCACTCCATCCGGCCGGTCAGCCCGAGAAGCTGCGTGATGCGCATCTTTCGAAGATCCGGATGCCGGTGCTCGCCTTCAGTGGAACGCGTGATGCGCTGTGCACGCGGGATCTGATGGAGCGTGCGCTCACAACGGTGACGGCGTCGTGGGACATGCGGTGGATCGAGGGAGCGGATCACAGCTTCCATGTTCTGAAATCGTCGGGGACGAACGACGCGGCGGTGATGGAGCAGATAGCCACGACTAGTGCTGCATGGTTGGCTCACGTCGCGCTTCGAACGCTCCCCTTTCAGACTGATTTTGACGCGCCGGGTTCGAGGAGATAGAAGACATCGGTGCGCAGGCGCGCTTCATCCTCCGTCCAGTGCCCGTAGACCTCCCAGCGCGGCCCCACGCGCTGCCGCCCGTGTGCGTGGCACCACTCGATGACTGCTTGATGCGCAGCGCCGAGCCGCCCGTAACTTCCCCAATGCGTCGTCGTGGCGACTTCGCCGACCGGCAGTGCCGTCGGCTGGACGCTACCGACTGCGACAAAGGGAGCCGTCACGCCAACGCCGAACGCGACGTCCGCCACCGTCGGCTGATCGGGGACGTCGCGATAGACAAAGACGTTCTGTCCGTCCAAGGCGACGAGGCCGGCCCGCGCGATCGCATACACCTGGTCCAGATACGATCCGAACGCGCTGGGCACAGCAGTGACGGGAAGGCGCGCACGCACCGCGGCGATGATGCGGTGCGCCGCGATCTGCAGCGACACGCTGTAATCATTGGGGAGGGTCATCCTCTGCCTCAGTGAGAACCGCGCTGCAGCGTACGCGGGGCCAAGAAGTTTGCTAGCCGCGACCGTTGAAGAAGCTCGGGCGACCGCGGAGCTGCAGCGCAGCCTGCACTATGAACTCGATCCCAATAAATGCGAGACCAGGCGCCCACCATGCGAGCCACTGCGTGCTTTGTCGGCCGGTGAACGCGAGCACTGTGAGGCGCATCCCAATCCCCAGCACCAGTCCTCCGATGAACCAGACCCCGAGCCGCGCGCCGATCTGCGCCGGACGGGCTTCAGAGATTCGCGGACGCAGCCAATTCAGAAACCACAGCTCGAGCCAGTGGCCGCCGAGCGACGGCCAGAGCATGACCGCGGTCGTCAGCGGCCAACGTGCGAGGCCGCCGCTCCAATGAGCAAACACCGCCCCGGCGACGAGTGCGATCCCAACTGTGCGCACGAGTGTGACGCGTGGAGATTCGTGAAATGGCTGCCAATTGGTCATCACGCTCACGCCTCAGGCGCCAAGGACTTGATCATCGCGGCGATCTCGGTCAGGTCGTTATTAAGCTGATGATCGCGGCCAGGCAGGCGATAGAGGCGCGCCCATGGAATGGCGCGCGCATACAGTTCGGCATGCGACGGGGGCGCGGTGTCATCCGCGAGGCCATGGTACAGATAGATCGGAACTCCTCTCGGAAGCTTCCCGCCTAAGTCGCCCTCCGATTTCAAATCGTCGCTCTGCCAACCTCCGTCGCCGACAAACGGTGCCGCGATCAGAAAGATCGCGCCGAATTCTCGCTCTGGCGGCTGCTCCGCGAGAGCGTTGATCAATATCGTTCCGCCGACGGAGTGACCGACCAGGATCGCACCATCGTCCAGGCTCGTAAACTCCTTCTCGAGCGTCGCTCTCCACTTGTCGTAGCTCGGATCATCTTCATTGGGCATGCGTGGATAGCGGACCTCGTAGTCCGGCCCGAGCGCCCCGCTCAGGCTCTCCACGAGATGTCCGTCCCATTCATCATGAACTCGCGGACCTCCGCCTTGAACGAAGAGCAGCTGACGTTTCATGTGTATTTCGGAATCGCGAAATGTTTGGCTGCGTCCTCTGGAGGAATCGCTCTGGCTATTGGCCGGCGAGCGGTTCCCAAAGCTCTACCTTGTTTCCTTCTGGATCGATGACCCAGCCAAACTTTCCGTACTCGGAATCGTCGACCTTCTCGAGAACGTTGCAGCCTTCTTCGCGCAAAACTTTGATGAGTGCGTGGAGATCTTCTACTCGGTAGTTGACCATGAACGGCGCAGTGCTGGGCGCAAACTGCCCACTTTGCGCCGAAGCAATGGACCAGGCAGTCGTTCCGGCAATCGGCTTGCCTTCACCGTCGGTCCAGGTGAAAGCCGCGCCTCCCCATTCCTGAACATCAATTCCGAGGTGGCGCTTGTACCAAGCCTGTAGTGCC
>JAQBPY010000251.1 GCA_028287285.1 Gemmatimonadota bacterium
GCCGGTCATCGAGAACACATTGACGGCCGACGACGCCCCCGACGCGTTGGCGACGCTTCCGGAGTAGCTCCACGTCCCGTTGCCGCCGTTGATGTAGATGCCGTCATTCGGCGCCCCGGACAGCGCGCCCGATCCGAACGAGAACGCGCCGCTGCTGCCGACGCTCGTCATCGAGATGTTGTTGTTCGACCCGCCCGTGGACGTGGTGCTCGTGAACCCGCCAGTGAGCGTGCCGGTGGCGAGGCTTACCGCCTGCACGGTGGTATTGATGAGCGCCTCGCTCACCGTGAGCGTGCCGAAGCTCGTACCGGTGAGGGTGCCCGCGAGGGTAATGCCGCGGATGGTGTTGCCCGTGGCGAGCGTCAGCCCATTCACGAGAGGCGAGGCGCCCGTGGCGAGCAGCGTGAGGGTAGACCCGCCGTTGCGATACGTGGCGGGCGAGCCGGGAAGCACGAACGTCTTGGCGACGTTCGCGCCCTGGCCGTAGACCACCTGCGATGCCTTGAGCGTTCCCGTGCCGGCCACATTGGACCCGCCCGAGATCACGAGGATGGTGTCACTGGCCGCGCTCGCCGTATTCACCGCCGTGAAATCCGAGAACGGCTTGCTGTCGGCGCCGGTTTTGGTGGGACCCGCGAAGCCGGGCTGCACGTACCACACCCGCGTGGGAACGTTGACCGACAGCGTCGCCGTGGGTGCCGCCGTGGAGCGGCCGTCGGAGACCGCGAAGGAGAAGCTCTCCGTCGTACTCACCGTGGACGGTGCCGACAGATAGGTAAAGCTTCCGTCCGCCGCGACGGTCGCCGTTCCACCAAGTGAGCCGGTGGGCAACGGAGTCGTCACGGCCGGTGAGGCGCCCGTGCCGTTCGCGCCGTCGCCGTTGATGCTGAATGCATTCACAAGCAGGCCGCTGCCCAGCGGAACAGACAGCGTGTTGTTACCGACCGCCTGGAATGCGGCGCTCGTGACAACGGGTGGAATGTAGGCCTTGAAGTCGAGCGACGGATTGGTGCCGCTCGCCGCTGACGCGTGCAGGGTGTTGCGCGTGCAGGACGATTGCGCGGCCGCACTGCAGCCGCTGCCCCCCGAGCCCAGCGTCCAGCTGCCCACGGTCGCGATGCCGCTGCCGCTCGTGACCGGCCCCGGCACCGTCGCGCTACCAGCGCCGCCCGTCACGCTGAAGGTGACGGTGACTCCCGACACGGGATTGTTGTACTGATCCCTCACGATCACACTCGGCGGCGTCGCCACTGGGCTGCCGGCACTCGCCGACTGCGCGTCACCGGCGTTGATGACGATCTGGGACGCCGAGGCGGCCGTTGCGGTTGCCGTGAAGGTCGCCGTTGCGGAGCCCGTGGCTGCGGTGGCGGAGAGCGTGTTGTTGCTGATGCCGGCAGTCGTGCCGAGCGTCCAGCTGCCTAGCGTTGCGATGCCGCTGCTGTTGGTCGTTGGCGTGGCAACCGTGACCGACCCACCGCCGCCCGTGACCGCAAAGGTCACCGTGACTCCCGCGACGGGGTTGTTGTGCGCGTCCTTGATGAGGACGGACGGCGAAGCGCCAACCGCGCTGCCTACCGTGGCCGTCTGCGGATCGGTGGATTGTTTCGTGGCGCTGGCCGGCAGTCCTGCCGTGGCTGTCGCCGTGAATGTCGCCGTGAGCGCGCCCGCCGTGGCCGTGATCGAGTTCGCACCCGCCGTATTGCCAAGCGTCCAGCTGTTGAGGGTCGCTACACCGCTTGCGTTGGTGTTGGCGGGCGAGCCTGTGACCGCGGCGCCTGTACCGCCGCTCGCCACTGCAAACGCGACCGACACGCCCGGAACCGGATTGCCGTTGGAATCGGTGATCGTGACCGCGGGCTGCACCAAAACATCCGTCCCGGCGGTGGCGGACTGCCCGTCGCCGGCGCTCTTCGCAATGTTGGCCGGCGCACCTGGCGTGAAGACGACCGCGCCCGGGTGCCCGATGGTCTGGCCATTGATGGTGCCCGTGACGTTGATCGTCGTGGCCGTCGTGGAGTTCAACGTCGCCGTATACGTGCCGTTGCCGTTGTCCGTCACGGCGCTGAGCGAGCCGCCCGCGCTGGCGTTCAGCACGACCGCGTCGCCTCCCGTGGTCAGATTGGCGCCGCTCGCGTTCCTGGCCTGCACGGTAATGGTGGACGGACTGCCCACGGTCAGCGTGGGTGGTGCGCCGACGATGGTGGTGGTGCCGCCGGCCGCATTGCTGACCGTGATGGTGGCGGTGCCGCTGCGGGTCGTGGACGTCGCGGTGATCGTGGCGGATCCGTCTCCAACCGCCGTGACGAGGCCGGAGCTGTTCACGGTCGCGACCGCGCCATCGCTCGTTCCCCATGTGACCGTCTCGCCCGTGAGCGGACGGCCAACGACATCGTAGACGGTTGCGGAGAGCTGCTGCGTGTCACCGGTCTTCAGCCCGGTGGAGGCCGGCGCGACGGTGATGTACCCCGTGGGATACTGGACCGCGGCGCTGACATATACGGAGAACTCGAAGCTCCCCACGGTGGACGGAATGTGAATGCGCCAGTTTCGCGCGCTGGAGGTCTGGTTCGTGGCCAGGATCTGGTTGTACTGATAGTAGGGCTGGTTGCTCTGCGTGAACGCCGCGTAGCCGTCCACCAGGGAACCGCCGCCCACCGGATTCACGAAGTCGATGGTGCCGGACCCGGACGTCGCAATGGGAAGCTGCTCGAAGAAGACCCGCACCCCGTTCGGGTCGAGCGTGACACCGTCGGTGGTGCCGAGCTTCTGGCCAATCAGGTTCTGGACGGTGGTGTTGAAGGAAAACACGTCGCCCGCGTAGGTCACGTTGCTGGACGTCAGCGTCACGAACGTGTTCTGCCCTCCCACGATGAGGTCCGCGTGGACGGCGCCGTCGGCGGTGCGGGAGAGGCCCGTTCCCGCCGATCCGGAGTCGGCGCGCGCGCAGGCCACTTGCATGGTGCGTGTGCTGGCGACGCAGTTGACGCGGGCCACGACGCTTCGCGTCTGGATGGGAGTCGGCGCCGTGAGCGGCTCACCGCAAGCGAGCGCGGCCGTAACGACGATGACATTCGCAGCGAGCCGATGCACGCGCGAACCGAGAAATTTCATTGATGGGTGAGACAAACGCATACCTCTGCCAGCAACGGAAAATGCTTTGGTGCCACTAAGCCTCCGCGGCTTCGCGGACGGTACGGATGGCCATTTATCGCGTACAAGGTGCCGCAAGATTGTAAAAAGAGCAACCGCAGATTTTACATTAGAGGATTCTTATAATTGGACCTGCGTCGTCGGCTGCCGGACGGCAGGACTCTTTTCGCTTCGGCCCAGGGGTTCCACCGACCGCCTGGAGAGGGTGTCCCGGGAGCGCCATATCGTCCAATGACTCTTGTTGAGGCACGCCCGGTAATCGAGTAGCTTTTGTGTGCTGTCGGTCCGATGCGCGGGGACGCGTTGGCGCTGCGGCGTCCATCAGGCGCGATGCCCGCCACGGGAGCGGTATTTTGACCAGGTCAGCGACCCACACTATCTTACAAGGCTCTACATGGACGGTCTGGCCGTACCATCGCACGGGTTCAAGCTGTTGTCGGGGCTGGCAAACCGGCCACTTGCCGAGGAAATCGGAAGGCAGCTGGGAGTCGATCTCTGCAAGCTGACTCTTACCCGGTTTTCGGACGGTGAGATCTTCGTCAGGATCGATGAGAACGTGCGGGGCAACGACGTGTTCATCGTGCAGAGTACCAATGCGCCCGCCGAGAACATCATGGAGGTTCTCCTCCTGATCGACGCGGCAAAGCGCGCGAGCGCAGCCCGTGTCACGGTCGTGATGCCGTACTACGGCTATGCTCGGCAGGATCGCAAGGATCAGCCGCGGGTGGCGATCGGTGCGAAGCTGATGGCGAACATGATTGTCGGGGCGGGCGCCGATCGGGTATTGAGCATCGATTTTCATCAGCACCAGCTGCAGGGATTCTTCGACATCCCCGTGGATCACCTGTATGCCATGCCGGTGCTGACGTCGCACTTCAAGAAGAAGACGTTGAAGGATGTGGTCATCGTGGCGCCGGATGTGGGGTCGGCGAAGATGGCGCGGGGATTCGCGAAGCGGCTCGATGCGTCACTGGCGATCATCGACAAGCGGCGTCCGCGCGCGAACGTGAGTGAAGTCGTCAACGTCGTCGGTGAAGTCGAGGGGCGCGATTGCATCCTGGCCGATGACATGATCGATACGGCCGGCACGATCACCGAGGCGGCGCATGCGCTGAAGCGGCTGGGAGCAAACGACATCTACGCGTGCGCGACGCATGCGTTGCTGAGCGGGCCGGCGATTCAGCGGCTGCAGGATTCGCCGATCAAGGAAGTGGCGGTGACGGACACGATCAAGCTGCCGCCGGAACGGCACATCGAGAAGTTGACGATCCTGTCGGTGGGTGAGTTGTTGAGCAAGGCAATTCGGTATACGCACGCCGAGCAGTCGGTGAGCTCGTTGTTTGATTGAGAGATTGGTCGGTCAGTCGGTCGACCGACCAGTAGTTCCCGCGACACGCTGCATACGCAGCACGGGCATGGTAGGGCGGACGCAGCCGCCTGAGAGTAAATCCGGAATCGCGGTTCGCTGCAGTCGAAAACACGTTGATCAGGATTTCCAATGGCATCAGTACTCAGCGCGGAAACGCGTACAGATTCCGGCAAGGGCGTGGCCCGCAAGCTTCGTGCGGCGGGGCGCGTGCCAGGTGTCGTCTATGGTCATGCCCGCGAGGCGCAGTCGTTGTCGGTGAATGCCCGCGACCTGGACAAGCTCCTGTCGCACATCGCGGCAGGCAGCACGGTCATCGAGCTGTCGGTGGGCGGGGCCACGACCAATACGCTCATCCGCGAGATCCAGCGCCACCCGTTCAAGAAAATCATCATGCACATCGATTTTCAGGAGCTGGTCGCCGGTGAGAAGATCACGGTGGATGTGCCGCTCGTGTTCGTTGGTGTGCCCGAGGGCGTTCGTCTCTCCGGGGCGCTGCTCGAGCAGATTCTCCACAGCGTCGAAGTGCTCGTCGATCCGTCCGCCATCCCCAACCACATCGACGTCGACGTCACGCATCTCGCGATGGGTCACTCGCTCCATGTTCGTGACATCAAGCTGCCCGAGGGTCTCGAAGTCCTGAGCGAGCCGGGTGCGACGATCTGCGCCGTGATCGCGCCGCGTGCTGCCGTCGAAGCGGCCGCCGCCGAGCCGGGCGCGGCCGAGCCGGAGCTCATTCGCAAGGCGAAGGAAGAAGCCGACGCGAAGGACGCGAAGAAGTAGTATTCGCGCACTTCTCGCTACTGTTCTTCAGCGGCTCCACCCTCATGGGGCGGAGCCGTTGCCGCATTCAGACCCCGACACCACGTCCATGAAGGTGATCCTTGGCCTCGGCAATCCGGGGAAAGAGTACGAGTACACCCGCCACAACGTGGGGTGGTGGCTGGTGGACCATCTCGCCGACCGCTGGGGGTTTGACGGCTGGAAAAAAGATGGCCAAGCGCGCGTCGCGCAGGGTCAGCTTGCTGGTGTGAAAGAGGCGGTGCGGCTCATCAAACCGCAGACGTACATGAACCTCTCGGGCGGCGTGCTGGTGCAGTATGCGCGGCGCCCGTTCTGGTCGGCGGCGAACGACTTGCTTGTGTTGTCCGACGACGTCGCCATCCCTGCCGGCACCTGGCGCGTGCGCGCGGAGGGCGGCGCAGGTGGTCACAACGGCCTGAAGTCCATCGACCAGGCGCTCGGCACACAGAAATATCCGCGTCTACGCATCGGCGTCGGCGATCCGGACCGAGCGCCTGGCGGGCCACTCACGGACTTCGTGCTGGGCAGTGTCGGCAAGCGGGATGGCGACGCAATTCGTTCACTGTTTCCCGCGATGACAGACGCAATCGAGGCGTGGGTTCGCGAGGGAATGAAGGGCGCGCTCGATGTGCAGAGCCGCCACTAGCGGTTACGACTGACCGACTGACCGACTGACCGATTAGCTTCATCTCATGCTCAAACTCGGTATCGTCGGCCTTCCTAACGTCGGCAAGTCCACGCTCTTCAATGCGCTCACCAGCGCGGGCGTCCTCGCGGCCAATTATCCATTTGCCACAAAGGACCCCAATATCGGACGTGTAAACGTTCCCGATGATCGTCTCAACGAGCTCGCGCGCGTCGTCAAGCCCCAACGGACGGTGCCTGCCGCCGTGGAATTCGTCGACATCGCCGGCCTCGTGGAAGGTGCGAGCAAGGGCGAAGGACTCGGTAACCAGTTCCTGGCGAACATTCGCGAGACGGACGCCATCGTGCACGTCGTCCGGTGCTTCGACGACGACGACATCCTGCACGTCATGGGCTCCGTCGATCCCGTACGCGACCGCGAGGTGATCGAGTTCGAACTCGCACTCGCGGATCTTTCTACTGTCGAAAAGCGTCTCGATCGCGTGAAGCGCTCGGCCAAGACCGGCGACAAGGAGGCCCTTGCGGAGCTGCCCACCCTCGAGCGCGCGCACGAGCTCCTGAAGGAAGGCAAGGGATTGTGGGAGGCGAAGTTCGACAAGGACGCACTCGCGCTTCTCAAGCCGCTGTCGCTCATGACGGCCAAGCCCATTCTCTACGCGGCAAACGTGACGGACGCCGAGTTGTCCGGCGAGGAAGGGCCGCACCTGCTGGCATTGCGCCAAGCGATCGAGGCCAGCGGCGAACTCGCCGAGATCGTGCCCTTTTCCGCGAAGATCGAAGCGGAGCTGGCGGAGCTACCGCCCGAGGATCGCAAGGAATTCCTGGCCACACTCGGGCTCGAGAGTGCCGGGCTCGATCGCCTGATCAAGGGCGGCTATCATCTGCTGGGCTTGCAGACGTACTTCACCGCGGGTGAGCAGGAAGTGCGTGCATGGACCATCCACCGCGGCGACACTGCACCGCAGGCGGCCGGCGTGATTCATTCCGACTTCGAGCGCGGGTTCATCAAGGCGGAGACGTCGGGCTATGATGACTTCATCCGCAACGACGGCTGGAAGGGTGTGAAGGACAAGGGACTGATGCGTCAGGAAGGCAAGGAGTACATAGTGAAGGATGGAGATGTGCTGTTGTTCCGCTTCAACGTCTAGCGAGGTCCGCGCGTGGAAGAAAAGACCTATCACGTGAGCCGCATGTTTGGAACGTTCTTCTTTCCCGCCTCGCTAACCGTGTTGCCAAGCGGTGTGCGATACAGCAAGGGAAAGTTGATTGGCGGCAATGAGGAGCTGATCAACTACGGCCACATCGCGTCCGTACGGCTCAAGAAAGGTCTCTTTACCGCCACGCTCGAGATCGAAACGTCGGGCGGCTCGGCGCCGATCGTGATTCCGGGCCTGTACAAGTCGGACGCGATCGAGATACGCGACGCAATCGAGCACGCGCAGGCACACCTGTCGCCCTGAGCGGGGCGAGGACCTGATTGCCGGCTCGTTGGCTGATCAGGACGGCAAAACTATGCGGAACGTGGTTCCAAACCCAAGCTCGCTCTCCACTTCCAGCGCAAAACCCATCGCCTCGCACAGCGCGCGCGAAATGGACAGGCCCAGCCCCGTTCCACCATAGCGCCGCGAGGTCGACGACTCCGCCTGCTCGAACGCATCGAATACCGCGTTCAGCCGCTCCGGAGGAATGCCGATGCCGGTGTCGACAACCTCGATGCACTGCGGCGTGACGCTTCCGTCGCTCGCCACCGAGGTAACGATGCGCACGGTCACGCTCCCGGCGGGTGTGAACTTGATCGCGTTGCCGATGATGTTGAGCAGGACCTGATGCAGCTTGCCCGCATCGGCGAGCACGAACAGGGGCTCCGGCGGTGCATCGAGCCGCAACAACAACCCCGACGCGGCGGAGTGCGAGTCGAGCTGTTGAAGCACGTTCCGCGCAGTGCCGACGATGTCCACCGATGTCAGCTCCAAGGTCATGCGCCCCGCTTCGACCTTGGCGATGTCGAGCACGTCATTGATCAGGGCCAGGAGGTGCGTGCCCGCATTCTTCACGCGGTTGAGGTACGCGAGTTCGGTCTCTTCGAGGGCATTGCGCTTGTTGCGGAGCAGCACGTTCGCAAACCCGATCACGGAGTTGAGCGGCGTGCGCAGCTCGTGGCTCATGCGCGCCACGAAATCGGTCTTGGCCTGATTGGCCGCCTCGGCGGCCGCCCAGGCGCGGCGCACTTCCTCCTCTGCTTTCTTGCGCGCGGTGATGTCGCGCACGGTCACCGTCACGCCGTCACCGAGTGGCACGATCTGTTCGTGAATCCAGCGCGGTGCGCCGTTGACGTCGAGTGCCCGTCGCTCCTGCTCGACAGGCTCGCGCGAGCGGACGACGGCAGCCAGCTCGTGGAGCGGCGCAAGCTGACGTCGCACGGAGTGCATTTCGTCCAGGCTGCGGTTCGCGAATGCTTCGTGCTCGATCCCACACAATTCTTCGGCGCGACGGTTCGCATCGAGCAGCGTGAACGCGATGACCTCGTCGTGCTGGTCGCGCACGGCGCTCAGGATGAACAGCGCGTCGAGCGACGCATCCATCGCGGCGTGAAAGCGCTCTTCGCTCTCGCGATGCGCGGCCTGCGCACGCGTGCGTTCCGCGATGAGCGAGCGGTGGGCCTCGGCCGCCTGTGCCGCGGCGACGGGCGAGCCAAGGAGGGTGGCCATGAGCTCGATGGTCGACGCATCCTGATCATCGAAGGCGGTGGACGATTGCGACAATGCCGCCAGCCATCCGATGGTCTGCCGCTCGTGCACGATTGGAATGGCGAGCACGGATCCGACGCCGGAGCGGTCGCACACGTCGCCGAGAATCTCGGGTGATTCGTGGTGATCGTCGTAGCGCAGGCACTGGGGGGCGAAACGGTCGGTGGACTCGCCATACGGCATGAGCAGCGCGCCGAGGCGGACGTCGAGCGACGCGAGACCGTTGTGTGCCCGCCCGCGCCCGCCAACGCCGTCGCGCAGCTCGACCACCGCTGCGTCCGCGCCGGTGAGCTCACGCGCCCGCGCGGCCACCCGCGGGAGCAGGAGCGAGATATCGGGCGCGACGCCGGCGACGTCGTCCGTCACGAGCGCCAGCCTGGACAGTTTTTCCGCGCGCGAGACGCGCTGTGACTCGGCGAGCTTGAACGCGGTGAGATCGCGCGCCTGGCAGGCAAAGCCCGTGATGAATCCCCCCTCCCCGCGAAGGGCGGTGACCACGAGCTCGATCCAGATCCGCTCGCCGCCCTTTTGGAGAAACCAGCCGGAGTCCTCGAGACGGCCCGAGCGTGCCGCGATGGCCAGCTCGCGGTCGGGGTGCTCGAGCGCGCGGGCCTCGGGCGGAAAAAGCACCGCCAGCTCCTTGCCCACCATTTCCGCCCCCGTGTAGCCCGTGAGGCCCGCTGCGGACGGGCTCCAGCCGGCAATGAGACCGGATGCGTCCAGCACGAATACCGCGAACGCCGGTGCGGGAGCTGAAAGCGGAGCGGCGGTGCTGTGGAGCAAGCGCAAGGGAGCGTGGGCCATTGGGGCGGAACATACGGCGTGTCGGGGGCTGGGGCATCCACGCGGCGTCGCGCGGGTGCAAACCCTTCTCATGTGTTGATATGGGGGTTACCTTACATGGCTGTCAACATTGTGCCTGACCCTGAGAATTTTCTCATGGAGGCACCCATTCCCCTCCCCCTACTTCGGCAACCAGAAGGGGGCGGTTACGTCCAAAGGGAGGATTGCCAGGACATGCCACGTCCATACGAGGCGGTCTATATCTTCGACTCCACGCTCGAAGATAGCGCCGTCACAGAGAAGCTTGACCGCTTCCACCAGCTCCTCGGGACCACCGGGGAGATGAAGATCGATCACTGGGGCCGCCGCCAGCTTGCGTACCCAATCGGTACCAAGGAAAACGGGTACTACGTCATTGCGCGTTTCGACGCGGAAGCGGCGGGCATTCCCGAGTACGAGCGCGCGCTCAAGCTGGACGAGAGCGTCGTGCGCTATCTGCTCTCCATCTTCGAGAATGAAGTTGGCGCACCGCCGATGACCGAAGAAGAGCTCGCCCTCGCGAAGAAGCGTGGCGATGACGACGACGACGACGAGGAGTAGACCATGCGCAGACCATCCAAGGCATGCCCATTCTGCGAGACGCGCGTTCGCTTCGTCGACTACAAGGACGAGCGCACCCTCGGCCGCTTCATCACGGACCACGGAAAGATCCTGCCCAGCCGTCTGAGCGGTGTGTGCGCCCGTCATCAGCGTCAGCTGAGCACGGCGATCAAGCGTGCACGCTACCTGGCGCTGCTGCCCTACACGCGGGGTCTGCAGGGCTAGCATGACGGACGTCGTACCTCCGGCGCCGTCAGAGCGAGGATGGGGGAAGCTCCTCCTCGCGCTTGCGGCATTCCTGTTCCTGCCATGGATGCCACCGCTTCGCGCGCTGCTGCCGGTGGAGGAGACGCTGTTGCTCCTCCTTCCCGCACTGGCGGCGTGTTGCCTGGTGGGATGGTGGGCCGGAGGACGGATGTTCCTGGCACTGGCATGGGTCGGACTGGCGGGATGGGCATTGGCCCAACCTGCGGTGCCTGGCTCGTTCTACAATCTGGTGCGTGGGTGGAGCCTGCTTTTCGCGGGAGCGTTCGGGTTGGTCTGCCTGTTCGGCAATCACCGTCCGTTCTTCTCGCGAGCGCTGGCCACACTCAGTCTCTCGCTCGTGCTCGTCCTGGTGATGAGCTCGCGCGGGCCGCTCACGCCATCGCGGGCGCGGCAGGAGATGCAGGCCGAGTTCGCCCGGAGGAACGCGGCATCCGTCGCGCTGTTCCGCCGGGTGGTGAAGGAAAATCCGGATGCCGTGAAGGCCATGCCGGAGCTGGCGTCTTTCCCGGAGAACATGGAAAAGGCGCTGGGCATCACGGCGGAGGCGGGTGCGAAGCTATTTCCGTCCATGCTACTGCTGGAGTCGTTGATCGCGCTCGCGCTGGCCTGGGCGACGTTTCACCGGCTCTCCCGCACGCGGCTTGGTGCACCGTTGGGACCCCTGAAGGATTTTCGATTCAACGACCAGCTGGTCTGGGGGTTGATCGCCGGCCTGGCCATCGTGTTCGTGCCGACGCTCGACTTTCTCGGGGCAACTGGCAGCAATCTTCTTGTTTTCTTCGGCGCGCTCTATGCGATTCGCGGCTTCGGTGTGCTCTCCTGGTTCATGAAGCCGGGTGCACTGGCGGTCACGTCCCTCATTGGAGTCGCCATACTGTTTGTACCGGTGCTGAACACGATGGCGGTGCTCGGGTTCATGCTCCTTGCGCTTGCAGCCTTCGGGCTGGGGCTCGGGGACACCTGGGCCGATTGGCGCCGTCGGACACGCCCAACCACGTAATCACAGGACCTTATCATGGAAATCATCCTTCGGCAGGCGGTCGAGAACCTGGGACATCCCGGGGACGTCGTCACGACCACCAACGGCTACGCACGGAATTACCTGCTGCCGCGGGGCTTTGCATACGAAGCCACGCCCGGCAACAAGAAGCGCATCGCGGCTGAAAAGTCGCGTCTCGAAGCAGCGGAGAACGAGCGTCGCGACAGCGCGTCCGGCCTCGCCAAGCGGCTCGAGGAAGTCCAGCTCACGTTCTCCGCGCGCGTTGGCGAAGAGGGCAAGCTGTTTGGCTCGGTCACGTCGCAGGACATCGCGGAGCAGCTGCACGCGCAGGGCTTCAACATCGAGAAACGGCTGATCGACCTGCACGAACCGATCAAGGCGCTCGGCGTCTATCGGGTGCCGATCAAGCTGCATGCAGACGTGAAGCCCGAAATTCGCGTCTGGGTCATCAAGCAGTGACCGGAGATTCCGTCATGCCCGCCAATGCTTCCGACGTCACGCCCACGCCGTCGGTGGCCGATCTCGCCCAGCGAGCGGCCGCCATTCTGGTTGCGCGCAAGGCCAACGATGTCGTGCTGCTGAGCCTCAAGGGGGTATCGGACATGACGGATTATTTCCTCATTGCCAGTGGCACCTCCGACACGCACGTCCGCGCGCTGGGCAGCGGCGTGCTCGAGGACATGAAGAAGGAAGTCGGCCAGACCGCGAATCACACGGAGGGCCTGGCGCAGGGTCGCTGGGTACTGCTCGACTACGTGGACTTCGTGGTGCACGTATTTCACCCGACGTTGCGAAATTTCTATCAGATCGAGCGTCTGTGGGCCGACGCGCAGGAGGTGCCGCTCACCGCGATCGATTCGCGCTGAGCAGCATCCCGGCCCTGCCTTCACCGCCCAACTGCGGAAGGATTTCTCGTGACTGTGCGAACGACGCTGCTTGCGTTGGCGCTGGGGCTCGCGGCCTGTGGCCGCGACGACAAGCCGAAAGCTTCGGCCACGCCGTCTGCCCCAGTGGCGGCGATGCGTGGTCCGGACCATCTCATGCTGCGGGTCTCGCGCACGGGCGGCGAGGCGCGCGTTTACGCCTATCCACGACTCGATACGGTGGTGTGGAGCACCTCGTCGGCACCCGCGCCGGAGCGCGTACTCGCATTCGACGATGAAGCGGGCACCATTGCATACGTCGACACAAAGGGCGCGCCGGCGCTGATGGATTTCCGCCAGGGAACAGCGAGCCGGGTCACGAAAGTGCCCCTCACGGGACTGCAATCGTGGGATGGCTCGAACATCTACGGCATCGCGGCAGATGGCTCCGTGGAGCGCTATGGCCCGAGCGGCCCCTGGAAGTGGAAGGCGCGGCTTCCTGCCCGCGCGCTGTTCCCGCAGCCCGACGCGAGCGTCCTGGTGCTCGCGCAGCATCTGGACGGAAGCGTCGTCTGGCGGCTCCGCCCGCCCACCACGAAGATCGTAGATTCCGTGGAGCTCTCGAAGGTCAATCGCACGCTGCGCACGCAGATCGGAGACCGTCTGTACCTGGTGTCCGGCCGTGAGCTCACGGGCATGCGCACACGGACCATGCAGCGTGCACCAAGCATCACCTTTTCCGACGACGTGGAGCTCCTCGAAGCGACGCCGAGCGGCGACCGCGTGTTTGCCGTGGTCAAGGGCAGCACGACCGTGGAGGTGGTGGATCGCTTTCATGAAACGATCAGCGGCAGGATCGACATCGGCCGGCATATCGCCGACATGCGCATCGACCCGCTGGGCCGCTACCTTCTCGCACATCCTGAAGGAGTGGACAGTGCGCTCGTCGTTGCACTCGGCACCAACCGCGTGATTGGCGCGGTGGAAACCAGTTGGCGCGAGGATCTGCCGTTCGTCGCGCCGGACGGCGGCGTGGCGCTTGCCCAGGGCACTGACGTAGTGGTGGTTGACGGCGAAACGCTGAAGTCAAAAGTTCGGGTCAAGGGCGGCGCCTCGGACTTCTGGTACGCGTTCCGCTGGACGGGTTTCCGCCCGCGTGATTCGCGGCTGGACAGGCCCGTGGAGTTTGGCGGCCCGGCGCTCGACAGCGCGCGCCCTGCCCGGGACACGGCGGCCCCGCACGATTCATCTGCTCCGGCGGCGCCGGTGGTGCGCGACACGGCATCCCGCCGTTCATCCGGATACACGGTTTCTTTCGCGGCGCTCCTGCTGCCGGACAAGGCGCGCGAGCTGGCGGGCCAGATCAAGGTCGGGAATGAGAGTGCGCGTGTCGTTACGGCCATGCGCGATGGCGCCGCGATCTATCGCGTGGTGATGGGGCCCTACGCCACGAAGGAGGACGCCGAGCGTATCGGGAAGGAGTCGAAGCAGTCGTACTGGGTTTACGAGGGAGGTCCGTGACCCCTCCGACTGACTGGATGGAGCGCGGGCGCGACCTTGGCGCGGCGCTGAACGCCTTTCATTCGGTGGTGCTGGTCGGGAGCGATGCGGTAGCGACGGCCGAGGCGGCACTCGGTGCGGCGCGACAGCAGTCGGAGTTTCGGCGGGTGGTGATTGGTGACCTGTTCGGCGATGCGCCGCCGCTGCTCGCCCTGATCAACGCCGACGATCCGCACGGGCTGTCGGACAGTTTCCAGTTTGGCGTCTCGCTGAACAAGATCGCGCAGATGGTGCCGGGGGAGACGCAGCTTTTCATACTTCCAAGTGGCTCGGCGCCGCTCGAGTACGAGGAGCTGCTGCCAAACGTGCGGTGGCAGCGGCTGTCTGCGGGGTTTCGCGAGGTGGACGCGCTGTTGATTCTCGTTGTTCCGGTGGAAGCAGATGGGCTGCGCAGCCTGGTGGAGATGACCGATGGTCTCGTGATCGTCGGCGAACATGCACCGCCCGACATTCCTGTTGCCCGCTCCATTGCGTGGCTGCGGCCGCGGCGCAGCAGTGTGGCCCGCGCCTCAATTACCACGCCTGCTCCGCTGGCCGCGAGCGCGATGGTGCGCGCCAAGCCACCACGCAACAAACGTCGCATTGCCGCGGGACTGGCAGGGCTGACATTGAGTGTGGGCCTTGCCGCCGGCGCCATCTGGTTTGCCCGCAGGCCGTTCGCCTCCGAGCGTCCGGTGCGCCGCTCCGGCAAGCCGGCGACAGCGCCCGTGGTGCTCGTGGTGGATAGCGTGGCGCTGGCGCACGCGGACAGCGTACGGCGCGACAGCGTGGATCGAGCAGCGGCGGCGGTGCCGGCCGCGGACTCGTCGGTGCTGCTGACACCGGCGAACAGTCAGGATTCCGCAGGCGCCTCGCGCTGGGCGGTACAGCTGGAGCGGACGAACACCACCGCGCTCGCTATCTTGGACCTTCGGGACAAATTCGAGCGAGTCCCTGCCGGGACATACGGATTCGACCCCAAATCGGGTAATTTTCTGGTGGTCGGCGGCGCGTATCAGACGCGAGCCGGTGCTGAGTCGCTGTTGGTGCAGTTACGCATGCAGAAAGTTCTCGCGCCCGGAATCGGGAGTGTGACTTCGTTGCCATTTGCCTTTCTGGTGGAGGCGGACGTTCCGCAGGCGGACGTCGCCCGACACCTCGCACGCTTTGCAGCGGGCGGACGTCCGGTGTATGCGCTGCGCCAGAACAATGGCGCCGTGCATCTCTACTTCGGCGCCTACGAGAGCCCACGAGACGCAGCGCTCGCGGATTCACTGGTGCGGAAAGCCGGATTGACGCCGACGCTCGTCTATCGAATCGGGAGAGTGTACTAGTGCGGTTGACCAAGCTGGAGCTTCAGGGATTCAAGTCATTTGCCGACTCGACGGAAATCGTGTTCGAGCCGGGCGTGACAGCGATCGTGGGGCCGAATGGCTGCGGCAAGTCCAACGTGTCCGACGCGGTGCGTTGGGTGCTGGGCGAACAGCGCGCGCGGTTGATGCGCGGCGCGAAGATGGACGAAGTAATCTTCCAGGGCTCGTCGGCGCGGCGTGCGGTGAATGTCGCGGAGGTCTCGCTGCACTTCTCGAACGAAGAAGGGCTGCTGCCTGTTCCGTTCAAGGAAGTCGTGATCACCCGTCGTCTCTCGCGGTCAGGAGACAGCGATTATTTCCTGAATCGCGCTCCCTGCCGCCTGCGCGACATCTCCGACATGCTGCGCGGCACGGGGCTTGGCGCGGGCACAGGTGTGGTCATCGAAAGCAAGATGATCGACGCGCTGCTCTCGGACCGCCCTGACGAACGCCGCGAGCTGTTCGAAGAGGCCGCGGGCGTGGGTCTGTACCGCGATCGGCGCCGCACAACGGAACGACGCCTCGAGGAGACGACCGGCGATCTCCAGCGCCTGGACGACCTGATCAACGAAGTCACGAGCCAGGTTCGCTCGCTCGCGCGCCAGCGCAAGCGCGCCGAGCGGTACACGGAAATCACGGCACGCCGCTTCGACGTGGAGCTTTCGCTCGCTGCGCGCTCGATGGAAGCGTGGCATGAGGAGCTCGCACGTCTCGAGGTGCGCGTTGCGGAGCTGCGCGAGCTCATTCCGGCCGCCGAATCGGCCATGGTGGACGCTGAACAGGCACGCGACTTGGCCCACGGCGCGCGGGCCGGTGCCGAGGCGGAGCGCAATGAGCTGTCGCGCCTGGTTAGTGCGCAGCGCGAGCAGGTGCAGCGCATCCGGAGCGAGATGGCGGTTGCCGAAGAGCGGCAACGCAACGCGACGTCGCGCCGGCAGCGCGCCGAATCCGAGGCGACCGCCGGTGAGGAATCCGGCGCGCTGATCGCCGCGGAGCGTGAGGCCGCGGCCGCGGAGCTCGCGCGGGTCGAAGAAGAATTGAAGCAGGCGGACGCAGAGCTTGCGACGCATCAGGAGGCCGAGAATGAAGTGCGCCGCCTGGTGACGGATGCGCGCGTCGCGGTGGAGCAGGCAGAGCGACAGCTGCGTGAGGTGCAGGAGCGCGCACGACGCATAGAGCATGACCGCGAGCGTGCATTGCGCGAGCTGGATGAAGTCACGCAACGCACGGAAGCACTCGCACTGGAGCGCGCCCAGCTCGACGACGCGCGTGCCCTTGCCACGCGGGAGCACGAAGAGTCGCAGTCCGATGTGGATACGGCGCAGGAGATGGCCACCCTGTCCGCCTCGGAGCTGGAAACGGCACGCGCGTCCGAGCGCGAAGCGCGCGAGCGGGAGTCGCTGGCGCGGGCGGAACTGTTCCGGGCCGACGAATCGCTGACGTCGCTCCAGGGACGGGTCAATGCGCTCGAGCAGCTCGAGCGCGACCGTGTTGGTCTCGCGCCAGCTGCGTCACGGTTGCTTCAGGAGCGTGAGACATTCGGAGACGGAGCAGTGCTTGGCCCGCTTTCGGATTTCATTGGCGCAGACCAGGGTTCCGCGCTGCTCGTCGAGAAATTCCTGGGCAACTCGGTGCACGCGGTGCTGGTGCGTGATGCCGGCGTTGCCGATGCAGTTCGTGCGTGGCACGCCGTGGAACATCCCGGTCCGTTGCTTCTGCTGCCCGTTGATGCGATGTCGGAGGAGACGGCCGGTGAGCCGTTGCCGGACGCACTGGCGCATCTCGTCAACGCCGCCGCACCGGCGCGTGCGTGGGTGCGCAACCTGCTCGGCCACGTGCATTCGGTGGATGACGGCAGCGCGTTCGTCGACGCGCGTGGTGCCATGTGGCTTCCCGGCACGTCGGCGGGGCCTGGGCCATTGCGCCGGCGCGCGGAGCTGGCGGAGCTCCGCACCGAACTGGAAAAGCTGGAGCTCGCTCGCACGAAAGCGTCCGCGGCTGCGGATGCGATGCGTGAAGCGCTCACGGTGAGCGAGCGGCGCGTGCGTGAGGCCACTGAGGCCAGCGCGCTCGCACAGCAGCAGGCGCGTGCCGCGGCCGAACAGCACGCAGAGTTTGCACGTCGGGTCGCACGGGCCACGAAGGAAGCGCAGGATGCGCTTGCGCTGGCAGAGCGCCTGGATGCACGCAGCACCGAATTGCTGGAACGTGGCAATGCGCTCGACGTCGACGCGGCGTCCCTTGCCGAGCATGCGTCGGGACATGAGCTCGCGATCGCGTCCGCACGGGAGCGGGCGGCGGACGCCGAGACGCATCAGGAGGAGGCGCGTGAGCTGCGCACCAGGTGGCAGGTGGATCAGGCGCAGGCGCGTGCGCGCGTGCAGATGGCAGTGGACCGCGAGCGCCGCCTCACGCAGGAAGTACGGACCGCGTCCCAGCGTCTCGCGCAGCTCCGGGTGGAGCTGAGCGAATTAGCGCAATCGGACGGCGTGCTGGCGGAGCAGATGGCGCTGTGGACGCTGGATCTCGAGACGCGTGAGGCCACGCTGCTCGACGGCGAGACACGGTTGTCCGATGCCGAGGCCGGCGTTCGCACCGCGGATGAGACGCTGGCGTCGTCCGAGATCAGCCTGAGCGAGGTACGCCGCCGGTCGAGCGCGGTGAGCGATGAGCTGCATCACGCGGAGCTTCGCTTCACGGAATTATCCGGACGGCGCGCGGCCATCCGCGAGCGGCTCGAGACAGAGTGGAAGCGCCCGCTCGAAGAGATGATCGCAAGCGTTCCAGTGCTCGACATCGACGACGAGACGCTGCGTGCGGAGGCGGAGGATCTCCGCCGCCAACTTGACCAACTTGGTCCGGTGAATGCGCTGGCCATCGAGGAGCATGACGAAACCGTGAAACGCCATGACTTCCTCGTGGCGCAACGCACGGATCTGTTCGACGCACGTGCGTCGCTGCTCCAGGCCATCAAGGAGATCGACGCCACGGCGCGCGAGCTGTTCATGGCGACGTTCGAGCAGGTGCGCGTCAATTTCCGAATGATTTTCATGTCGCTGTTCGGCGGAGGCGATTGCGACCTGCGTCTCGAGAACCGCGACGCGCCGCTCGATTGCGACATCGAGATTCATGCGTCTCCACGCGGCAAGAAGACCCAGCGCATTCACCTGCTCTCGAGCGGAGAGCGGGCACTGGTCGCGCTGTCGCTGCTGTTCGGCATCTTCCTCACGAAGCCAAGTCCGTTCTGCCTGCTCGACGAAGTCGACGCGCCGCTCGACGACGCCAATGTGGGGCGATTCGTGCGGATGCTCAACGAGTTCAAGAGCCGCACGCAATTCATTGTCATCACACACAATCCGCGCACGACGACGGAAGCGGGTGATGCGGTGTACGGTGTGACCATGCAGGAGCCCGGTGTGTCGTCGCTGGTCAGCGTGCGCATGAGCGGGCCGTCCACCGACGGCGTTCCGAGCGCGGTCCCGCCCGTCGAAGCGCTCGTCGGGTAGAACGCATCGATTCGTGAGCCGTTCGCGCGTCGCGATGTTCGTCGCCGCTGTGTTGATCGCCCTGCCGCGTGCATTGCACGCGCAGGGCGAACTTCGCATCGAGCTTCCCTCACAGCTGCCTTTTCCGGCGGCGCCGGAGATCACGTTGCGCGCGGTTGGCTTCAGTAGCGCCACCGCGCCGCGCAAGCTGCGACTGAGACTCTCACTGGATCCGGGCTTCGGACTCATCGTCTTCGATTCCACGATCAGCGGTGACGTCGCCCGTTTCATCCTGTCACGATTGCTTCCCGAGAATCGCGACATCTCCGTGGAAGCAACGGCGTTCGATGCGTCGGGACGCGTGCTCACCACGGTGTCGCAGCTCGCTGGCCGCACTGGTGCGCGGCTGCGCCTCCTGGCGCCCGTAGCGGTAAAGGGCGGCGTGCAGCTCGACACACGGCAACCACGATTCTCATGGAGCAGTGCGAGCGTGACGTCGCCACCGGGTCCATGGGTGTACGACCTCATCATCGTCAACTACCTCACCCAGGCGACGACCTCGTACACCGGGCTCACGGACAGTGTGTTCACCGTTCCGGATTCACTCGAGGCAAACGCGAGCTACCGCTGGCGCGTGGTCGCCCGGCTCGCAAATGGTATCGCGTCGGACAGTGCGGCGGTGAGCAGCCAGTCGAGCTTCACCATTACCCCGAGTGACGCGCCACTGAGCACGCTGTTGTATCAGAACTTCCCCAATCCCTTTCCAACCGCATCGTCGCAGACAACGTGCATCTGGTTCGACCTGAAGGCCGCGGCAGAGGTCAGCCTCACCATCCTGGACCTGCGTGGCCAACTTGTAAGGACCATCATTCCGGCACCGAACTTCGCGAGTGCCGAACCGGCCGGAAGGTATGGCCGGCTTCCGGGGTTCCTCGGTGGCGGGTGCGATTCGCGTCTCGAGTGGAATGGCACCGCAGACAATGGCCGCACGGTTCCACCGGGGGTATACCTGCTGCGCTTCAAGACGAACAACGCGGCGGAATCGATCAAGAAGATGTACTTCCGGGGGCGCTGATGCGGCTCACCACCCTGGGCACGGGAACGGTGGCACTGTCCGGGTCGCGCGTGTGTGCCGGCCACCTCGTTGAAGCGGGCGCGGTGCGGCTGTTGCTCGACTGCGGCAGCGGAATCACCCACCGGCTTGCGGAACATGGCATTGCATGGCGCGAGATCACTCACGTTGCGCTCACCCATTTCCACCTCGACCACATCAGCGACTTTACGACGCTGGTATTCGCGTGGAAATATGGCGACCTGCCCGGACGTAGCGCGCCGCTGGTACTCATCGGCCCCCAAGGGACCTCTGCCCTGCTCGGCCGGCTCGCCGACGCATTCGGCGATTGGCTGCGCGATCCCGGATTCGTCATCGACGTCCGCGAAATCGCTCCCGGCGAGACCTTCGACCTCGCGGACGGCGTGGCAATTCAGGCGCAGAAGGTACCGCACACCGTGGAGAGTGTGGCATATTCCATCACGCGCGGCGGGCGCCGGATCGTCTATACCGGCGACATGGGCTACGATCCGATGTTCGCCGAATGGGCGCGCGGTGCCGACGTGCTGCTGTGCGAATGTTCGCTGCCACCCGAGATGGCCATTCCCATGCATCTCACGCCACAGCAATGCGGTGCGCTCGCGGCGGCTGCGCTGCCCAGGCACCTGGTGCTGACGCATTTCTACCCGCCGGTGGAGCGCATGGACGTGCGCGCGGCCGTTGCGGACCACTACGCAGGGCCCATCTCGCTTGCGAGTGACGGGGCCGCGTTCGAGATAGAGGAAGACTGATGCTGGTCGTCATGCAGCACGACGCGACGGACGCGCAGGTCGAGCGAGTCGTCGCCGTCATCGTGGAGATGGGATATGAAGGCAGGCCCATGCCGGGTGCTCAGCGCACCACGGTGGGCCTGGTGGGCAACGACGGGCGGGTGGACGGCTCGCGCCTCGAATCACTGGACGGTGTGGCCGAAGTCATCCACGTCTCGCGGCCGTACAAACAGGTCTCACGCGAGTGGCGCCAGGAGAACACGCTCGTCACCATCGGACCGGGCGTCGTGTTTGGCGGCAAGGACATTCCCATCATCGCCGGCCCCTGCTCCGTTGAAAACGAGAAGCAGATCGTGCTCGCCGCGCAGCAGGTCCGCGCCTCGGGCGCGAGCGCGTTGCGGGGCGGTGCATTCAAGCCGCGCAGCTCGCCGTACTCCTTTCAGGGACTCGGGAAAAAAGGACTCGAGCTCCTCGCGCTTGCCCGCCGCGAAACGGGGCTGCCCATCGTCACCGAGGCGCTGGACGAAGAGGGCGCGCACCTGGTGGCCGAGGTGGCGGACTGCATCCAGATTGGCGCCCGCAACATGCAGAACTACTCACTCCTGCGCACCATCGGCCGCCTGGGAAAGCCGGTGCTGCTCAAGCGCGGTATGTCGGCCACCATCGTGGACCTGCTGCTGAGTGCCGAGTACCTGCTGGCCGAAGGCAACACGCAGGTCATTTTGTGTGAGCGCGGCATTCGCAGCTTTGATCCTTCCACGCGAAACCTGCTCGACCTCACCGCGATTCCGCTCGTGCAGAAGCTCTCGCACCTGCCAATGGTGGCTGACCCCAGCCATGGCACCGGACTCCGCGACAAGGTCATTCCCATGGGCCGCGCCGCCATTGCCGCCGGTGCAGATGGATTACTGGTGGAAATGCATCCAAACCCGGACCAAGCAATGTCCGACGGCGGACAATCGCTCTTTCCCGACCAGCTCACCAAGCTCGTTCGCGAGGCACGCTCGATTGCCGACGCGATTGGCCGGTCGATCACAAATGTGACAGGAACAGCGTCCACCTCGCACGGGTAGTAACCTGTGCGAGGTGGATCATGCGTTTCGACACGATAGAACAGGCGACAATGAACCGACGTGCAATGGGAGCGGTGGCGATTGCCGCCGCGTTGATGAGTGCTGCGCGGGATGTGCCCGCACAGTCGGCAGCGCAGGGTGATTTGCTGGATCGTGCCGTCGCGGCATGGGCCAACGTGAAAACGGCGCGTGCCACGTTCGTGCAGACGATCACCATTGCGGTCACGGGCCGAGAGATGACCACCGGAGGCGAATATCAGCAGGAGCGGCCCGGCAAGCTCGCGGTCACGTTCGCGCGTCCGGCAGAAGATCGCATCGTCGCCGACGGAAAGTTCGTGTGGCTGTATCTTCCGAGCAGCGCCCCCGACCAGGTGATCAAGACGCCGCAGGGGCCCAGCGGATCCGGAACGGTAGATCTCACGGCGCAGTTCCTCTCCGAGCCTCGGTCGAG
>JAQBPY010000274.1 GCA_028287285.1 Gemmatimonadota bacterium
TGCACGTGTGCACAAGTAGAATGGCGCACGGCGTGTCGAGACCGAGGACGTCCGCGGCGACGCTATTGTGGCGTCGCAGCAACTCGGCGTAGTCAAACCCGGAGGTTGGATATCGCTTTGCTTCGGGAAGGCTATGAATGCGCAGCCATCGGTCTGGATACGCCTCGCGCAGCAGGAAACCGACCGGCGGCGCATCGGGATACCATTCGGGCCAGCGTGCGAGAACAGTGGAATCGGCGGGGTTCATGACGTGTGCTGTTCAACGATGCTCGGGAGTCCTGGTGCGTCGCCGCGGCCGCGACATTGGCGCTCATTCGGGCTGCTCGCTGATGTCCAGAGGTTTGAGTGTCACATACCAAGGCTACGCGCGAGCATGGTCTTCGCTCAGATCCCTGCGTACCACGCATAGCCATCGTTCACGAACGACTGTCCAGAGCCATCGCCGAAGCCGTCGAGCGAATCGGTCAGCACGATACGATTCATGAACTTCACGCTCTTGTAGCCGAGCTGCCGCGGAACGCGCAGGCGCAGGGGCCCGCCGAACGGCACCGGGAGATCCGCGCCGTTCATTCCCCACGCGACGATCGTCTGCGGATGCATGGCCTCGTCGATGTCGATGCTCTCCCACCAGTCGGGATCGGACGAATAGTACACGATATAGCGCGACGTCGGCCGCACGCCTGCCATCGCAAGCACCGACGCCAGTGGCGTTCCCGTCCACTCGGCGACATAGGACCAACCTTCCTCGCACGTGACTTCCGTGACTTGCGAGCTCGCCGGCATCGCGCGCAACTGGGCGACGGAGAGCGTGACCGGTTGTGTCACCTGCCCGTGCACATGTAATCGCCACGTGGCGAAATTCGCCGCCTGATGTCGCCTGAAGGCAGCGCTGTGCGGCGAGACGGCGTTCGCGAATGGCCGCGCCGAAATCATCTCGCGCGGAAATTCGCGCGCGAGCGCATTACGGCCGAGCACGCGGTGCGCGGCGTATGCGAGCGTCTCGCCGGTGCCGTAAATCCCGCCGGCGTCGGGCGGCACGAGCCCGAAGCGTTGCCCTGCCTTGCTCAACGCCGCGCCGAGCGCAGTGCCAGCGGCAATGGCGCCGCCCGCGAGGAGTGTACGTCGAGAGATGTTGCTCATGACTGCTCCGCGGTGCCGGTAATCATCGCCACGACGCGCGGCCGGAAGCCCGCGATGATGAGCATCGTCACGTGAACGAGCGTGAACAGCACGAGACCGATCGTGCCGAGGAAGTGCAGGGTGCGTGCGGATTGCCGCCCGCCGAGCAGCGCGACGGCGGACGGCACAAGCGATGTGAAGCCCGGCGCCATGGCGAGCCCGGTCCAGACCACGAGCGGAAAGAGGACGAACACCACGGCGAGATACGAGAGGCGCTGAAGACCATTGTATGACGTGATGCTGCTCATCGCCACGCGATCGAGGCGGAGGTGATCGCCGATGTCCTTCCGCAAGGCGCGCCACCTGCGATCGGCAGGAATCAGGTTTTGCCGAAAGTGACCGGTGCGGAGACCGATCACCACGTAAAAAAATCCGACGATCAACGCGAGCCACGCCGCCTGAAAGTGCAGGGCGCGGCTCCATCCGTTCTGGTCGGGAAGCACGAAGTCGTAGCCAGTGCGGACGGCGTCGCGCGAGGATGGCACGGGAATGGAGAGCAGCGGTGTCGTATTGACGTTGCCAACCTCACCCCAGTAGAACCGGGGATGTGAGAGCAACACCTCCACTCCGCTCACGAGCAGCGCGGCGAACGCGATGGTCGTGAGCCAGTGCGTGATGCGCACGGCGCGGGAATGGCGTGGCGTCGCCGCGTGGGGATCGCTGGCGGGCATGGTCGTTCGGGGAGGGAGTGGCCACTGCAAACGTCGAGGAGACCTGCGTGAATGGTTTATCCCTTCCTGGCTCCCGGGGCAAGGGCGCGGCAAGTGGAGTTTGGACCACGACGCTACCGCGCGAGACGAACACGCCCCATGTTACCGCGCGAGCTGGTCTCGCGAAGCACCACCTCCGAAAGCCTGGTTCCGATCGTGTCGACGAAGACCACGGATCCGAAGTGACTGTGAGTGGCGGCGCTGAAGCACGCCATGGGCGTCGCGCTCGCCGATCACGTTCATCACACACACACCAGGTGCGTCCCACCATGCGTAGAGCCAGCATCAGCGCCTTCACTGTCCTCGTCGTGATGGGAATGTCGGCATGTGGTACCAACGGGGCCGTCGATGATGCGCGACTCCGCAATGCGAGTGCGGACAGCACGAACTGGCTCATGTACGGACGCGACTTCAAGGACCAGCGATTCAGTTCGTTGTCGCAGGTGAACGAGAAGAACGTTGCGCGGCTGGGACTCGCATGGAGCCAGGAGTTCACGACGACGCGCGGACTCGAGGCGACGCCTTTGGTCGATCGTGGCGTGCTCTATGCCACCGGAGTGTGGAGCGTGGTGAATGCCTTCGATGCTGCGACTGGTGCGCCGCGGTGGACATACGATCCAAAGGTGCCGCGACACCGTGCCTTGTTCATCTGCTGCGATGCGGTGAATCGCGGCGCTGCGCTCTACCGCGGCAAGGTCTACGTCGCCACGCACGATGGCCGACTCATCGCACTGGACGCGAACACCGGCCAGCCGGTATGGACGAAGCTCACCGTGGACACCACGAGGCCGTATGCGATCACGGGATATCCGCGCATTGCCAACGGCATGGTGGTAATCGGCAATGCAGGCGCGGAGTACGGCGTGCGCGGCTACATCACCGCATACGATGCCGAAACCGGTGCGCAGAAGTGGCGCAGTTACACCGTGCCCGGAAATCCGGCGGACGGTTTCGAATCAAAGGCCATGGAGAGCGCCGCGAAGACATGGGCTGGCGAATGGTGGAAGGTCGGTGGCGGTGGCACCGTGTGGGAGGGGATCAGCTACGATCCCGAGCTCGACTTGCTCTATTTCGGCACGGGCAATCCCACCGCGTGGTACCGCACCGTCCGC
>JAQBPY010000280.1 GCA_028287285.1 Gemmatimonadota bacterium
TCGAAGTCGAAGCGGTAGCTGTCCTGCCCATTTGGCCCGCCGTGGATGTACAGCAGCGTTGGCACCGGTCCGCGCGCCGCCGCTGCAGGGCGAAAGAGCAGTGAGTGCACTTCCGTGCCGTCCTTGCTCTTCGACGTCACATCCTCGACCAACGACAACTGTAGTTGTGCGAACAACGAATCGTTCTGGTGTGTAAGCTGCCGCGGGGTGTTTCCGTCGAGCGCGAAGATCGCGGGCGCCGCATCGGGCGTGGACATGAGTATCGCCGTCCGCCCGGTGGGCACCACGCTGAATGACGACACGCTGCGCCGGCCCGCCACGATACGTTCGACGTTCCCATTGGAGACACGAATGCGGACGAGCGGCTCGGCGCGGTCGTCGGTGAGCAGGGCAAGAACGGACTCGCCGTCGAGCGAAAATCTGAGCGACGAGACCGGCCGGTCGAGCGCCGAGGTCACCACGCGCGCGGGCGCACTCCCGTCGCTCGGTACCACCGCGAGCTTCGTGAGATTGTACGCGCCGAACTTTGGCTCGTCACCGCGGCCAAAGGCAAGCCACTTGCCGTCCGGGCTCCATGCCGGACGTCCGCCATCGGGGCCCTCGAAGTCGGTGAGCCGCTGCGCGGTCGCACCATGTTTCGCGTCGATGACATAGATGTCCGCATTGCGCGGTTGCCCGGGCTCCGCGAGCACCTGCCGCACGAAGGCGATGCGTTGTCCATCAGGCGACCACGCCGGCGAGTCGTCCTCGTGCATCAGGCTCGTGAGCGTGTCGATCTTCTTCGTTGCGATATCGAACAACGCCAGATGCGAGCGTTTGGTGCCCAGGTATCCATCGATGTCATGCTTGAAGTTGTAACGGTCGATGACGATGGGCTTCGCCGTGGTGCGCGTCGCGGTGTCCTTCCTGGCGAGCGTGTCTGTGTCCTCGTCGAGGACAAGCACGAGCCGCTTCGCATCCGGCGACCACGCGAATTCCGAGATGCCGCCCCTCACCGTCGTGAGCCGCTGGGCTTCGCCGCCGCGCCGGTCGAGCAGCCAGACCTGTCCGCCGTGACCTTCCTGACGGCCGGACACGAAGGCCAGGTAACGGCCGTCCGGGCTCCAGCGGGGCGTGCTCTCCGACTCGGGTGTCGACGTCAGCCGAAGTGAGGTCGCACCATCCCAGCTCGTCATCCAGACATCCGTGTCGGACTTGTCCTTTGCCGAATCCACCGTGGTCAGGCTGTAGGCCACCCACCCGCCGTCGGGCGAGAGTTGCGGGTCGGAGATGCCCTTGATGGCGTAGATGTCGCTCGCGCGTAGCGGGCGCCTGGCAGCCGTTTGCGCCGACATCGAACCGGCGATGAGCATGAGCGAGAACAGACCGATTGAGAATCGACGCATGGTGTTGGTGGAGGAAGGAAGGGCCGAATATACGCGACGCCGTGCCCGCCGGGAAACCGTTTGCCGGCGCGCCCGTGTCCAGCAGGTGTTACCCTGCCGCGCAAGGATCCGCATGACCACAGCGCGCACGCGGTGCAGGCCTGCAAATGGCCGAAGCCTGATTACCTTTCGCCGTGGCCTCACATCCATCCCACCGGCGAACTCATGCTCGACTTCTATAATATCGACAGCATTCTCTCCGAAGAGGAACGCGCCGTCCGCGACAGTGTTCGCACGTTCGTGGACGAGCGCGTGCTTCCCATCATCGGCGATGCATACGTCGAAGGACGCTTTCCGAAGGAGCTCATTCCCGAGATGGGCGAGCTCGGCGTGTTTGGCGCCAACCTGCCGGAAGAGTATGGCTGTGCAGGACTGAACAATGTCGCGTACGGGCTGATCATGCAGGAGCTCGAGCGCGGCGACTCCGGCGTGCGATCATTTGCGAGCGTGCAGGGTGCGCTCGCCATGTATCCCATTTATGCCTTCGGCTCCGAAGAGCAGAAGCAGCAGTATCTGCCCAAAATGGCCACGGGCGACGTCATCGGCTGCTTCGGCCTCACGGAGCCGGACTATGGCTCCAACCCCAGCGGCATGATCACCATGGCCAGGGAACAGGCCGACGGCAGCTGGATGCTCAATGGCTCGAAGATGTGGATCACCAATGGATCCACGGCCCACATCGCGGTGGTGTGGGCCAAGACCAATGGCGATCCGGGCGACAAGTCCATTCGGGGCTTCATCGTTCCGCGCGGCACCGCGGGCTTTACCTCCAGGGATCAGAAGGGCAAGCTCTCCCTGCGGGCAAGCGACACGAGTGAGCTGGTGTTCCAGGACGTCCATCTCCCTGCCACCGCGATGCTCCCGAAATCGGGAGGGTTGAAAAGCCCCCTCATGTGTCTTACGCAGGCGCGCTACGGTATTTCCTGGGGCGCCATCGGTGCCGCGATGGCGTGCTTCGAGGAAGCGCTCGACTATGCGCAGAACCGCGTGATGTTCGACAAGGTCATTGGCGGGTTCCAGATCCAGCAGGTGCGTCTCGCCGACATGCTCACGGAAATCGTGAAGGCGCAGCTCGTCTCGCTGCACCTTGGCCGCATGAAGGATCTGGGCACGTTCACACCGCAGCAGGTCTCACTGGCCAAGCGGAACAACGTCAACATCGCCACCGACATCGCCCGGGAAGCGCGCCGGCTGCTCGGCGCCAATGGCATTCTCGCCGAGTATTCGGCGTTGCGTCACATGGCGAACCTCGAGAGCGTGTACACCTACGAAGGAACGCACGATGTGCATTCGCTCATCCTTGGCCAGGCCGTCACGGGGTTGAACGCGTTCAAGTAGCCGATCGGGCGGCCAGGTGCGTGGCGGGAAGGGCAAGGCCCAGGTCCGGTAGGGTGTTCTCGATGACCCAGCCGCGAAAAAACGGGTTGTCGAAGGCATAGCCGGCCGGCGTGTCCGCCGCGCGCACCACGAGCCGCGTGTTGCGAAGCGCCTCGATGGCGCCCGTCACCACGCCACTCGCTCCGAGTCCGTACATACGGCGCGCCGCCTCGCTCGTAAGGCCGGTATCGCCAACCGCGAGGGCGCGCAGCACCTGCTGGCGCGTGCGCGCGAGGCCTTCCCACAGCGCGCGGAATGGGTCGGCCTGCTCGTGGACGAGGTCGACGAAACCGATGGCTGCGAGCTCGGGGCCGGTGATCTTTTTGCGCGGCGGACGGGTGACGCCGGCCGACAGCGCCGCCGCGAACGCAGCGCGCGCAAGCTGTGTGACATCGCGCGTGCGCGGGCCGGCAAGGGCAAGGCACGCTGCTCCGAGGCCCGGTGCCACGACGCCGGCCCGACCCGACCGGTCATCGATCCACCGCGCGAAATGCGCGGGATCGATGGGGCCGATGGCAAGGAGCGACATCTGCTGGTAGAACGCGCGGCCATGGCCCTGCATGGCCGAGAGCACCGTGGGCTCGGAGCCGGCGAGCACGTACGCAAGGTGCTGGTGGTGTTGGAGCAACCCGCGCAGCACCCACTCGCCGGCTTCGCCACCGAGGATGGCGGTGAGGCGCTGCACCTCGTCGAGTGCGATGCCGATGATGCGCCGTTCGCGTTTGGCGCGCGCGTCGAGAGCGTCGAGGACGGTGGCCAGGGCGTCGGCATGCGCCGTGGCATCGGCGGCGAAGGTGGGCTCGAAGCTCACCGTCGGACTCCCGGACAGATCGGTGCCGAGCTGGATGCGCCCGCGTGCCCGGCGGGAGAGATCGTTGGCCGTGGCCGCCCAGTCGCGCCCGAGTGCCCCCGTGGCGGCCGACAGCACGCGATTCGCGATCTCCACGGCGCTGCCGGCCGTTCCGCAGTCCACGAGAAAGGCGTGTCCCCCGGCACGCTGCACGCGCTCGATGCTGCGGAGCAGGACGGAGGTCTTGCCCACGCGCCGCTCTCCGACGACGAGGAGCCGTGCGCCTCCCTCGCGCAGGGTGTCGGCGACGCGGGCCGTTTCGTCGGCCCGGTCGGTGAAGAAGACGCCGCGGACGGCGACGCCGATGCGGAACGGGTTGTCTGTCACGCCAGCGGGCGGCATGGGGCCCCATGGGAAGCGGTGGTGCCGGCCGGCAGCCGGCACGGCTGGCCGAAATATAATGCCTACTAGCAAAACTGCTACTATTAAAACTGCTACTACCAATACTGCTACTACCAAAACTGATAGTTTGGTGGCGTGGCTGGCTGGCGGCAGCGGCGGCGGCCCGGTGCCGCCCCGGCAAGGCCGCGTCCGGCACGGGGAGCCCTGCCGCTGGAGCCTGCGCCCGTCTAGACTTCCATGTGAATCTTTTCACATGGAGCGTTGGCGGTGAAAATTGCCGTCTGCATCAAGCGCACTCCCGACTCCGAGTCGCGCTTCCGGATCGCCGCCTCTGGCGCGACGATCGACGAAACAGGACTGAAATACGACATCGACGACTTTGCCGGCTATGCCGTCGAAGCCGCCCTCCAGATCAACGAAAAATCAGGCGGCGGCGAAACCGTCATCTTCGCCCTCGGCCCGGACACGGTCCAGGAATCCCTGCGCAAAGCCATGAGCATGGGTGCCGACCGCGCCGTGCACCTCAAGGCCGACGCCGTTCCCGCGGACGGCATCGCCATCGCGAAAGCGCTGGCGGCAGAGCTCGGCGGCGGCGGCTTCGACCTCATCCTCTTTGGCAAGCACTCCTTCGACAGCTCATCCGGCATCGTCGGAACGGCAACCGCGGAGCTGCTCGGTCTCCCCTGCGTGACGTCCGTCTCGGCGCTGCACGTTGCCGGCGGCACCGGCACCGCCCGACGCGAGCTCGAAGGAGCCGCCGAGCTGGTATCGTTTGCACTGCCCGCCGTCGTCACGATCGACGAAGGCGTCGCACGCCCCCGCTACCCATCGCTCAAGGGCATCATGGCGGCCAAGAAAAAGCCGCTCGTATCAAGACCGGCGCAGCTTGGCCCCGTGCGCGTAACGGTGCAGAAAATGGAGCTGCCCCCCGAGCGGCCGGCCGGCCGCATCATCGGTGAAGGGGTGGCCGCAATCCCGGAGCTCGTCAGGCTGCTCCAGACCGAAGCAAAGGTGCTCTGATGGCAAACGTTCTCGTATTTGCGGAAACGCGAAATGGTGAGCTCCGCAAGATTGCGCTCGAGGCCGTGACCGCGGCGCGCCAGCTTGCGGATGCCTCGGGTGGCGGCGAAGTCCATGCCATCATCGCAGGTGCGGTAGGCATTGGCGACAAATCCTCACAGCTTGCCGCGCACGGCGCAGACGTCGTCCTGGTCGCCGAGGGCGCGGAGTTTACGGGGTACGCACGCGAGTCACTTGGCGCAACGATCGCCGATCGCGCCAGGTCAGATGGGTATCGCGCGGTCATCCTGGGATTCTCGGCGCAGGGGCGTGATCTCGGGCCACGCATCGCCGCACGTCTTGATGCGCCCATCGCGAGCGACATCACCGCACTGGCCGTCGACGGCGGCAACGTCGTCGTCACGCATCCGGGGTACGCGAACAAGGTGATCATGACGCTCGTGCTCACGGGCACCCCGGTGGTGCTGAGCGTTCGGCCCGGTGCATTCACGGCTGCGGGCTCGCAAAAGGCCGGACGTGCCGAGTCCCTGCCCGCCGTCGCCGCGACCACGGCAACCGTGACCGTGACCGAGGTGAAGGAAGGCGCAAAAGGCCGCCCCGATCTCGGCGACGCACCGGTGATCATTTCCGGGGGGCGCGGTCTCAAGGCGGCGGAGAACTTCAAGCTCGTTGAAGATCTCGCCGATGCCTTCGGCAACGCGGCGGTCGGCGCCACGCGTGCCGTCACGGACGACGGCTGGCGTCCGCACAGCGATCAGATCGGCCAGACCGGCCGCCTGGTGAGCCCGCAGCTCTATGTCGCCGTTGGTATCTCGGGCGCCATTCAGCATCTTGCCGGCATGCGAACGTCGCGTACGATCGTGGCGATCAACAAGGACAAGGAAGCGCCCATCTTCAAGGTTGCCGATTATGGGATTGTCGGTGACGTGCTGGAAGTCGTGCCGGCGTTGACCGCGGCCGTTCGTGAAGCGCGAAAGAGCGGTCACTAGTGGCAATGCTGTTCAGTTAGCTGTCATCCCGCAGGACGCGAGCGAAGCGAACGAGTGTCGGGCCATACTTTCCGCGCCCCGAACTCCCCAGGACGGGACAGCAGCTCCCGCCAGTCGCTTCGCTCCTGCGGGATGACAGTCTAAAGTATTCGTCGGACCCAACCCTTCGTCTCATCCCAGTGTCTACCCCAAGACTCTTGGGAGAACAATGACATGGCTCTGCTGAAAGGCACACTCGACGTCCTGGTGCTCAAGGCCCTTTCGTGGGGGCCGATGCACGGGTTCGAGATCGCGCGCTGGCTCGAGGAGCGGTCGTCGGGGCACCTGGTCATCGGCGATGCGGCGCTGCTGCAGGCGCTCCACAGGATGGAAGAACGCCAACTCGTGGCCGCAGACTGGGGCATCACGAAAAACGAGCGGCGCGCGCGCTACTACCAGATGACCGCAACGGGACGCGCGCATCTTCGGACGGAATCGCGCGCACTCGCGGATCACGTGAAGGCGCTCACGAGCGTCCTTTCGGCGCGCACTGCCACCCGATGACGATGCGCGACATTCGCGTCGGCGTGCGGCGCCTTTTCCGGCTCGCCGTACCCCGTCCAGACACGGCACACCGCGATGCCGACAGCGAGCTCGAGGCGCTGATCACCGAACGGGTGGAGCACCTGATCGCACGAGGCGCATCACCCGACGAGGCTCGCATCAGGGCGCTCGAGCGAGTGGGTGCCCCCATCAGTGATGCCCGGGCCCAACTCCGCCATTCCGCAGTACGCCGGGAGAAACGCATCCAGGCCGTTGAGCGGCTCGACGAGCTTCTGCAGGACGTCCGGTTCACGGTGCGCACGCTTCGCCGCTCACCAGGCTTCGCGCTCACCGCGATACTCGTGACTGCCCTTGGCATTGGCGCCAACACGGCCGCCTTCAGCGTTGCCGACTTCGTGCTGCTCAGGCCCCTTCCGTTCGCTGATCCGGGGCGTCTCGTGAAGATCTGGGAGAGTCCGCCGGGCGGATACCGGTTGGAGCCGTCGGCTCCCAACTACCGTGACTGGAAGGCAATGGCGACGTCGTTCGAGGCAATGGGTGCCTATCATCCCACGGCATTCAACCTCACCGGACGCGGCGAGCCGCAACGGCTCGCCGGTATCGCCGTCACGGCAGACCTGCTCCCTGTGCTAGGGGTGCACGCAGCTTTCGGGCGCGTATTCACGGATGGCGAAGAAGGCAGTGTCATTCTCAGCCACGCGCTGTGGCAGAAGAGCTTTGGCGCGGACCGGGGCGTGCTTGGCGGCACGATCATTCTGGATGGCCTGCCGCATGTCGTGATCGGCGTCATGCCCCCAGATTTCCGGTTTCCCAACCGCGACATCGCGCTCTGGACGCCAATGTCCGCGACGGATCTCGCGAGCACGCAGCGCGGCGACAACTGGTTCGAGGTCATTGGCCGCCTGAAGCGCGGTATCACGCTGAAGCAGGCACAATCCGAGATGCGTTTGATTGCACGGCAGCTCGAGCGCGCATATCCGGAAGACAACGCGAACGTAGGCGCGTCGGTGTTCGCGCTGCAGAGCGAGACCAACGGACAGTCCCGCCTGCTGTTGCTGGCACTCTGTGGCGCGGCGCTCTGCGTGCTCCTCCTGGCATGTGCGAACCTTGCCGGATTGTTGATCGCACGGTCACTGGCGCGCCGCCGAGAATTCGACGTGCGTGTCGCACTCGGCGCAGGCCGCGCACGACTCGTGCGACAGCTCGTTACCGAGAGTCTCGTGATCTCCGTGTGTGGAGGCGCGCTGGGCATCGTGATCGCGGTGGTGGCAGTGCCGCTGCTGGCGAGCCTCGTTCCTGCGACCTTGCCCATTGCCGCGGTGCCGAGCGTCGATACGCGCGTGCTGTTGTTCGCCGCGCTGACCACGGCGCTCACCGGACTGTGCATCGGCGTGTTTCCCGCCGTTCGTGCCACTGGTCAGACGAATCTGAGCGCCCTGCGCGAGGGATCGCGCGCCGGCGGCGGACAGCGCGCGCGGCTGCGCAGTGCGCTGGTCGTCTGCGAGGTGGCCCTCACCGTTGTGCTGCTGGTGTCGGGCGGGCTCCTTATGCGTGCCCTGAACCGGTTGCATGAGGTTGATCCCGGCTTTCGCCCGGAGAACGTGCTCACGATGCGGACGGCGTTACCCATTCCGCCGTACGACACGACGGAGCGGCGCGTACAGTTCTATTCACGCGTTCTTGCGAGTGTGCGAGCATTGCCAGGCGTGGAAAGTGCCGCGTACGTGACGGGGCTTCCCATGGCGATGACAGGCGGCATCTGGCCGGTGGCCCTTGCCGGACAACCCCGGGTGAGAACGGGCGCCAACTCGGCCGCCCTTCGCTTTGCGACGCCAGGCTATTTCTCCGCGCTGCGCATCCCGGTGCGCCGCGGTCGTGACATCGAAGAGACGGACGGCGCGGACGCTCCCTTTGTGGCGGTCGTGAGTGAGTCCTTCGCTCGCAAATACTTTCCTGGAGACGATCCGCTCGGCAAGCGATTCCAGTTCGCACAGGGCGAGCGGACCGTGGTGGGCGTAGTGGGCGATGTTCGCACGCGCGGTCTGGAACAGGGAGCGGAGCCGCAGGTGTATCTGCCGAGCAGGCAGGTCGCCGACGGCGCGATCATCGGATATGTGCCAAAGGACCTGGTCATCCGGACGGCGGCAACCATCTCGCCAACAGCCATTGTCCCGGCGGTGCGCCGCATCGTGCTCGAGGTCGATCCACTGCAGCCCATCTCCAGTGTGCGCAGCATGGAGGAAGTCGTTTCCGAGCGCACGGCGTCGCGCGTGATGCAGGTGCGGGTGATCGGCGCGTTCGCCGTGCTCGCGTTCTTCCTGGCCGCCGTCGGGATCCACGGCCTGCTGGCCTATACCGTGTCGCAACGTGCCCATGAGTTCAGCGTGCGCATGGCGCTGGGAGCGCAGCCCGGTGCGATTGTGGGGCTGGTGATGCGGCAGGGGCTTGGGCTTGCCGCTCTGGGGGTATTGCCTGGTCTCGGGCTCGCATATGGGGCGGGCCGTGCGATGTCAGGGCTCCTGGCCGGGATCTCGCCGGGCGATGCAACCACCTTTACAGCGGCCTGTGGGCTTTGCGTGATCATGACCCTCGCCGGCAGCCTTCTTCCCGTGTGGCGAGCGGTCAGTGTCGAGCCTGCGTTGGCCTTCCGGAGCGAGTAGAGGTGCGTTTACCGGCCGGCGGCTGTACATTCGGGAATGCGGAATACAATTCTCGCCATGGCGCTTGCGCCGGCAATCCTCGCGGCGCAGACCAAGCCCGTCACGCTGCTGGGCTACAAGAGTACCGTGCCGGCGACGTGGGCGAGTCGTGCGCCCTCATCCGCCATGCGCCTGGCGGAGTTCGTTGCGCCGACCACGGACGGAGGGCAAGCGGAGATCGTCGTCTACTTTTTCGGCAAGGGGCAGGGCGGCAGCGTCGCGTCCAATACCGAACGGTGGAAGGCGCAATTCTCGAACCCCGACGGGTCGCCCGTTGTGGAGAAAATCACGCGCGAGGGCACGGGCATTTTCCCGATCACCTTGGCCGAGTACCGTGGCACCTATGCGCGAGGCATTGGCGCGGGCTCCTCGCCTGAACAGGCCAAGGCCGGTCAGGAGCTCCTGGCGGCCATTGTCGAGACGCCAAATGGAACGATGTTCGCACAGATGTACGGGCCCATCGCCAGCGTGAGTGCGCACCGCGAGCCCTTCATGAATTTCATCAAGAACCTGACGCCGTAGCGTCTGTCGTCATGAGCGCCGCGAAGGACCTGAAAGCAGGTCCTTCGCGGCGCTCATGACGA
>JAQBPY010000281.1 GCA_028287285.1 Gemmatimonadota bacterium
AAGTCGCTCGTCGGGCTCTACTCGCTCGTCGCCACCTGGCGAGTCGCGCGGGGTCAATCCGTTCGACTATCTCGCTGACGTCCTCGCGCGCGTCCAAGATCACCCGGCGAACGCGCTCGACGAGCTCCTGCCTGGTGCCTGGGCCGCCGCGAACTAAGCCCAAAAGCGGCCGTCTCGGGATCACCCATCCGTCCACAGACGGTTACGTTCATCTCAGCCAATGGCAACATGGAAGTGAGGAGACGACGCCACGCGCGCAGACTCGCCCGCGGCGGCGAAGCGCGCCAGCTTCGATCCGAGTATGGTTACGTGAGGAGACGATCAGGTCGCTGGGAGTGCGCCACGTGGAATGGGCGAGCAGCCGACGAGCCGACGTCCACGCGGGCGAGCAGCCACCGAGGAAATGACGAGGCGTGAGGCGAAGAATTCGCGAAGCAGGCAGGTGAAGCCGCACGCACCACCTTGCTCAGCGCAGTAGACGGCGAAGGGCGGGGCCGTGAGCGGACTCAGAGAGAGCGATAGATATTGCCCTCGACATCGACTGCATAGAGCTCCTTCGGATTGTCTGTGACCGAGTGCGCGATCTGCTTTATTGGTGCCACCGGCAACGCTTGGCCTTGACCGGGAGCGGCCCGAATGTTCGGGGCAAATCCCCACGTGTGAGCGTTGTAGTCCCACTCCCAGATGCCTTCGATCCCGCCGGGAATGGCCGCCACGAAACTATCGGTGATCCAAATCCCATTCGCACCTTCCGCCATCCAATTGCCGTTGCCGGTGCTTGAGTAGATATCCCTACTGCCCGAGCTCTGCAGAGCCCATGGTGTGATTCCCGCACCGTCGATCAACCTCCCCATGGAGATCTGACTCGCATGGCCAGGAACCGTCACCCAGACCGTGTTGAAGAGACGCTTTACGGCTTGGTCATCCGGGCCACAAGCGATGGCCCACACGTCGCCGCTCGCAACGGCGAGCGACTTTGCACACGTCCCGGGATGCCCGACGTACCCGAGGCCATCCGACTCGTAGACGTTGCCATCGTCCTTGATGACCCAAGGTCGGCCGGATACCTGATCGATGGCGATCTGCACGCCGGTCCCACCTGCGGAATCCGGCATCCAGCTGCCATCGGTCCCAAGCTTGATCACGGCCCCGCTCGTCCCCCCATCGTGGCATGCTAGCGCGTACACGTTGCCGCCTCCGGCCGCGATATCAGTCGCGCATCCTTGCATGTGCTCCCAGCCCCTGTCGGCTGTATTCATACGGGCCGCCGCATCTGTCGCGTCGAGGGCGGCTCCGCTCACAACGTCGGAAACCCCAACGTCGGCTGTCGCACCAGACGAGGTATTGCCGGATTGAGCATCCAGCATCGATGCGTCTTCCGATATGAGATCGCGGTTCGGTATGTCCAGCAAAGCGCCGCACGACAGGACGCCTGCCAGCAGGGGTATTGGCAAGGCCCACCAATGGCGAAGTGCGGACCCCATTCGGATCGAACCATATCCAACCTGTCAGGCATTTCAACGAGCCATCCGAGCAGATGCCAGTCCACCTGTCCGAACGGTAGGTGGGAGGATGGCGCGCACATCATCGATCGCCGCACGGAGGCGGCCCACCGTGCCGTCCGGTAGCGCGCGGTGCGCGAAGGCGCCCTCCGGCGAATTTGCGTTCGTGGCGAGAAACGCGGCGGCAGTCGGGGAACAGCCCTTGTCCGTGCGAACGCTTTATGCCGACGGGAGCGGTGGTCTCGTGCGTCGAAGAGCCACGGTCGATGCGCAGCCACCACGAAGGCGGTGCCGATCGCGCACGTGGCGTCGGCTCGGCGCTTGCCGTGCTGGTCGCGAAGCGGCTCGACCGGCAAGCCCGGGTCATGAAGCGCGAGGCGGGGCGGCGGGCCGTGTGAACGCACATTGCTAGCCTGAAGGGGCTGTGACAGAGTTCGGAGCACTACGCGGTGTCACGACGGCCCCAGCTCGTTCTGGCTGATAAATTTCGTCTGATTCGCCCGATGGGGCGAGGCGGGATGGGGGAGCTTTGGTTGGCCGAGCGGTGTGAGCTCGGCGGCGAAGTCGTCATCAAGTTTATCGTACCGGAGCTTCAGGGGCGCGCTCGCTCCGTGGAGCGGCTGGCGCGCGAGGCGGCGTCCGCGGCTCGAATCAACAGTCCGCATGTCGTTAGGATCCTCGACTACGGAACGGCGGAGGACGGCTCGCCCTTTCTCGTCATGGAGAAACTGGAGGGGCGCGATCTCGACGCGCTCCTGCGCGAGCGGAGATCGCTCGAGCCTCGGACCGTGCTTCGCGTCGCGCGTCAGGTGGCGAGGGCGCTCGAAAAGGCGCACGCCGCGGGCATCATCCATCGCGACGTGAAACCGTCGAATGTGTTCCTTTGCGAGCCGGAGGACGAGGTCATCGTGAAGCTCCTGGACTTCGGGATCGCTCGATCGACGACTCAACCTTCTGGGACAGCTTCCGGAACGGCAGTCGGAACGCCCGCGTACATGAGCCCGGAGCAAATCGTGGGCTCGACATCGATCGACGCGCGAACGGACGTTTGGGCGCTGGGCGTGTTGACGTTTGAATGCCTTACGGGTCGCCGGCCGTTCCCGGGTGAAGCAACCGGGGCCGTCGCGCTGGCAATCCACACACTCCCAACGCCCAGGCCAAGCGAAGTCTCGCCATCGTTACCCCCGGCAGTTGACGCGTGGTTCGCGCGTGCGTGTGCGCGAAGC
>JAQBPY010000315.1 GCA_028287285.1 Gemmatimonadota bacterium
CATCTGATGTACTAAATATCAAACGCGCTGCCGCAATACACGTGGCATACGGAAATCACGCAGACGAGTCTGCCCCCCAGCGCGGCCGTCGCCGATACCAGCGCGCGGAAAGTCGCCAACGATACGACCAAGTCGCAGAAACAGCAGGCAGCCGCGCGAAACCTGGCCAAAAAGGCGAGATCCGATTCGCTGCTCGCATCGGCGAAGGACATCAAGTTCAAGATCGTCGGACACACGGTGGACATTCAGGCGCTCACGCGCTTCATGAAATCCCTCGAGGCATCGCCGTTCATTCAGAATGTGCAGCTCTCCAGGTCCGATCTCGTTCAGGCCGAAGGAAAGGAAGTCACGGAGTTCACTCTCGAGGCGGAGACTCAAACTCCTCCGTCCTTCGCGATAAAGACGGTTCCTCTCGTAGTCTCGGCGGTACACTAACATGGCCATCGGCGAAAATCTGACCAATAAGGAAAAGCAATATGTTGCGCTCGGTGCTCTCGCCGTGGCGCTCCTTGGCGCTTACTGGTATTTCCTTTACAAGCCCAGAGCCGCTGAGCTGACAGTCATGGCGGCTCATGTCGATTCACTGAACAAGAGAAATCAGGAAGCCCGCGCCGACATCGCTCAGGGAAGCCTGCAGAAATTGCGGGCCCAGTCGGCCGAGTACGATCAGAGCCTCAAAGTGATGCGGCAGCTCGTGCCGAGGAGCAACGAGGTTCCAGCGCTGCTCGAGGATATCTCGACCGCGGCACGCCGCGTCGGCCTCGATCTGGCGACCGTCGAGCCAATGCCCGTTCTCGCGGGCGAGCAGTTCGATACCTACCGCTACAAGCTAGCGGTCATCGGCGGCTATCACCCGGTGGGCCAGTTCCTGAGCAACGTCGGCTCGCTGAGCCGCATCATCGCGCCCGTGACGATGGCGATCAGGCTGCATCCGAGCGCCGACAGGACAAAGGCACGCGCGAGGAAGGGAGAATCGCTCGTCGACACGGAGTTCCAGGTGCAGACCTATGTTGCTCGCACGACGGCTTACGTTTCGCCCACGGCGGTGAAATAATGCAGCGCTCAGTCTCATTCGCGCTCGTGCTGGTGGCTGTGCTGGCGAGCGGCGCGTCCGCTCAGGCCCGCGCGCAGGCAGCGCCAAGACCGAACACAAAAAACACCGCCAAACCAGCGGGGCCCAGCGCGGCGACCGCCAAGGCGCCGACGCCCGCGCCGCTTCCCGCTCCGCTTCCGGCCGATCCCGGCCCGAAGGTGCTGATCAACCGCGAAGTGTTTCAGTACGCTGGAGATGGACGCCGCGATCCCTTCGTTTCGCTGCTCACAACGTCGGATCTGCGTCCCCTTCTGAACGACCTCAAGCTGGTGGCGGTGGCGTTCGATCCGCGAGGCCAAAACTCTGTTGCGGTTTTGCGGGATATCACGTCTAAAGAGCAGTACAAGGTGAGAGTTGGACAGACGATCGGCAGAATGCGGGTCGCCGCTATCCAGGAGAAGGCTGTGATTTTTACGATTGAAGAGTTCGGTTACAGCCGTCAGGAAATCCTGCCGTTCGTAATCGATTCGACCAAAATGAGGCCCCGCCAATGAGCTTTCTTAAAGCGCTGCCAGCTGCAGCGCTCCTGTTTCTGCCCCACGCGGCAGCGACCGTTCACTCACTCAGTGTAGTCCCGTCATCCGGGAAGACTGAAGTGGTGATCGGGATCAACGCAGCTGTGGACGTGCAGAACTTCACGCTCGAAACGCCCGCCCGGGTTGTGGTCGATCTGAAAGGAGCCAGCCTGGCAATGGCGCAGCGCAGCTACGACAAAATCTCGCGCGGCGGCATCACGAACATTCGGTACTCTCAGTTTCGTCCCAACGTCGTCCGCGTCGTCATCGATCTGGATGCGAAGCACTCATACGATGTAAAGCGCAGCGATAGTGAAGTACGCCTGACCTTCTCTGGCGGAAAGACCACGGAATATTCCTCGTGGTCCTCCAACAAGGATGGTTATGTAGCGGCGCCGACCCCTCCGGCAACGCACGCAGTCAGCGCCGCGGCCGACGTCACGAAAGTGCCTTCTGCAGTCGCTACGGCTTCGGTGCACACGACGCCCCCCAAAGTGGTCGCCCAGGTTGAATCACAGTCGGCGCAAGTCGAGCCACAGCAAACACAGGCTGAGCCACAGCAAATACAGGCCGAGCCACAGCCACAGTACGATCGGCCGGCTCCTCCGCGCGCACGCGCAAGGCCAGCGCGCACGGATGACGTTCCGGTTGCGCTCTTCTCGCAGGCGCAGCAATCGCAACAGCCTCTCATCAACGTAACCTTTCAGGACACGGACATCCGCGACGTCATCGCTTCCTTCGCCGCGTTGTCCGGGCGGACGATCGTCGTGGGCAAGGACGTAGCGGGCACAGTCACCGCTGAGATCCGCAACCAACCGTGGGATGTCGCCTTGCGTGCCATCCTTTCAGGTCAGGGACTGGCCGCGTCGGAAGATGCCGTGTCCGGGATCATCACCGTAGACAGCTACGCGAACATCCTGAACCGCCAGGCGTCCGAGCCGCTTGTTACTCAGCTCGTCTCGATCAATTACGCGCGCGCCGGCGGCCTCGTGCCGACAATCCAGCAGCTGCTTCAGAAGGACTGCCCGCAGATACCGTCGAGCGGTAACGTCATCAACCTCGGTCGTCCAAGTTGCGCGGCGCGCGGGCTCGTGGCCGCGGACAGCGTCACCAACACGCTTATCATCACGGAGACGGCTTCGCGCCTCGCCGATGTTCTACAGTATGTGAGAAACCTCGACGTTCGCACGCCACAGGTCGGGATCAAGGCCAAGATCATCTTCGTCAACAGAACAAACATCGAAGATATCGGGCTCTCTTACGACCTCGGCACCGGCTCCGATCAGTTCTTCAGCCAGCTCGTGAAGCGCGTGGATCCGTCCACGCTCCAGCCGGTCGATACGAACGGCGACGGCGTTCCTGACGCTCTTGGTGGCGGCACGCCCCTCAGCGGCGACCGCGTTCTGCTCGGCGGTAACGCGCTGTCGGCAATCGCCAACGCGAACGCCCGCGTCGTGAATCCCGCGCTCCAGGTGGTCTTCTCGACCGCGCTCGGCAAGTTTCAGCTGACCAGCTTTCTCGACGCGCTCCAGGAAGTTCGACTCGCCGATCTTCAGGCCGAGCCGAGCATCGTGACGCTCAACAAT
>JAQBPY010000318.1 GCA_028287285.1 Gemmatimonadota bacterium
GAGGAAATCGCATTGAAGATTCTCGCCGACAACGGCTTCAGCGCGTCGTCCGACATGGATGAAGCGGTGCAGAAAGCGGTCGCACTCGCGAAGGGAGGAAAGGCGGCATGAGCATCTTCATCGACAATAGCACGACGCTGATCGTCCAGGGCATCACCGGCCGCGATGGTGGGTTCCACACGCGCCAGATGATCGAGTACGGCACCAAGGTGGTTGGCGGCGTGACGCCGGGCAAAGGCGGCCAGAAGTTCGACGACACGGTGCCGGTGTTCAACACGGTGGCCGAGGCGGCTCGTGAGACCGGTGCGAACACGTCGGTGATCTACGTGCCGCCCATGTACGCGGCCGACGCGATGATGGAAGCCGCGGACGCCGGCATCAAGTTCATCGTCTGCATCACGGAAGGCGTGCCGGTGCTGGACATGACACGCGTCTATCCGTTCGTGAAGGAGAAGGGCGCGCGACTGCTCGGCCCCAACTGTCCTGGCTTGATCACGCCGGGCCAGAGCAAGGTGGGCATCATTCCGGGGCGCATCTGCACGCCGGGCAACATTGGCGTGGTGTCGCGCTCGGGGACGTTGACGTATGAGATCGTCTACCAGCTCACGCGCGCAGGGATGGGGCAGTCGTCGTGCGTGGGCATTGGTGGCGATCCGATCAACGGGACCAACTTCATCGATTGCCTGGATGCGTTCGAGAAGGATCCGAACACGCATGCCGTGGCGATGATGGGCGAGATTGGCGGCACGGATGAGCAGGAAGCGGCGGAGTTCGTGGCGAAGCACATGACGAAGCCGGTGGTTGGCTTCATTGCCGGCCAGACGGCGCCGCCGGGACGCCGGATGGGTCACGCGGGCGCGATCATTTCCGGGTCTGCGGGAACGGCGGCGGAGAAGATCGAGTCGTTCGAGAAGGCCGGGATGGGTGTGGCGAAGCGGCCGATCGACTTCGTGGGACTGCTGCGCGAAAGAATGAAGTAGGTTCTCACGTCATGAACTACAAAAGATTTTGAACCACAGAGGACACAGAGGAACTGCAACGGCTTTTTGTGCTTTTCCTCTGCGCCCTCTGTGTCCTCTGTGGTTCAATTATTTTGAAGATCTGTATTCACAAACGAAACTCACGGAGCACTCATATGGCTGGAAATACCACACTCACGATCGTCAAGCCGGACGCCTTTGGCGCCGACAAGGCCGGCAAGATCATCGCGCTGTTGGAGGAAAAGGGCTTCAAGGTCAAGGCGGCGCGCGTGATGCACCTGACCCAGAAGCAGGCGGGGGAGTTCTATGCGGTGCACAGCGCTCGTCCGTTCTACGGCGAGTTGGTGGAGTTCATGACCAGCGGTCCGTGCATGCCGCTCGTCCTGGAAAAGGACAACGCCGTGCTGGCGCTGCGTGATGCGATTGGCGCGACGGATCCGGCCGAGGCCGCTGAGGGGACGGTGCGGAAGCTCTATGCCGAGTCGAAGGGCCGGAATGCGATTCATGCGTCCGACTCGGATGAGAATGCCGCGCGCGAATCGCGCTTTTTCTTTTCCGAGACCGAGCTGCTGTTCGGATAGTCCGAGTCGGCTAACTACATGGCCGGGAAAGGCTTGATAAGTCCAACGGACACAAGTAGTTTTAACGGCTATGCTGTCCTTTGACATTCGGTCGCTGACCGAGCACGCTGTCACCGTTGATGACCAGTTGGCGGTGGACGATCCGGTGTGGTTGGACGGGGACCCGAAGCCGTCGACGCCTCTTCATGTGAAGGGGCGCTTGTCGTCGGCGGGGCCGGGCCGGTTCTACTGGCATGGCACCATCGAGGGGGATGTGTCCATCGAGTGCAGCCGCTGTCTGGGCAGTGCTGGAAGTCACGTCTCGGACGAAGCGCACCTCATCTTCGCGGAAGCGGGGACGGAGGGCGTCGAGGACGACCCTGATGTCTTTCTGCTCGACGACCGGAAGCCAGATCTCGATCTGCGCCCCGCGTTGCGTGAGCAGTGGTTATTGAACGTTCCAGGCTACGCGTTGTGCCGGGAAGACTGCAAAGGACTGTGTCCCACGTGCGGGGCCGAGCTGAACCTCGGTCCGTGCGAGTGCATGTCCGCCTCAGCCGCGAACGGCTGAGCTCCCGGCTCCTTATCCTTTTCCGACCAGAACAATGGCCGTCCCGAAGCGCAGAACCAGCAAGCGAAAGAAGCGCGCCCGCAACACGCACAAGGTCGCGCCGGCAATCGTGATTCAGAAGTGTCCACGGTGCCAGGCCATGAAGCGTCCGCATCACGTGTGCGCAGAGTGTGGATATTATGCCGGTGAGCAGCGAGTAGCGGCCAAGGAAGCCTGACCTTGGCGAGGATCGCGTTGGACGCCATGGGGGGCGATTTTGCTCCCCGGGCGACCGTAGCAGGCGCGCTCCTGGCGCTCGCCGAGCTCGATCCCGTTCACAGCATTCAACTCGTCGGCCAGACGGCCGTCGTCGACGCACAGGTGCGCGAGCTGCTCGCAGGTGAGCTGTCCGCGCATGCCCTCCATCGCGATCGCCTCACGATCGTCGAAGCGCCCGACGTCATCGAAATGACGGACAAGCCCAGCGCCGTCGTGCGCGGGAAGCCGCTCAGCTCGATGGCCGTCGGGCTGCGCCTGCAGTCCGAAGGGCACTCCGACGCATTCGTCTCCGCAGGCAGCACGGGCGCGCAAATGGCGATGTCCATGGTCATGCTCCGCATGCACACCGGCGTCAAGCGGCCCGCCATCGCCACGTTCTTCCCCTCGCTCCGGAAAACGGTGGTCGTCCTGGACTGCGGCGCCAACGTCGACTGCTCCGCCACAGAGCTCGTTCAATTCGCGCGACTGGGCGCCACCTACGCGGAGTGCGTGCTTGGCCGGCCAAACCCGTCGGTGGGCCTGCTGAGCATCGGCGAGGAAGCCGAGAAGGGGAACGCCGTCACGAAGGAGGCGCACCAGCTCCTCGTGGCCTCCGGATTGAACTTCATCGGCAACGTGGAAGGACGCGATCTCCCCGCCGGCGGCACGGAGCAGCATGATCTCGACGTCGCGGTCTGCGACGGGTTCGTGGGCAACGTGCTCCTCAAGTTCTACGAGGGCATTGCGCCCCTCATGCTAGAGACGCTGACCAGGGCCGGCATCGACAAGGACAAGCTCGAGGCGGGACTCAGGCACCTCGACTACTCGGAGCACGGCGGAGCCCCGCTCCTGGGCGTTCGCGGCGTGAGCATCATTGCCCACGGCAAGTCGTCGCCGCGGGCGATCAAGAATGCGGTCAAGGCCGCGGCGCAGGCTGTCAGGAGCGGCATGAACGACATCATCGGCGAGCGGCTCGCGGCCGCGTCCGAGGGCGACGTCGAATGAAGCGTCCCATTGCGTACATCGCCGGCACGGGACGGGGCATTCCGGCGCGTGTGATGACGAACCACGATTTCGCGGCGCTGGGCATCGATACCAGCCACGAATGGATCGTGGAGCGCACGGGCATCATGGAACGGCGCATTGCGAGCGATTCGGAATCGACGTGCAGCATGGCGGCCGACGCCGCGCGCACGGCAATGGCGCGGGCGGGTGTCGCCCCCGGCGAGATCGACGCCATCGTCATGAGTACCGCCACCCCCGACCGGCTGCTTCCGTCCACGGCGGTGGACCTCCAGGCCGAGCTTGGCGCCACGCGGGCCGCCGCGTTCGATGTGTCGGCCGCATGCACGGGCTGGATCTACGGGATGACAGTGGCCGAAGGGCTGATGCACTCCGGTGTCATTCAGACTGCGCTCGTGGTTGGTGCGGAAAAAATGAGCTCCATCGTGGACTGGCAGGACCGCTCCACGTGCATCCTGTTCGGCGACGGCGCGGGTGCCGTCGTCCTCAAGCGCAACAAGTCGCAGGCGACGAAGGGCATCCTGAGCACGTTCATCCGGAGCGATGGCACGCTGGCGGAGCTGCTGTGGCGCCCCAGCGGCGGCGCGAAGCATCCGTTCAGCCAGGATGTGCTCGACGACCGGTCGAGCTATGTGCGCATGGCGGGCCGCGAGACCTTCCGGCACGCCGTGCGCTCCATGAGCGAAGCGTGCGAGCGTGCGCTCGATGGGGCCAAGCTTCGCGCCGACGACATCGACATCCTGATCCCGCACCAGGCGAACATCCGTATCATCGAGTCCACGGCGAAGTATGCGAACGTGCCCATGGAAAAGGTCTTCGTGAACGTGGACCGGTATGGGAACACCTCGTCCGCGTCCATTCCCATCGCGCTCGACGAGGCGGTGGAATCGGGGCGGGTGAAGGAAGGGACAACGGCGCTCCTCGTGGCCTTCGGGGCGGGGTTCACGTGGGGCTCCATGGTCGTCCGGTTCTGAGATGAGAGACGTCGTGCTGCTGTTCCCGGGGCAGGGGTCTCAGGTGCCTGGCATGGGGCAGGATCTGTGCGCCGTGTATCCGGCGGCGCGGGCGGTATTCACCGCGGCGGGCGAAACGATTGGCGAGGAATTCTTTGACGTCCTCATGGCCGGTTCCGCCGAGGAGTTGACGAAGACCATCAATGCGCAGCCGGCGCTGCTCACCCATGGCGCCGCAGTGTGGGCCGTGGTTCGTGATGCGATCGGGAGCCAGGTCGTGGCGGCCGCCGGACACTCGCTCGGCGAGTTCACGGCGTATCATGCGGCCGACGCGCTCGCGCTTCCCGAGGCCGTGCAGCTGGTGCGCACGCGTGGCTCGCTGATGTACGAGGCGGGCCAGCGCCGGCCCGGGGCCATGGCCGCGATCCTTGGCGACATGGACATTCCGGCCGATGAGCTGTGTGCGATCTCGTCGACGGATGGGGTGGTCGTGCCGGCGAACTACAACTGCCCGGGACAGCTCGTGATCAGTGGAGAGGTGGGCTGTGTGGAGCGGGCGATGCTCCTCGCGAAGGAGCATGGGGCGAAGCGCGCCATCCGGTTGAATGTGAGTGGTGCGTTCCATTCGCCCCTGATGGCGGAGGCGGCGGCTGGTCTTGCTGCGGCGCTCGAGCTGGCGCATTTCGCCAACCCGCGCTTTCCAGTGTACTCGAACGTGACATCGCAACCCATTCGGGATGCGGCACTTGCGCGTCGGCTGCTCGTGGAACAGTTGACGTCGCCGGTGCAGTGGGTGCGCGAGATGGAGTCGCTGACGACGCTGCATCCCGAGGCTGTGTATGTGGAGATGGGGCCGGGGTCGGTGCTCAAGGGGCTGATGAAGAAGATTGCGCCGGCGGTGAATGTGGTGGCGTGCGGGACGGCGGCTGATGTGGATGCGTTGATGGCGGCGGTGTCGGCGTGAGGGGGGCTGTCATCACGCAGGTGTTGAGCACCCATACTGTCATCCCGCAGGTGCGGAGCACCCAGACTGTCATCCCGCAGGTGCGGAGCACCCAGACTGTCATCCCGCAGGTGCGGAGCACCCAGACTGTCATCCCGCAGGTGCGGAGCACCCAGACTGTCATCCCGCAGGTGCGGAGCACCTGTCGGGAGATACTACGGGTGCGCGCTGAACTGGCCACGAGCACGGAACAGTATTTCCCGACATTCGCTTCGCTCATGCGGGATGACAAGGGGAGCACCTGTCGGGAGATACTATCGGTGCGCCCGGGGCTGGCCACGAACACGGGACGGTATTTCCCGACATTCGCTGCGCTCATGCGGGATGACAACCGAACCGTCATGCGGAGAGCCTCATGAAGATTGACCTCACCGGGCGCACGGCGCTCGTGACGGGCAGCACGCGCGGCATCGGCCGGGCGATCGCGGAGAACCTCGCGGCTGCAGGCGCGCGGGTCGCGGTGGTCGGGCGCGACCAGGCCAGGGCGGCCGAGGCGGCCGAGACGATTGGCAGGGGCGCGCAGGGGTTTGGCGCGGACGTCGGCGACCCGGCGTCGGTCGTCGCGCTGGTGGAGGCGGTTGAAGCGGCGTTCGGCCAGATCGACATCCTCGTCAACAACGCCGGCCTCACGCGCGACAACATCCTGTTCCGCATCAAGGACGACGACTGGGATACGGTGATGGACGCCAACCTCCGCGGCGCGTTCGTCGCCATTCGCGCGGCGGCGCGGGGCATGATGAAGCGGCGGTGGGGGCGGATCATCAACATCGCCAGCATCGTGGGCATCACCGGCAACAAGGGCCAGGCGAACTACGCGGCGAGCACGGCTGGGCTCATTGGCCTCACCAAGTCGGTCGCCAAGGAGTTGGGCTCGCGCAATATCCTGGTCAATGCGGTGGCACCGGGCTTCATCGAGACCGACATGACGGCGGCCATGACGCCCGAGGCACGGGCGGCACTCTCCGGCCAGATTCCGCTGGACCGGCTGGGCAGCCCGCAGGACATTGCCGGGATGGTGGTATTTCTCGCGTCGGACGCGGCGTCTTACATCACGGGCCAGGTGCTGGTGGTGGACGGCGGCATGGTGATGTAAGAGCAGATGTAGGAAGCAGGTCCTCGCTCCGCTCAGGACGTCAGACACGAGTGACAAATTCGGACGACTTTCGCTAACTTTCCACAGTTCTCACCCCACAGGAGCCAGTTCAATGGCCGACAACGCCAAGAAGGTCCGCGACATCATCGAAAAGGAGCTCGGCGTCGAGCGCGACAAGATGACCGACGAAGCCAGCTTCATCGAGGATCTTGGGGCTGACAGCCTCGACATCGTCGAGCTCGTCATGGAATTCGAAAAGGAATTCAACATCGACATCCCCGACGAAGACGCAGAGAAGCTGCGGACGGTCGGAGACGCCGTTGCGTACCTGAACAGCAAGGTGGGCGCGTAATGCGACGTCGGGTCGTCGTCACCGGTCTTGGTGCCGTAACGCCCATCGGCAACGATGTGGCGACGACTTGGCGCGCTATGCTGGACGGCGTGTCGGGGGCAGCGAACATCACCAAGTTCGATGCGTCCCAGTTTCCCGTACGCTTCGCCTGCGAGTTGAAGGATTTCGATCCGCTCAAGTCGATGGAGCGGAAGGAAGCCAAGCGCGCGGACCCGTACACGCAGTACGCCGTCGCCGCCTCGGTCGAGGCGATGGCGGACGCAGGGCTCACCAGCACCAACGTCGACAACGACCGCATGGGCGTGATCGTCGGCAGCGGCATTGGTGGACTCAAGAGCTTCGAAGACCAGCACGACATCTACCGCGAGCGCGGGCAGAGCAAGATCAGCCCGTTCTTCATCCCGATGTTCATTGCGGACATCGCGGCCGGCGTCATCTCCATGCGCTTCAATGCGCGTGGCCCCAACTACGCCACCGTGTCGGCCTGCGCCACCAGCGCGCACGCCATCGGCGACGCGTTCCGCACCATTCAATACGGAGACGCCGACGTCATGATCTGCGGCGGTTCCGAAGCGGCCGTGACGGCGATGTCGATTGGCGGGTTTGCAAACATGACGGCGCTCTCCGAGCGGAATGACGATCCGAAGACGGCATCGCGCCCGTTCGACAAGGACCGCGACGGCTTCGTCATGGGCGAAGGCGCGGGCATCATCATCCTCGAGTCACTCGAGCACGCGCTCGCACGCGGCGCACGGATCTACGGCGAGATGTCCGGCTATCGCGCCACGGGCGACGCCTATCACCTTACCGGGCAGTTGCCGCAGCACGAAGGACTGCAGCGCGCGATGCGCGGTGCACTCGGTGACGCGGGGCTTACGCCGGCCGACGTGGATTACGTGAACGCGCATGGCACATCCACGCCGCTCAACGACTCCAACGAGGCGCAGGCAATTGCGACCGTGTTCGGCGATGATGCCAAGCGCATCAACATCTCGAGCACCAAGTCGATGACCGGCCACATGCTCGGCGCCGCAGGCGGCATCGAATGCATTGCGGCCACGCTGGCCATTCGGGATTCCATCGTACCGCCCACGATCAACTACTTCACGCCCGATCCGGAGTGTGGTGAGCTCAACTTCACGCCGAACACGGCGCAGAAGCGCGACGTTCGCGCGGCGTTGAGCAACAGCGCCGGTTTTGGTGGACACAACGTCTCCATCGTCGTCAAGCGCTATCAGGAGTAACGCGGTGCCTCTCGCAGTCTCGTTCGACCGCTCACGGGTCTCGGACCCGCTGCTCCTGCCCGTCGCGGACAAGGTGCTGGCGGGTGAGCGCCTCACCCAGGCCGATGGTGCGCTCCTGTTCCACTCCGGCGACCTGCTCGGCATCGGTGTGATGGCGAGTGCGGTGAACCGCGCGAAACACGGCGACGTCGTCACGTTCGCGGCGAACCAGCACATCAACCCCACCAACGTCTGCATCCTGCGCAAGACGTGCGTGTTCTGCTCCTATGCACGCCTGCCCAAGGAAGCGGGCGCGTATCGCTACACGATGGAGCAGGTGTGGGAAGAAGCCGCGAAGGTGGACGCGAACATGACGCGCGAGTTCCACATCGTGGGCGGTCTCGACATGCAGGCGGGCTTTGCGTACTACGACGAGATGTTCCGTGGACTCAAGGAGCGGCATCCGCAGGTGCACATCAAGGCGCTCACCGCGGTGGAGATCGCGCACATCGCGCGCATCGACAAGATGTCGGTGCGCGACGTGCTGTCGCGTCTCCGCGAGGCCGGCCTGGACACGATGCCCGGCGGCGGCGCCGAAGTGTTCAGCCCCGGCGTGCGCGCCACGATCGCCGAGAAAAAGTTGTCGGGCACGGAGTACATCGAGGTGCACCGTACGGCGCACGAGCTGGGCATTCGCACGAACTGCACAATGCTCTACGGGCACGTGGAATCATACGAGGACCGCATGAACCACCTTGGCATGCTGCGCGACCTGCAGGACGACACGGGCGGATACCTTGCCTACATCCCGCTCGCGTATCACCCGGACAACAATGAGCTGGGTGCGGAGCTTGGCCGCACGGGCACGGCGACGACGGGCTTTGACGATCTCAAGAATCTCGCGGTGGGCCGCCTGTTCCTCGACAACTTCGACCACGTGAAGTCGCACTGGATCATGGTGACGCCGGCGATCTCGCAGCTGTCGCTCGACTTTGGCGTGAATGACCTCGAGGGCACGGTGGTGCGCGAGAAGATCTATCACGAAGCGGGTGCGCACACGGCGCAGGCGATGAGCCTGGGCGAGCTGGTGCGGATCATTCGCGGTGCAGGCAAGGTGCCCGCCGAACGTGATTCGTTCTACCACGTGATCAGGAACTTCGACGATCCACCGCGCGCCGAGGCGGCGTAGGCGTGCGCGTCGGGCGGATTCCGTACATCAACTGCTACCCGGTGTACGGGGCGATTGACCGGAAGATCGTGTCGCTGGATGCGGACCTCGTGGACGGCGTGCCCACGGCGCTCAACAACGCCATGGCCGAGGGCGCGCTGGACGTCAGCGTGATCTCCGCGGTGGAGTATGCGCGTGATGCAGCGCGGTATCTCCTGCTGCCCGACGTCTCCATTTCGTGTGACGGGCCGGTGCGGTCGGTGATGCTGTTCTCACGCAGGCCAGCGGAGGCGTTGGGTGGCAGCCGGGTGCTGGTGAGCCGGTCGTCGATGACGAGTGTTGCCCTGTTGCGGCTGATGTTCGAGAATGTGTGGAAGTCGGCGCCGACCTACGTTCCGTCCAACGCGGAGATCGCGGACCTGGAGCGTTCGACGGCGGAGCCGCACGAGGCGCGGTTGATCATTGGTGATGCGGCGTTGACGCTCACATCCGGTGCGAGTGCGCTGGCGGCGGACTATCCGTATGTCTACGATCTCGGCTCGGTCTGGAAGGAGTGGACTGGGCTGCCGTTCGTATTTGCGGTGTGGGTGGCACAGCGGACGACACCGGTGCAGGCGTCGCTGGCGGTGCATGCGCAGCTGATCCAGTCGCGGGACTGGGGGCTGCTGCATCTGGAGGAGCTGTCGGTGCAGGCGGCGGCAGCGACCGGTGTGTCCGAGCCGGCGGCGCTGGAATATCTTTCGGGTCTGGACTATGGGCTGCGGTACGAGCACCTGGCGGGGCTGACAACATTCTTTGGCAAGCTTGCGGCGAGTGGGCGCGTGCCGGATGGGTCGCTGGCGTTCCTTCCGGCGGCGTAAGTGGATGTCACGTGGGATTGTCACCCCGCACGCGCTGTGCGCGTGTCGGGATCTACCATACGGTACTCTGCACCTGTATTGCCAAAAAGAACGGTACGTTATGTCCCGACAGTCGCTTCGCGACTGCGGGATGACACCGCTTCATCTTCATACCTGTCATCCCGCATGCGCTGTGCGCGTGTCGGGATCTACTGTAAGGGGCTTTGCACCAATATTGGCGAAAGGAACGGTACGATAGATCCCGACAGTCGCTTCGCGACTGCGGGATGACACCGTTCTCATCTTCATAGGCTGTCATCCCGCACGCGCTGCGCGCGTGTCGGGATCTACTGTAAGGGGCTTTGCACCAATATTGGTGAAATGAACGGGATGGTAGATCCCGACAGTCGCTTCGCGACTGCGGGATGACAGCGAAGATGACACCGAGAGCTAACTATATGCGCGACATACTCGACTTCTACACCAACGCTTCACTCCTCGAGCTGGGCGCCGAGGCGGATCGTGTGCGACAACAGCTCCACCCGCACAACACGGTCACGTACATCGTGGACCGAAACATCAACTACACCAACGTGTGTGTGGCTGACTGCGGATTCTGCGCCTTCTATCGCCGTCCGAAGGACGCCGAGGGATGGACGCTGTCGTACGAGCAGATCGGCGCAAAGATCGACGAAGCCAAGGCATTGGGTGGCGTGCAGATCCTCATGCAGGGTGGGCACAATCCGTACATCCCGTTCGAGTGGTATCTCGACCTGCTCAGGTACATCAAGCGCAATCATCCCATCCACGTGCACGGCTTCAGCCCCAGCGAAGTGGACTTCTGGGCAAAGCTGTATCGCATGGACGCACGTGAAGTGATACGTGAGCTCATCAAGGCGGGGCTGAATTCCATTCCCGGCGGTGGCGGCGAGATTCTTGTACAGCGCGTGCGCGACCAGGTCGCGAAGAAGAAGGCGGGCGCCGACCGGTGGCTCGAGATCATGGAGATCGCGCACCAGGAAGGGATGAAGACCTCCGTGACGATGATGTACGGCATTGGCGAAACGCTGGCCGAGCGCATCGAGCATCTGGAGCGGGTAAAGGAAGTGCAGGCGCGTACAGGTGGGTTCACGGCGTTCATCTGCTGGCCGCTCCAGCCGGAGAACACACCGACCATGTCGCACATGCCCAAGACGGACGCGGTCACCTATCTCCGGACTGTGGCCATCGCGCGCATCATCCTGGACAACGTGCCAAACCTGCAGTCGAGCTGGGTGACGATGGGCATGAAGGTGGGGCAGACGGCGCTTCGCTTCGGCTGCAACGACTTCGGCTCGCTCATGATCGAGGAGAACGTCGTCTCCGCGGCGAATACGACGCATCGGACCTCGATCGCGGAAATGGAGCATCTCATTCGCGACGCGGGCTTCACGCCGGCCCGGCGCCGCCAGGACTACTCGATCATCACGCCGGAGCCTTCTGTCGTGGCCGCGTGATTCGCACCGGCATAGGCTACGACTCACATCGTTTCGCGCCGGGCGGGCCGCTCACGCTGGGCGGCATCAGGATTGAATCGGACGTCCATCTGCACGGGCACTCCGACGGCGACGTCATTGCCCACGCGGTAACCGACGCGATACTCGGCGCGGCGGCGTTGGGAGACATCGGCGAGATGTTCGCGGATACCGATGCGGCGAACAAGAACCGCGATTCCATCGAGATGCTTGCACTCGCGAATGCAAAGCTGCGCAACGCGGGGTTTTCGGTGGCACAGGTGGACGTCGTCGTCATTGCCGAAACGCCCAAGATTGCGCCGCACCGTGATGCGATGAGAGCGCGGATCGGCGGCGCGCTCGACATCGATGTGCGCGAGGTCAGCATCAAGGGAAAAACGAACGAGGGGATGGGCTTCATTGGCCGGGGCGAAGGGATCGCGTGCATGGCGACGGCGACGATTATTCGATGATCGTGCGGAGCAGGCCGATGCATTGTCGCCCTGAGCAGATTACACCATGAGTGACGACCGCCGCGCGCGCGCGTTCCTGCTCGCGCGATTCATGGACTACGTGGCGCTCGAGCAGGGGTTGTCGCGCAATACGATCGAGGCATACCAGCGGGACCTTGCCCGATTCGCCGAGTATGCCGAATTGAAAGGCGTTACCGGGCCGGCGGAGATCACCACGAAAACGTTGCGCGAATTCGTCTACCACCTGAAGGACCTCGGCCTCGCGCCGGCGTCCATCCGGCGCAACATCTCCTCCATTCGCACGTACTTTCGGTTCCTGCTTGGCGATGCGGTGGTGGTGGCAGATCCCAGCGAACGGCTCGATACGCCCAGCCGGTGGCGAAGCCTGCCGGAAGTGCTCACCGTGGAGGAAATGAAGAAGCTGCTCGCGGCGCCCACGCTCGACGACAGCATGGTGTTTCGCGACCGGGCGATGCTGGAGCTGGCGTACGGCGCCGGACTTCGGGTGTCCGAGTGGATCACCATTGGGGTGCGCGACCTCATCCTCGCCGACGGGCTCGTGCGCGTGTTCGGAAAAGGGAGCAAGGAGCGGCTGGTGCCCATTGGCCGGTCGGCGATCGGGGCGCTGGCCATCTATACCCGGGAGTTGCGGCCAAAGCTGGAGAAGGGGGAGGGAAAGGGGGTCCTCTTTCTCAACGCACGCGGCAAGCCGTTGAGCCGCATGGGGGCGTGGAAGATCCTGCGGACGTACGTTGAGCGGAGCGGGATTACCAAGCCCGTGTCGCCGCACACGTTGCGGCATTCGTTCGCGACGCACCTGTTGGAGGGGGGCGCGGACCTTCGCGCGGTGCAGGAGATGCTCGGCCACGCGGACATCGCCACGACGCAGATCTACACCCACGTGGACCGCGAGTACCTAAGATCGGTGCATCGGAGTTATCATCCACGGGGGTGAAACGCCGGCTAAAGAGCAGGTCTTCCTGCCCTCCCGATTTTCGGACGAATGCCAATGCTGCTGGTCATCGACAACTACGATTCGTTCACCTACAACCTCGTCCAGTACCTGGGCGAGCTTGGCTGCGACATCGCCGTCCACCGAAACGACGCCATCACCGTGGCGGAGATCGGCGCCATGGCGCCGTCGGCCATCGTACTGTCGCCAGGTCCATGCGCACCGGCCCAGGCCGGCATCACGGTCGAGGTCGTCAAACAGCTCGGCAGCCGCATCCCCACCCTCGGTGTCTGCCTCGGCCACCAGGCCATTGGCGAGGCATATGGCGGCAACGTCGTAAGAGCGGCCCGAGCCGTGCATGGGAAAACATCGCGCGTTTCACACGACGGGCGCGAGCTCTTCGAGGGGTTGCCTACTCCGCTCGAGGTCGGTCGCTACCACTCGCTCGTCGTGGAGCGCGACACGTTGCCCGACTCCCTGCGAATTCTGGCGACGTCGGTCGACGATCCGACGGAGATCCATGCGCTCCGTCACGTATCGCATCCCGTGTGGGGGGTGCAGTTCCATCCGGAATCCGTGCTGACACAGAATGGCAAGCAGCTCCTGCGCAACTTTTTGAGCCTCGCCGCCGCGTGAGGCGTGCACTGCTGCTGCTCGCCACGGCGCTGCCGGCGTACGTTGGCGCCCAGGACCTCGTCGTCGACGGCACGCACCGGTCGGCAGACGTCATCCGTGCGGCCCTCGCCAAGCCGCACATCGTGCGCTCGGGCAGCGGCAAGCTCGAACTGCCGCGCGACAGCACCATATCCACCACGCTCATCGTCGTGGGACGTCCCACGTACCTGGCCAGCAAGGTCAATGGCGACGTCGTCGTCATTGGCTCTGATCTGTTCCTGCGGCCCGGCGCGGACATCAGCGGGCGCGCGGTGGCCATTGGCGGAACGGTCAGCCTCACCACACTCGGCCACGTACAGGGCGGCACCGAGAGCTTTCGCGATGAGACCTATATGTCTTCCGTCGCCAATGGCACCACGACGCTCACCTACCAGCGCGTCTCGCTGGTCGACCCGGTTCCACTGCTTCAGCCGGCGGGTATACAGGGGCTCCTGATCCCGTCCTATGATCGCGTGGACGGGCTGTCTCTTCCCATAGGCGCGCTGATCACGGTGAGCGGAGTGGAGATCGAGCCGCGCCTCACCTATCGCAGCCGCCTGGGCGTCGTGGATCCAGGGGTCGAAGTGCGGACGTCGAGCGACAGGGACGTTCGCTTCGAGGGACGCGCAGGGCGCGACACGCGCTCCAACGACAAGTGGATCTACTCGGACCTCGTGAACTCCCTGACGACGTTCTGGAACGGCTCCGATACACGCAATTATTACCGTTCGAGCGTCGGGGAAGGACGAGTGTTCTTCCACATCGCGCGCCCCGGCATGGTCCTGGAACCATTCGTTGGGGGCAGGTACGAACGGGCAAGCTCCATCAGCGGCACCGGCGACATTTTCACGGTCAGGTCGCGGACGGACACGGAGCACACCAAGCGCCCGAACCCTGCCGTGGAGCCGGGCGACATCAGCTCACTGCTGGCAGGGGCCATGTTCAACGACACTGCCGGCGTCGTGATCAGCCGCGCGCGCCTGGAGCTCGAGGGAAGCGCGTCGACCATGGCGGGGACGTCGCAGTTCGTGCAGCTCACGTTCGATGGCCGCGTGGCATTTCCCACTTTCGGCACCCAGAAGCTCCGTTTTCGTGGACACGGGGTCGCGACCACGGGCGATGCCGTGCCTCGCGCCCGCTACGCGTACATAGGCGGCAGCGGCACGCTTCCCGTGGCCGATCTGATGGAATTTGGCGGTGGCCAGCTGGCCTACCTGGAAAGCCTGTACCTCATTCCGGTGGACGCCGTGATCCTGCCGGTCGTGGGGAGTCCGGTGGTAACCGTGCGCCACATCATTGGCGGAGCAGGGATAAAGAGCCTCCCGAAACTGGAGCAGACCATCGGTGCGGGACTTGGCCTTTCCGTCCTGCATTTCGACGTGGATACGGACGTGGCGCGAAGCCGCGGAACGAAGTTCAGCTTCGGCATTTCGCTCGGCAGCTGAGTCCGTTCGCCAAACGGCCTAGCGCTCGATATGTCCCGAGCGTATCTTGACTGGCGTGAAAGTTGCATCCCGCAGCGCGCTTCCAGCATGAAAACGCTCGCCGTCATCCCAGCCAGACTGGGCGCGACGCGTCTCCACCGGAAGCCGCTTCGACTCCTCGCTGGAGTCCCCATCATTGTCCGCGTCATGGAACGTGTCTGCGCCCTTCGCGTCGCCGAGCGTGTCGTTGTGGCGACGGATAGCGAGGAGATCGCGAGCCGGGTGCGCGAGGCCGGCGGTGAAGCGGTGATGACGCGCGCGGACCATCACTCGGGCACGGATCGCGTGGCCGAAGTGGCGGCCCGCAGCGAGTTCAGCGACTTCGAGGCAATCGTGAACGTGCAGGGCGACGAGCCCTTTGTGTCGGCGGCGGCCGTGCGTGGTGCGTTGCTCCAGGTCACGAGCCACGGCTATGAGCTGGGCACCGCCGCGGTGCGTGCGGCGCCGAGTGTGCTGGCGGCGGCGGATGTGGTGAAGGTCGTCGCTGACGATCATGGGGCCGCATTGTATTTTTCGCGCGCGCCAATACCGTTTCTCCGTGATCACGCCGACGTGGTGGAGCGTGACGCGCGCGTGCTGCATCACGTGGGCGTGTATGCGTATTCGCCGGACTCGCTGGCAAAGTGGGTGGCCTTGCCGGCGCATCCGCTGGAGCGCATTGAACGCCTGGAGCAACTGCGTCCGCTGGCGGCCGGCATGAAGATGGGCGTGGCCATCGTGGATGGTCCGCTGCGTGGCGGAATCGACACCGAAGCAGATCTGGAAAGAGCAAATCGTGAGTGGCCGACCTTTACTGTGAACGAGAGTTGATGCAAACGACCAAGCGGCAGCACACCACGAAGTTCATCTTCGTTACCGGAGGGGTGGTCTCATCTCTGGGCAAGGGAATCGCGGCGGCCTCGCTGGGACGGCTGCTCGTGGAGCGCGGATTGCGCGTGACGATGATGAAGTTCGATCCCTACCTCAACGTGGATCCGGGCACGATGTCGCCCTTCCAGCACGGCGAGGTGTACGTCACCGACGACGGCGCGGAAACCGACCTGGATCTCGGGCACTATGAGCGCTTCATCGACCGTTCGCTGGCGCAGGCCAACAACGTGACGACGGGTCGCATCTACCAGAACGTCATCACGAAGGAGCGCCGCGGCGAATATCTCGGTTCCACGGTGCAGGTCATTCCGCACATCACGGACGAGATCAAGAGTGCCATCCGCCGCATTGCCCCCGAGAACGACATCGTGATCGTGGAGATTGGCGGAACGGTGGGCGACATCGAGTCGCAGCCCTTCCTCGAGGCCATTCGCCAGTTCCGCCACGACGTGGGCCGCGAGAATGCGATCTTCGTGCACCTCACGCTCATTCCCTACATCGCCGCGGCGGGTGAGTTGAAGACGAAGCCCACCCAACACTCCGTGCGCGAGCTGATGCAGCTGGGAATCCAGCCGGACATCCTCATCGTGCGCACCGAGAAGCCCGTGCACGACGACGTGAAGCGCAAGATCGCGCTGTTCTGCAACGTGGAGTTCGGCGCGGTCATCGAGTCGCCCGACGTGAAGTCCATCTATCAGATTCCGCTGTCGTTCCGCGATCAGGGGCTCGACGAGAAGGTGCTCCAGAAGTTCGGCCTCGACTGCCCGGCGCCGGAGCTCAAGCCGTGGCGCGAAATGGTGCAGCGGGTCGTGTCCCCGCACGAGCGCGTAAAGATCGCCGTCGTGGGCAAGTACACGGACTTTGTCGACAGCTACAAGAGCGTGCAGGAAGCGCTCATTCACGGCGGCATCGCAAACGACGTGGGCGTGGACATCGCATGGGTATCGAGCGACAGCTTTACCGATGCCGCCACCGCGCGACAGATTCTTGCGAACCATGACGGCTTGCTCGTGCCCGGTGGTTTCGGCGTTCGGGGCGTGGAAGGCATGGTCGAGGCAATTCGCTCGGCGCGTGAAGACGGCGTTCCGTTCTTCGGCATCTGCCTCGGCATGCAGACGGCGATCATCGAATTTGCACGCAACGTGTGCAGCCTCGACGACAGTCATTCGTCGGAGTTCGCGCCGGAGTGCGACAACGCGGTCATCGCACTGATGGAATCGCAGCAGCACGTAACGGACATGGGCGGCACCATGCGGCTCGGTGCGTATCCATGTCGCCTCGCGCGCGGGTCGCGTGCGGCCGAGGTGTATGGCGTGGCCGAGGTGAGCGAGCGTCACCGTCACCGCTATGAGGTGGCGAACCAGTATCGCGATCTCTTCATCGAGCATGGCATGCGCCTGAGCGGCCTGTCGCCCGATGGACAACTCGTCGAGATCATCGAGCTGCCGTCGCATCCCTGGTTCATCGGTTGCCAGTTCCATCCGGAGCTCCAGTCCCGGCCCACGCGTCCGCATCCGCTGTTCGCTGGCTTTGTCGCGGCGGCAACCAGTGCGAAGCGGCGCAAGGCGGCGCCGTCGACCGAGGCCCAGACGCCTGCACCGGCGCACTCATGACCGCTGTGCGATTCAGGCGTGACGCGCTGTTCCTGATTGCGGGGCCGTGCGTGCTCGAAGACGACTCCTTGAATCTGCGCGTGGGCGAGCATCTCGCGCGGCTCGCGGAGCACGTGCCCGGCGGCATCGTGTTCAAGGCGAGCTTTGACAAGGCGAATCGGTCCAACGCCGGTGCGTTTCGGGGACCGGGGCTGGACGAGGGCCTTGCCGCGCTGGATCGGGTGCGCCGTGCCACGGGGTTGCCCATTCTCACGGACGTTCACTTGCCGGAGCAATGCGCGGCAGCAGGGCAGGTGGCCGACGTGCTTCAGATTCCCGCGTTTCTCTGCAGGCAGACCGACTTGTTGTTCGCCGCCGGAGCAACGGGCAAGCCGGTGAATGTAAAGAAGGGTCAGTGGATGCATCCCGAAGGAATGCGCGGCGCCGTTGCAAAGGTGCGTGATGGCTTTCGCGACGCCGGGCATGAGGGGGACGCGGAAGTTGCGGCCACGGAGCGGGGCACTTTTTTCGGGTACGGCGATCTCGTGGTCGACTTTCGTGCAACGCAGCGGATGCGTGCGGCCTGCAATGCACCGGTGATCTTTGATGCGACGCACAGCGTGCAGCAGCCCGGGCGTGGCGAAGGTGGCACAAGCGGCGGCGCACGTGAGTTCATTCCGTCGCTCACGATGGCGGCATGCGCGGTTGGCGTGGACGGTCTGTTCATGGAGACGCATCCCGATCCGGCGCATGCGCCAAGTGATGGGCCGAACATGATTCCGCTCGATGAACTGGATGCGCTCATTCGCCGCGCCGTCGATGTCTGGAGCACGGCGCGCGCATGATCGACGCGGCGCTGGCGCGCTCCATTCGCCTCGTGGTCCTCGACGTGGACGGCGTGCTCACCGACGGCGGCGTCTACCTGGGTGCGGTGGAGGGCCAGCGGCTCGAGTTCAAGCGCTACGACATCCAGGACGGACTCGGCATCCATTTCATGCAGAAGGCCGGGCTGCGCGTGGCCATCATCACAGGGCGCGTGTCGGAGAGTGTGCGGCTTCGCGCCATAGAGCTGGAGATCGAGGATCTTGCCCAGGACCCGCAGGCGCAGAAGCTGCCCGCGTTTCTCGCAATGCTCGACCAGCATGGCATCGCGCCCTCGGAGGCGGCCTTCATTGGCGACGACTTTCCGGACATGGCGGTGTTGCGTCTCGTCGGGCTGCCGGTGGCGGTAGGCAACGCCGTGCCGGAGGTGAAGGCCGCCTGCAAGATGCAGCTGACGCGTACCGGCGGACACGGTGCGGTGCGCGAGTTTGCGGAGCGACTGCTCACGGCACGCGGCACGTGGGAGAGCGTGACGGAACAATACGTGGCTGTCCGTTCGCTTCCCATGCTGGGCAACAGCAGGTGAATTCCGCCGAGCTGGTGGAGCGGGGAAAGCGTGTGCTTCGCCTCGAGCGCGAGGCGCTCGGCGGGGTGGAAGACCGGCTGGACGAGACCTTTGCGAGCGCGGTGATGATGATTGCCGAGTCGCGCGGTCGAGTGATCGTGACGGGAGTGGGGAAGTCGGGCCTCATTGGCCGCAAGATTGCGGCTACGCTCACGTCGACGGGCACGCCGGCCACCTTCCTGCATCCCGTGGACAGCGCACACGGTGATCTTGGCATCGTGGGGTCGGACGACGTCGCGATCCTGCTCTCCAAGTCGGGGGAGTCCGATGAGCTCTTAGCCCTGCTCGAACATCTGCAGGGGCTTGGTGTACGGACGGTCGCGATCACGGGGGAGCGGGAGTCCGCACTGGCGCGGCTCTGCACCATCTCGCTCGATGCGTGGGTGCGCGAAGAAGCGTGTCCGCACGACCTTGCACCAACCACGAGCACCACAGCGGCACTGGCCATCGGTGATGCGCTTGCCGTCGCGCTGCTCGAGCACAAGGGATTTGGCCGGGAAGATTTTGCGAGGCTGCACCCTGGCGGGTCGATTGGACGCCGGTTGGTGACGAGAGTGGATGAGGTGATGCTCGCGTCGCCGCTGCCCATTCTGCCGTTGGGCAGCACGCTGCGGCAGGCCATCGTGGTGCTGGCGGAACAGCGGGGCATCGTGCTCGTTGCGGATGGCGATCAGAAGTTGCTGGGTGTTCTCACGGCTGGAGACCTGACACGATTGATGGAGCATCAACAGGACGTGATGAGTGAGCTGGTCGAGCGCGTGATGACGCATGCGCCCAGGGTCGCGCGCGCGGGTGAGCTCGCGAGCGCCGTTGCGTTTCGCATGGAGACGACGGGGGTCATGGCGATGCCGGTGCTCGATGCGGGCGCACGCATTGTCGGCGTCGTGCATCTGCACGACCTGCTCAGGGCGCGCGTCGCATGAGCGCATTCCGGTCCCTGGCTCTCGTGTGCGGCGCCCTGGCCGCGGTGAGCGCATGTGCGAAAAAGGGCGCGAAGCCTCCCGTGGTGGCGGGCCGCTCGATGGCGGACAGCGCGGAGCAGGTGCTGTTCAACACGCACTCGGTGCTCACGGAAAAAGGCGTGCAGCGGGGCGAGATGTTCGCGGATACGGTCTATGTGTTCGACGACAACACGCGGTTCGAGCTTCGGAAGGTGCGGGTGACGTTCAATACGGCGTCGGGTGCGAAGGATGGCGTGATGAGCGCGGATCGTGGGCGGTACAACATCCGGCAGCAGGTGCTCGAGGGGTTCGGCAATGTCGTGATCGTCACGACTGACGGCAGGCGCTTTACCTCACCGCAGCTCCGTTACCTCCAGGGGCTGAACGAGCTGTCCAGCGACACGTCGTTCACACTGGTGAAGCCTGGCCAGACGATTTCCGGAATCGGCTTCAAGTCCGATCCGCAACTCACCCATTACACCGTCAACAAGAACCTGCAGGGCAAGGGCAGTTTCATGCTTCCGACGCCATGAGCTACCACCGCGCGCTCGTCATCGTGACGCTTGCCGTCAATGCCTCCGTCGCGGCCGGGCAGGCCAAACCGGCCAGCCCGCAACGCTGCCAGTTTGAATTTGACAACCCGGCCACCTCGCACATCAGCAGCACGCAGTTGCCCAGCAAGCAGTACAATTATTTTCTGGGTGGCGGTGTCGTGGCCAAGTGCAAGCTGCAGAAGCTCGTGCTCAAGTCGGACAGCCTCGAGGTGTACGGCGACGAAGGCCGGTTCTATTTTGTGGGCCACGTTGACTACAACGACCCGAAGCTCAAGCTGAAGTCTGACTTCCTCACCTACTATCAGCGTGAGGAGCGTCTGTATGCGTCGCAGAATGTCGACGCGACGCTCCCCAGCGGCTCGAAACTCAAGGGGCCCACGCTGGAATATTTCCGCGCAATTCCAAAGATCCGCCCGCAACAGCATGGCGTCGCCGTAGGCCGGCCCACCATTACCCTCATCGACAAAGACGCGAACGGCAAGCCACTCGATCCAATGACCGTGACGGGCGCCTCGGTCTGGATGGAAGGCGACAGCGTCGTCTCCGCGCAGGGCAACGTTGTCGTCGTCCGCACCGAGCTCACGGCGGTTGGCGATTCGCTCTACCTGGATGGTGGAAAGGGCCTCGTGCGCATGATGCGCCAGCCCAAGATCACCGGCACCAAGGGGCGCCCGTTCACCCTCGTGGGCGAGACGATCGACCTTCTCTCCCGCCGCAAAAAGCTGGAGCGCGTGTTGGCCAAGAGCGGCGCCGAGGCGGTGAGCGAAGACCTCACGCTCAAGTCGGATACCATCGATCTGCGGGTCTCCGACGACCTTCTCCAGCGTGCCGTCATCTGGGGCAAGAGCAGGGCACATGCGACGTCGCCGTCGCAGGCCATCACGAGCGACTCGCTCGACGTGTTGATGCCGGGCCAGCGCGTCCGTGAAATGCACGCCATTCGCGGCGCAGTAGCCGAAGGCACTCCGGATACCACGAAGTTCAAGACGAAAGAGAAGGACCGCCTCATGGGCGACACGATCATCGCGCACTTCGACTCGATTCCGGCCCGGGACACGGTGTCCAAGCCGCGAATCAGGTCGCTCGTGGCCATTGCCCACGCGTCGTCGATCCAGAACCTGCCACCGAGCGACACCACCATTCACGCGCCGGCGATCAACTATATATGCGGGCATCGTATTGCCGTTGCGTTCGACTCCGCCAAGGTGAGGACGGTCAAGGTTGAGGATCCCGGCGCCGTGGTATGCGGCGGCGCGTACCTCGAGCCAAAGCCCGATTCGGCGAAGGCAAAGCCGGTGGCCAAACCACCGGCAGCGCCGGCGGCTCAGGCCACGCCGCCCACGACCCCCACGAATCCGCTCAAGAAGCCATGACCGGCCCGTCCATCTCGCCTCGGCTCTTTGAGCTGGTGAATCGTGTCGCACGCGGCGACCGGTCCACCGCGCTCGCCCTGCACGCCCTGATCAGCTCCGCGGCCGACGACGGATCGGCGATGCTGAACGACGTGGCCGTCGCATACCGGCGAGACCACCTCTCGGCGCAGCGGGCGGCGGGCCGCGACACCGACCGCGAGGCTGGCGAACTGAGCATGGACGACGTTCGCAAGAACCTCGTGGAATCCGTGATGCCGCGCCTGATCTCCGAAGGTGTCGTCGTCGTGCCCACCTTCGAGCCGCTCGATTCGGCCACCCGTATCCACGTGGCCGAGCCGCTGTGGACCGAAGTGCGCCGTACGCGCACCGAGGTGGAGGATGTACTGCGGCACACCGGCGAGCACCTTGCCGCCCGCGAAACTCGGCCGTCGGCGCCACAGCCAACCGTGATCCACGGCAGCGTGCTCGAAGCGCGCGGGCTGTCAAAGATGTACCGGCGCAGGAAGGTGGTGCATGACGTGGCCCTTCGCTTGCAACAGGGCGAGATCGTCGGACTGCTGGGCCCGAATGGGGCAGGCAAGACGACAACCTTTTACATGATCGTGGGGTTGATTCAGCCGCTGGCCGGTGAAATCCACCTGGATGGCACCGACATTACCTCCATGCCCATGTATCAGCGGTCCCGAAAGGGCATTGGCTACCTCTCCCAGGAGCCGTCCATCTTCCGGAAGCTGTCCGTGGAGGACAACATCATTGCGATTCTCGAGACGCTGCCGTTCTCCCGTGCGGAGCGCGCGGAACGCCTCGAAAAGCTGCTGGACGAGTTGAGCATCAAGCACCTCAGGAAAAGCAAGGCATATCAGTTGTCGGGTGGCGAGCGCCGGCGACTCGAAATCACGCGCGCCCTCGTCACCGAACCTAAGTTCATGATGCTGGATGAGCCGTTCGCGGGTGTGGATCCCATTGCCGTGCACGACATTCAGCAGATCGTCGCAAACCTCAGGACACGCGGGATCGGCGTCCTGATCAGCGATCACAACGTGGAGCAGACTCTGGACATCGTGGACCGCGCGTACATCATGTTCGATGGGCAGGTGAAGGTGTCCGGCACCGTGCGCGAGCTGGTCTTCGATGACACGGTCGCCGACATTTATCTTGGCCCCACACTGGCCGCGCGACTTCGCGAGCGATTTGCCAGCGAGACGCAGGGAGACGTGCAATGAGACCGGGCCTCGGCCAGCATACGCAGCTCAAGCAGGAGCTCAAGATCAATCCACGCCTCTACCAGGCGATGGATCTGCTCTACATGCCACTGCTCGACCTCCAGAATCACCTCAAGCAGGAGTTGCTCAACAATCCGTTCCTCGACATGATCGAGCCGGATGAAGAGGACGAGGAGACGGAGGACGGCGACATCATCGAGGACCCGTCTGCGGAGACGGAAGCCGAAAAAGCCGAGAAGGACGAAAAGGGCGAGATTGACTGGGAGGAGATTCTCCAGGACGGCTTTGACGCCGGCGGCCGCCGCGAGGAGCACGAAGAGCGGGAGTACTACGAGCCCGTTACCGTTGCCACGCGCGACCTTGCCGATCATCTGCGCGACCAGGTGTCGTTGCTCGACCTCGATGGCCGGCAGATGTACCTGGCCGATGAGTTCATCGGCAACGTGAACGAAGATGGATACCTCGCCTGCGGCCTCGAGAAAATCGTCGAGGGCGTGAACGAGAGTGTCATGAAGGTCGCCGAAGAATCCGACCGCCGTGACGTGGAAGACCTGCCTATGTACACCATGGATGAGGCGGAGAAAATGCTCTCCATCATCCAGAGCCTCGATCCACCGGGCGTGGGCGCGCGCGATCTGCGCGAGTGTCTCATGCTCCAGCTGCGCGAAGCGGGACTCGAGCATTCCGTGCCGTATCGCCTGGTGCGCGACTGCTTCGAGGAGCTCATCGCGCACCGCTGGAGCGAGATCTCCAAGCGGTTCGGCATCAGCCCCATCGACGTCCAGAAGGCCGCCGACGAAATCGCCAAGCTGGATCCCAAACCGGGTCTCATCTACAGCGACGCGAGCGACAACTACATCATTCCCGACCTGCTCGTCGACAAGATCGACGGCAAGTATTTCGTGTTCCTCAACGACGCCAACCTGCCGCGCCTCAAGCTCAGCAAGGCGTATCAGGAAATCGCACGCGACAAGAAGAAGTTCGACGGCGAGAACAAGGAGTTCATCTCCAACAAGCTCAACTCGGCGAACTGGATGATCCAGGCCATCGAGCAGCGTCGCCAGACGATGCTCAAGGTCATGAACTACATCGTCGAGCGGCAGCGCGAGTTCTTCGAGAAGGGCGTGCAGTTCCTCAAGCCGCTCACGCTGCGCGAGGTGGCCGAAGTGATCAGCATGCACGAGAGCACCGTGAGCCGCGTGACGAACGAGAAGTTCGTGCAGACGCCGCGCGGTGTGCTGCCGCTCAAGTTCTTCTTCTCGTCGGGCCTGTCCACCACGGCCGGTGAAGACGTATCCGCGCGCGGCATCAAGGCGCAGATCGAGAAGCTGGTGTCCGAAGAGAATCCCAAGCATCCGCTCACCGACCAGGCCATCGTGAACATCCTCAAGGAAACGGGCGTGCAGATCGCACGGCGCACCGTCGCCAAGTACCGCGACCAGCTTGGCGTGCTCTCGGCCCGCATGCGAAAGCGGGTCTGATGACGCACGAGCGAACGCAGCTCGGTACGCCCTACACGAAACCAACGGGAAGGCGAGTCGACGTTTCCGTCCTCGTCCCCGCAAAGGACGAGGCGGAGAATCTTCCGCTGTTCATGGAGCTCGCCGACGCGGCCTTTCGCGCGGATCCCGAAACGCAGTATGAAGTCGTCGTCATTGACGACGGATCCGCCGACGACAGCTGGCGCGTGCTCGTTGGGCTGCAGGCCAGGTATCCGTTTCTCAGTGCGGTGCGCCACCGCGCCAAGCGGGGCATCGCCGATGCGCTCCGCAGTGGCTACCTGAATTCAGCGGGACGCGTGCTGGTCTTCTACCCGGCCGACCTCCAGTTCAAGCCGGAGGACATCCCACGTCTCGTGCGCCCCATCCTGGATGACCAGTCCGACATGGTCACCGGTTTCAAGGAAGGCAAGTATGAGAAGGCGTTCGTCTCGAGCATCTACAACGGCTTGAGCAGAGCGCTGTTCGAGATCCCCGTGAAGGATCTCAATTCGGTGAAAGCGTACCGGCGCGAGATCATGGATGCACTTCCGGTTCGGCCGGACTGGCACCGCTACATGATCGTGATCGCCGCGGCGGAGGGGTTCACGGTCACCGAAATTCCCATTCCGCTCTATCCGAGAAACGCCGGCAAGTCCAAGTTCGGGCTGTCGCGCATTCCCATCGGCGTGCTGGATATGCTGTCGGTGTGGTTCGAGCTCAAGTTCGGAAAAAAGCCGTTGCTGCTCTTCGGCATGCTCGGCGTCGCGATGTTCGCGTTCAGCTTTCTCGCCGGCATGGTCGCGCTGCTCACGCATGGCGGCACCCGCCCGCTCTGGACGTTCATCCAGACGTCGCTCATCCTGGGCAGCGTGTTGTTCGCCACCGGCATTCTCGGAGAGCTCGTGGCAGGGCAACGGGCGGAGCTGCGCGAGATCCGCCGGCAGGTGGATGAGCTCCGCGCCGAGCGTGCCGGTGAGGACTAGCGCGTGAACGTGTTGTTCATGACACACTCGTATCCACGAGTCACTGGCGACGTCCCTGGCTCCTTCATTCTTCGGCTCGCGCGGGCGCTGGCCGGGGAAGGGGTATCAGTGCGCGTGATCGCGCCCGGCGCCAGCGGGCTCGATGCGCACGAGGTACTGGACGGAATTCCCGTCGACCGGTTTCGCTATGCGCCGCGTCCATACGAGACGCTGGCCTACGGTGGCAACATGGCGGCGCTCGTGCAGAAATCGTGGAGCGCACGCTTCGCGATGGTGGGGTTTCTGGGTGCCGAATTTCGCGCGGGCGTGAAGGTGCGCCGGCAATTCCAGCCCGCACTCGTGCACGCGCATTGGTGGTTTCCAAACGGCGTGGCCGCTGCATGGGTCGCCCGCATGGCGGGAATTCCACTGGTGACCACGATGCATGGCACGGATGTGCGCATGGCGCGGAACATCGCAGCCTCGCGTCCCGTCTTTCGCCACGTGCTCAACCAGTCGGCCGCTGTCACAACCGTATCGCGGTGGCTTGCGGAGGAAACGCAGGGCATCGTGAGCACGCGACTGCCGGTGGTTGCTCCAATGCCGGTGGACGCCGATGCATTCACACCAGGCGCGGCCTCGGAGCGTTCAAGGAATCTCCTGTTCGTTGGGCGGCTGGTGGAGCAGAAGGGACTCGACCTCTTGCTCGGTGCCCTGGCGCAGTTGCCCGCGGATATAGGGCTCGACATCGTCGGTGGCGGACCTGATCGCGCTGCACTGGAAGCGCTCGCAGGCACGTTGAATGTCGCCGAGCGCGTTACCTGGCATGGTCCGGTGCTGACCACCGCCATGCCGCGTTTTTTCCGGCGTGCGGCCGCACTCGTCGTCCCGTCCAGCGAGGAAGGGCTGGGCCTCGTCGCGGTAGAGGCACAGCTGTGCGAAACGCCTGTTGTTGCCTTTGCATCCGGCGGCCTGCTCGACGTGATCCAGCACGGGCGTACCGGTATCCTCGTGGGCGAGCGTAGCGCTGATGCGCTGGCAGCCGCGTTGACGGCGCTCTTCGAGCGGGCAGATCGCGGCGCCGTGTTTGGCGGTGCCGGCCGCCTTCACGCGCTGGCGACCTTCACGCCGCAAGCGGTCGCGCGACGATACGCGGACATCTACCGATCAGTTCTTGAACGCGCTGCGACGTAAGTCTCTGCTCAGGGTCGCCGGTTGGTTGCTGGCGATCGTGGTGGTGCTGTACGTCTCCCGAAGTTTGCTGGACGGACTGCGCATGCTCGGTGCACAGCCGCTCGATGCGCCGGTACGGTGGGACCTGCTCGCCCTGTCAGGCACGCTTACGCTCACGGCGCATGTGATCCTCATCGAGACCTGGCGACGCATGCTCACCTGCTGGAACGAGCGCATTCCGTTCTGGAGCGCGGCACGAGTGTGGAGCGTGTCGAACCTGGCCAAGTACCTGCCCGGGCCCGTGTGGCAGATTGGTGCAATGGGCGCGATGTCGCGCGAGATCGGCGTATCACCCATGGCTGCATCGGGCGCGGCGCTGCTCAGCGCCATGGTCAGCGTGATCGCCGGCTTCGTGGTGGTGCTGGCCAGCGGACGCGGGCTCCTGGAGCAGGCGCATCCGGGGTGGGCAACGCTCGCGGGCGTGATTGCCGTCTGCGCAATAGTGGGGTTGATCGCGGCGCCTGCCGTACTTCCGCGCATCGGGCCGGCCATTGCACGACTGGCGGGACGTCAGCTGGAGACAACCCTTCCGGCACGCGCGGTTGTCTATTCAGCAGCCGGAAACCTCGTTGCGTGGCTGCTGTATGGAGCGGCGTTCAACTTCTTCGTTCGCGGCCTCATTGGCGGGCCGTCTGGCGGCTACCTGGCGTACCTCGCAGCTTACACGGTCGCATATTTGACCGGTTACCTTTCCTTCTTCACGGTGGCTGGTGCAGGGACCCGCGAGCTCGTGATGCAGCGAGTCCTCGTGGACGCACATCTTGCTTCCGTTCCGCAGGCTGCGCTCATCACGATCAGTTCCCGTGTCTGGCTGACGCTGCTCGAGGTCACGCCGGCAATTCTTTTCTGGGTGCATCACCGGATGCGTCCGCGTTCGCCGACCACCGACCCTACGGATGTCCCGACCTGACACGACCCCCGCGGCAGCCGCCAACACGGCGCCGCGCTTTGCAATGGGATGGGCCGCGCTCGTTTATGGCCTGGCCACGCTCATGCTCGCGTACCCGGCGCTCAGCGGCCAATTCCTCGTGAATCCGCACAGCGACCAGTACATGGCCGGCTACGCGTTCCGCGATTTTGCCGCGCAGGCGCTACGTGCCGGCCATTCCATTCCGCAGTGGAATCCGTACATGTTCGGCGGGCTTCCATACGTGGCCGCGATGCACGGCGACATCTTCTATCCCACCGCGCTGCTGCGAGTGCTCCTGCCCACCGACGTTGCGATGACGTGGGGATTCATCATCCATACGGTGCTCGCGGGGCTCTTTACCTACGGCTTTCTTCGCGCCTGGGGGCTGGGGTTTTACGCGTCGCTCATTGGCGGACTTGGCTATCTGCTCAGCGGTCCAATCGCGTCGTACGTGGCGCCAGGTCACGACGGAAAGTTGTTCGTCAGCGCACTGCTGCCCCTCGCGCTGTGGATTCTCGTGCGCGGTATTCGCGACGCGCGCCTGTGGGCCTGGGGCGCCTTTGCCATCGTCGTCGGACTGGGGACACTCAGCCCACATCCGCAACTGCTGCAATACTCGCTGCTCACGTCCGGTGCGTTTGCGCTGTACGTCGCACTGACCGCCAATCCCGGCAATCGCAAAGCCGGAATGCAGCGGTTGGGGTTTGCACTCGTGGCGGTCATCATCGGCTTGGCGATTGGCGGAATCCAGTACGCTCCCGTGCGCGAGTATGTCGCGTGGTCTTCACGCACGGCCAAGGACTACGGATTCGCCACCTCGTATTCGTTCCCCCTCATCGAGCTCTTCAACATCTACCTCCCGCAGTTCACCGGCGGAGAGATGAATGGCACGTACTGGGGCCCCAACCTGATCCACTTTCACAGCGAGTACATTGGCGGAACGATTCTGCTGCTCGCCTCCCTGGCATCTGGTGGCGATTCGAGAAAGGGATTTCGGCGCTTCTGGATGGGAGTGGTCGGTGTCTCATTCCTCTGGATGCTGGGCGGGAGCACGCCGTTCTTCAAGATCATCTATGCGCTCGTACCCGGCACGAAGTTCTTCCGCGCGCCGAGTACGATTCTCTACGTATTCTCGCTGGGATTAAGCGTATTGGCGGCGCTGGGAACGGAACGCCTGCTCGCGCGCGCCGTCAACCGGAAAGTCGTGTATGGCTGGCTGGCCGCCGGTGCGGTGGTCGCGCTGCTTGCAACCGTTGGGGTGCTCGCGAGCGTGACGGAAAGTGCGGCGCGCGGCATCGGAACACGGTATGCGCTCGACGGGGGCGCTGACATGAACAGCGCCGCACGGTACAGCGAGATGTTCGTACAGAAGGCCGTAGCCAACAGGGGAGATCTGCTGCTCGGCGCATGGCGGGCATTCCTGTTTCTCGCAATCGCCGGGGGCGCCATGCTCGCCTACACGCGCAACGCCATCAACGCACGGGTGCTCACGATCGTCCTCGTTGTCGTCGTCGGTCTCGACCTCTGGTCGGTAGAACGAAAGTTCTGGATGTTCTCGGCGCCTGCGAAGGTGCTTTACGCGCCTGATGCCGCGATCGACCTGCTGAAGAAGGAAGCGCAGCCGGGCAGGGTGCTCGTGCTGGCGCTCGGAGATTCGGGGATCCACACGCCGGATCCCTACTTCGGAAATGATCTCTGTGGCAAAGGCACGGGACTGTTCGTCCACGGTATTCGGTCGGTCACCGGCTATCATGGCAACGAGCTCGGACGCTACGATCAGTTGATGGGCGACTGCGACCTTCGCCAGGGTCCGCCCCCCACGTTCTCGCAGGCGTTCTGGGCCCACGAGAACGTTCGGTATCTCTACACGAATGCCGCATTGCCGGACTCGCAGTTCAAGCTGCTCATCGGGCCCATAAAGAATGCCGCCGGTTCCACCGTTTACCTGTACCGTCTGCCTGGTGACAATCCGTACGCCTGGGTCGCGGCAGGCGCAACCAAGGCGCCCGACGCGACAGTGCAGCAGGCCGTCACCGACCCACGCTTCGACCCCATGCGCCTCGCTGTCTTGAGCGACACCAACCCTGTGCCGCTGCCTCCCGTCAGCGCAATGCCGGCACCACTCGGCATCACCACGTCGACGTCCAATCTGGCGGCGGGGCATGCCTCCATCGCGCTGAGCCAGCCGTCGCCCAGGGACGCCGCGCTCGTCGTGGCCGAGAACTACTACCCGGGCTGGAGTGCGATGGTGGATGGGAAGGCCCAGCCCGTGTATCGCGCCGACTTCAACCTCATTGGTGTGCTGCTTCCGCCCGGTTCGAAGAATGTCGAGCTTTCGTTTCGTGATGCGGCGGTGGGAACGGGGAAAGTGCTGACGTTGCTGGCGCTGGCCGTTGCGCTCATGGCGTTGATCGGTGGCATCATGGTGGATCGGAGGCGGCTTGCCTGATCGCGCGCTGATCATTGTTCCCACGTACAACGAGCGTGAGAACATCGAGCGCCTGATCGAGCGGGTGCTTGGGCAGGACGCATGTATCGACATGCTGATCGTCGACGACGGGTCGCCCGACGGCACCGGTGCGATCGTGGACGGGATCGCGGCGGTGAACCCGCGCATTCACGCCATTCACCGCGCGCGCAAGATGGGCCTTGGTACGGCGTACATCGAGGGCTTTCGTTGGGCGCTCGCGCGCGAGTACGAGTACATCATGGAGATGGACGCGGACTTCTCGCATGATCCCGTCCACCTGCCCACGTTCCTCGCCACGGCCGCCAACGCGGACCTGGTGCTGGGGTCGCGGTACCAGCAAGGACGTGTGACCGTGGTGAACTGGCCCATCAGCCGGCTGCTGCTGAGCTATTGCGCCAATATCTACGCGCGTACCGTGACAGGGCTTCCGCTCTGGGATGCCACCGGCGGGTTCAAGTGCTTTCACCGGAAGGTCCTGGAGTCCATCGACCTCTCGCAGATCCGGTCGAACGGGTATTCCTTCCAGATCGAGATGAGCTTTCGGGCCTGGAAAAAGGGGTTCCGCATCGTGGAGATTCCCATCGTGTTCGTGGACCGCACGGAGGGCACGAGCAAGATGTCCAAGAACATTGCCGGTGAGGCCGCCTGGATGGTGCTTCGGCTGCGCTGGTGGGCGCTGACGGGAGCGCTCTAGTGATTCCCGCCGGCCGAGTGTTCTACAAGATGAGCGGATCCGGCAACGACTTCGTGGTCGTCGATGCCACCCGCGAGCCGGCTGAGTGGCTGAAGGAGGCGGCGCAGGTGCAGACCATCTGCGCGCGTGCAACCGGAATTGGTGCGGATGGGCTCGTCTTGCTCGAGCCGTCCACGCATGCTGATTTCCGCATGACGTACCTCAACAGCGACGGATCGAGGGCGGATCTCTGCGGCAATGCGTCGCTCTGTTCCGCTCGCCTGGCGACGGAGCTGGGAGTGGTCTCCACACCGGAATTCGCCATCGAGTCGGACGCCGGCATATTGGGCGCCCGCATCGTTGACGAGGGTCCGGAGGTGGATCTGCAGCCTGTTCAGGACATACGGTCGAGCATGCCATTTCGGCTGGATAATGGTGAGCGCTGGATGGGGTTCGCGTTGGCTGGCGTGCCGCATCTGGTGGTCCGGGTGGATGATGTTGCCACCGTTGATATAGTGGGCCGAGGGCGACCGTTGCGTCAGCACAGCTCGCTTGTGGCGGGTGCGAACGTCAATTTCGTCTCCCAGTCAGCGAGCGGTACCTGGAGAATACGCACCTATGAGCGTGGTGTGGAAGCCGAGACGCTGGCGTGCGGAACGGGGTCCGTTGCGACGGCGATTCTTCTGGGCGAGCATGGAGAGACGTCGGGTGCGGTGAGTCTGGAGACGAGATCCGGACGGGTGCTGCGCGTTCGGCTGTCGCGGGTCGCGGGCGGGTGGCAGCCGTCGCTGTCGGGAGAGGCGCGGATCGTGTTTCGTGGCGCGTTTGGCGAGTTGTAGCGCGCTACATCATGAAAGGGATGATGTAGGTGCTGCAACTCCATTCGTTACTGGCACTTGCAACTCATGTGGCGGCATATGCGAATGAGTTTTCCACAGTTGTCCACGTGCATTAGTTTACATAATACATCTTATACGTACTTATGATCGAGGCAAGTGGCGCGGAGCTGGCGGTATCTGATAGACATGCAGAACGGGCCGGCATCTCAGCGATGCCGGCCCGTCTAGCTTGATAGTATCTCCCGACATTCGCTGCGCTCATGCGGGATGACAGCGATGTAGTGGTTGGGGCTG
>JAQBPY010000326.1 GCA_028287285.1 Gemmatimonadota bacterium
GGGGATCAGGGCGACAGGTCCGTGGGCCGGTCGCCGCCAACTCTTCGTGAAGTTCGCGCAGGTGGCTGAAACGGCGACGATGTTCACGGCAGACGCATTGCGCAGCGAGCTCGCGAGATTGACGCAGCGCTCGACGTATCACTCGATCGCGATCAGTGGCGGTGATCCGCTCGCCGAAGTCGAGTTTCTGGTTGCGGCATTTGAGGGGAGCGCACCGCTCGCGGTGATGCTCGATCACGACGGACAGCGGCCCGAGTCGCTGGAGCGCATCGTGAAGCTGTTGGCGTTGGTGCAGGTGACGTTGACCGGCAGTGAAGACGATGCCGTGATCGCGCGCGCGATGGCCACATTGCGTGGCGCGGCGGCGAAACATGTGGCGCATGCCCTCGTATTGACACCGGAAGCGGACGCGAGTGACGGCCGACTTCTGAGGATCGTCGAGCAGACGGAAGGAGCGAGTGCGGAGGCCGCGGTGGTGGTCCACCCGACGGCCGCAAGCCTGAGCGAGGGCGACCGCCGGTGGGTTCTGTGGCTGGAGCGGGCGGCGGGGGTCCATGGCGACGTCCGCCTGTTTCCGCGACTGTCCGAGCCGACAGGAACGCGCTGAGGCGTTCGACGGACCGGAACCCGCAACGCGTGGGCCGGTTAGTACGTTGGTAGTATGTGGGGAGGCGCGTCGCGCATTCCCAGGCGCGGTACCCCGAGCAGCTTCGTCCGATGGCGACTCCATCTCTCTACGATGACCACGACCAACCGCGCATGACGCGGTCGGTGCAGGCGTTGCTCGCGATCAACATCGCGATGCTATTCCTGCAGTGGGCCCTGGTGAGCGACGCGGATGTGTTCGCCGTGCTTGGATTTCAAGCGGGGAGCCTGCAGCGCACGCTGTGGAGCGCGGTGACGTACATGTTCGTGCACTATGGCGCATGGCACGTCGCGCTGAACATGTACGCATTGCTCGCATTCGGACCGCGTCTCGAAGCAGCGATGGGCACGCGCGCATTCACACTCTACTATTTGTGGTGCGGACTGGGCGGCGCGGTCGCCCACATGCTGTTCGTTCGGACTGGATTGCTGGTTGGCGCATCGGCCGGTGTGTTGGGCGTGATGTTCGCCTACTGGCAACAGTGGCCGGATGAGGAGCTGGCGTTGTTCGGTGTGATCCCGATGCGTCCATGGACGATGATTGTACTGCTCGGCGGAGCGATCATCGCTACCGGCGTGATGGGGGCAGGCGCCCCGGTCGCCGGCGGGGAGCGCATCGCGTATCTGGCGCATGTGGGCGGGGTCGCCTTCGCGTGGCTCTATATGCGCACGCCTCCTGCGGCGAGCATCGAGCGGTTGCGCCAGCGGATTTCTCCGGCACCCGACTATCCGCAAGACGAAACTCCGCGCGCGATCCCACGCACGCTTCCGCGTGCGCGCGCGCAACGGGACGAGGTCGACGAGATCGTGGCAAAGAGCAAAGCGGTGGCGGCGCAGCAGCAACAGCGACCGGCTTCGCGTGCGGTGGTGACGCCGACGTCGGGGGCTCCCGAGGAAGCGGCGGCCGAGCTGAACCGCGTGCTCGACAAGATCTCACTCGAGGGACTGGAGAGTCTCACGCCGGCGGAGCGTGCCGTCCTGGATGAGACGGCGAAGCGGCTGCGCGGAGAAGGCCAATAAGGCTCAGAAAAAGAAGAGCCCCCCGGACTTGCCGGGGGGCAGTACCGCCAGGCCGTTCTCCCGGCGGCATCGGCCGATCCAGAGGGGACCGGCACTCTCTCAACATATGGTAGACGACCCGGCGCGCGCCAGAGTCACGTGACGTGGGTGGTGGATAGTGTTACCCCCAAGCGCGTTGCTCCTCGACGGTTCGCCATGCGATCTTGCGGGCATGCCCAGACCAGATCTGTTGGAAACGTTCCCCAATCCATACCCCGGGCGCGGCTACGAGATCGCGATGGAGTGCCCCGAGTTCACATCGCTCTGCCCGCTGGGCGGGATCGAATCGGATGCAGCGGAGTTGAAGCAGCTCGAGGGAGGGGCGCCGGACTTCGCGACGATGCACATCAGGTATGTGCCTGGTGAGGTGTGCGTGGAGCTCAAGAGCCTGAAGCTGTACCTGTGGAGCTTTCGGAACGACGGGATCTTCTATGAGCGCGCGGTGAACCGGATCCTCGACGATCTCTCGGCGGCGGTGAAGCCGATGTGGATGGAGGTTGTTGGGGACTTCAACATCCGTGGTGGAATCAAGAGCGTGATCACCGCGCACATCGGGGCGCGCATCCCCAGCTGACAAGTCATCACCGGAGGAAATGAAAAGCGCCGCGATCTCGTTGAGTGACCGCGGCGCTTTTCATTCGTGAGCGTCCGTCTAGAAGTCGATACGAAGCCCGAGCTGTGTGCGCCAGAAGTTAGACGCGGCGGTGCTGGAGACGACGTACTCACCACCGGTGGGGGGCGTAAACTGCACGACGGGCACCGCCGTCTTGATATCGGTGCCGACGTAACCGACGTGCGTGACGAGCGGCACGTTGCTGTTGATCGTCGCCGGGGTCAGAGGCTGCTTTCCCCAGTTCTTGTTGAGCAGGTTGCCGAAGTTGAAGATGTCCCACTGCACCGCGACGCGCTCAGCACGCACGGACGGCAAACGCTGACGGACCGAGACGTCGACGAGGTGCGTGAATGGATTGCGGCAGGAGTTGCGGGCCATGATCTGTCCGCGCTGCTTGCTGAGACAGGGCGAGTTGTTGATGAAGTTCTCGAGATCCTGCGCCTGGATCGTCGCCGTGCGCGCTCCCTGCGTGCGGAACTGGATCTCCGCGGGATCGAGGGCGTTCTTCGGCACGTAGAACAAATCGTTGGAGTTGTAGCCGTCGGCGTTCAGATCGCTCGACGATCCACCGCTCGAGCCGTACACGTAGTCATGCGGCGCGCCTGAGACGCCCGAATAGACCATTGTGACGTCCGTACCGAGATTCTGCTTCCAATTGAAGGTACGGCTGACCATCGCATTGATCTTGTGCGGCTGGTCGAACAGGCTGATCCCAGTGAACGGGACGTCCTGGGCTCCCGAGAGAGTACGCCCGAATTGTGCGTTCGAGAGCGCGGTGCTCGAAGTAAAGCTCTGCACGTCACGGGCGCGCGAGTAGGTGTAGGCCGCCAACGCCTCCCAGTTGTTGGAGTAACGCTTGCGGAGCTGTGCCGTGAGGTTGTAGGCGTAGTCCTTATTCTGGTTCTGCAAGTCGACCGCAGTAGAGAAGCGCGCCGTGCCGCCATTGGCGACA
>JAQBPY010000338.1 GCA_028287285.1 Gemmatimonadota bacterium
CTTGATCACGATGGTGCAGCCCGCCGCGAGCGCAGGCGCAACCTTCCACGCCATCATCAGCAGGGGAAAATTCCACGGAATGATCTGGCCAACCACGCCGGCGCCATGATGGCCCGGGAACTCGCTCTCCATCAGCTGCGCCCACCCCGCGTGATGATAGAAGTGCCGGGCCACGAGCGGGATGTCGATGTCGCGTGTCTCGCGGATGGACTTGCCGTTGTCCATTGACTCGAGCACCGCGAGCAGCCGCGAGCTGCGCTGAACGGCGCGCGCAATGGCGTACAGGTAGCGCGCGCGTCCATGTCCGCCTAGCGCCTGCCATGCCGGCAGCGCTTTACGCGCCGCCTTTACCGCCGCGTCGACATCCTTTTTCGAACCCTGTGACACCTGCGCAATGCGCGTGTTCGTTGCCGGGTTGTTGATGTCGAACAAGCCGGACGGCTTTGTCCACGCCCCGGCGATGTACTGCCCGAACTTCGACTCGTGCCGCGCGAGCCATTCATGCACGGGCTTGTCTGTTTCAGGCGCGGGGCCATACGCCATTGTCTCGAATGCTTCTCTGACGGTCGTCATGATCGGTCACACCATGGGGTGACGGTGCGCCGCGGAATAGCGCCCGGTGACGAAATGCTCGAGCTGGCGCTCGATGTCGGTCAGCAAGCCACTCGCACCAAAACGAAACAGGTCGGGCTTCAACCAGCGGTCTCCCAGCTCTTCCTTCATGAGGTACAGATATTCGAGCGCGTTCTTTGCGCTGCGAATGCCCCCTGCGGGCTTGTAACCAACCGCATAGCCCGTGGCCTGATAAAACTCGCGAATCATCCGCACCATCACGAGCGAAAAGGGCAGCGTGGCATTCACGCCTTCCTTTCCCGTGCTCGTCTTGATGAAGTCGGAGCCGGCCATCATTGCCACCATGCTCGCGCGCGCGACATTGCCCAGCGTGGCCAGCTCGCCCGTGGCGAGAATGGATTTCATGTGCGCATCGCCGCAGGCTTCGCGAAAGCGCTTCACTTCGTCATACAGGGCCTGCCAGTTGCCCGTGAGCACGTGGCCGCGTGTGATCACGATGTCGATCTCCCTTGCACCGGCGGCGACGGATGCACGAATCTCGCGTACCCGTTCCTCGAGTGGGCTCAGGCCTGCGGGAAAGCCGGTGCTCACCGCGGCCACCGGAATTCCGGTGCCCTCCAGTGCGTCAACCGCGGTAGACACCATCGCGTGATAGACACACACCGCGCCCGTCGTCATCGGCACACCCGTCATGCCGAGTGCATCGAGGATGTCCGGCCGCACCGGATGCGCCGCTTTTGCACAGAGGCGTCGCACGTTGCCCGCCGTGTCATCACCGGCCAGCGTGGTGAGATCGATCAGCGTGATCGCACGCAGCAGCCAGCCGGCTTGCCACTCCTTCTTGACGGTTCGCCGCGTGGGGATCGTGGCCGACCGGCGCTCCACCGCGGAGCGGTTCACCCGGAGCGCCCGGACGATGTCGAGATCCAGCGGCGTTCCCGGATTTCGTTCGACGTGGGTGTCCGTGAGGCGCGGGTGCGTGGCCTCGCGTGCGGAGGCGGGCGCGTCCGTCCGGGCCAGCCGGAGCGCGGGTTCGGTCTTTGACTGCATCGGGTGTCCCTGTCGGGATACTTGGCATGCGGTATACGTCGCCGCACCGCAATCTATTCATGTTCGTCGCCACTGGCGACCGGCGCTGGCGGACTCCGTGTACTCGCTGCACCTCCCTCCGATTAACGTTCGGTATGAGCAGCTCGGAGCCCGGCAAGTTCACCCGCGAAAATCCCCTCACGTTCATCGTGCCCGAGCCGTTGCTCCTGCGCGTCGAGCGCGTGGACAAACCCGGCGCCTCACCCGGTGACCAACCCGTCGCGTTCACTCGTGCCGGCCCAAAGCACGTGCTGCTTGCCGTCAACGCCTACCCGGCTCAACTGGTGAACGCCTTCTTTGCAAGCGATGCGTTCGGTGAGCCCGTGATCGTGGTGGGCGCGGCGTGGGAAGACGAAGGCGGCATCCGCGGCGAGTTGAGCGCGCTTCTCTCCGAGCGCGTGATGCAGGCCATTCAGGAATCCGTCTCGCCCGAAGAAAAGAGGGAGTCGGAATCGCGCGAGCCATGGGCCGCGTCGGCCTCCGCCAGCGGGCAGTCGTTCGAAGAAGCGATGGCCGCCAGTGAAGAGGACGACGACGATGATGACGCCGCCGACGCCGAAACCCACTTTCCCCTCGTGATCGGTGCGGTCCTGCGCTTTCCAGAAAACCGGAAATTTCCCAACGATTTCGAGCTCGAAGTGGACGATCTCATGCGCTCGATCCTGGAAGGCCGGGCCATGGACGCCGCCGAAAAACGGATCGACAACCTCTTGGGCGGCATCTGAGGCCAAAGCGTGGCATGGTTGATGCACTATACTAGGCCAGAGCTGAGGCCATCTTCGCATGAGCAAAGCTCGAGCGCCTGCCCGGGGACGATTCGTCGTCACCGGGCGGTGTGCCATGCAGGCCCCCTTCGCGGCGAAAACGGTGTCCGCACGCCTTGTACGGTGTTTGTCATTCGTTACGGCACGATCCTTCCACTATGCAGAGTAGAAAGTGTTTGGCTCGCGTTGGGAGTGCGAGTCCCCACTAGCACAGTCTGCAGGTGATGTTGTGTCCTGGAGTGTCGATACGACCGGCCATGTGTTTCCTGCCAATGGCGGGGCCGCTGATGAGAAATATCCCCACGTGGTTGTCGACCACGAAGGCGTGGAGTGGAGCGTCCGAGAGGTACTCACACCACAATCGTGGGCCAAGGCAAAACGCTGTCTCGTCCTCAACTCGCGCGAATGTGTGCGTCGGGTATGGGCCTATCCGCGCAACTGGAAAGCCATGACTGCCGACGACCTCCTGAAGCTGGGTGTGGTCGACTAGTGGCACTCCTGTTCACTTTGCGCTGCCATCACGCAGGAACGTTGTAGACTGTCATCCCGCAAGAACACTTTAGACTGTCATCCCGCAGGAGCGAAGCGACTGTCGGGAGCTCCTGTCCCGTCCTTGGGAGTTCGGGGCGCGGAAAGTATATCCCGACACTCGTTCGCTTCGCTCCTGCGGGATGACAGCTAACTGAACAGCATTGCGATTAGTGGACTGTTCCTGAACTACAGACAGCGGAAGTCATCGTCCTTCGCTTTGCTCAAGGACGAGAACGCTATCACAACTCTGCAACAAGCCACGAGTGAGGGCACGCTACCCGCCGCCCCGCACCGCATGACGCGACCGCTGCCCGCATCGCAGTCGCCTGTCTGGCGCAGCAGCCCTCCCACCTGTTCTCCGCGCACCCGCCGGCCGACACTATGGGCAGTGACCAAACCCCGCCTGTGATACTCTCTCCTGCGTGACCTCCCGGCATATCGATGGTCTGTCGTAGATGAACCTGGCCCGGAGCGCCCTGACGCTGGGACGCCGCTCGAGTGTCGCCGTGCTCGCCGTTATCGCGGTGGCCGTGGCGACCCTCGGGCTGCTTGTAGCCCAGACGTCGCGCCACAGCATCGACGGTGCCCGCATGAACGTCGCGGGACACCAGCGCACGCTGAGCGAGCGGCTCGTCGCGCTCACCCTGCTCGCGCGCGCTGCCCCGCCAGGCGAACGGGCACTTTGGCGCCCCCGCATCGATGCCACCGTCACGGAACTGCGCATTGCGTCCCAGCAGCTGCGCGGCGTAGGGTCCGACAACGTCGTCATTCCCCCGGAAACACCCGCCGCGCGCGACTACGAAGCGCTCATCGCCCTCCAGGACTCGGTCAAGGACGCCGCCGCACTCGTCGCCACCGATACGGCAACCTCCACCCAGGCCGATTCACTCCTCGCCCAACAGAAGCGGCTGGCCGTCGCCATTGCGCACGTCGTGGACGAGCTCGAGGTGGAATGGGCGCACCAGATCGACCGCCTGCTCCAGCTCGAGGCAGCGTGCGTCATCCTGCTGCTGGTTGCCATGGGGCTCGGGATCCGGGTCGCCCTGCAGCTCAAGCAGGTGCAGCTCACCGCCACCATCGAGGCACTCGAGGAGAGCGAATCGCGAACGCGCGCGGTGTTCGACGCGATGCAGGAGGGCATCCTCATCACGGGCGACACGGGCAATCTCATCACCTGGAACCCGAGCGCCCTGAAAATCCTTGGCGTGCAGGGTGGCAACCCCGCCGACGTCCTGCGTGAGCGCGGTGCAACGCTCAAGGATGAGCACGGAATGCCGATCGATCCGGAACAGCTGCCCAGCAGGGTGACCCTGCGTACGGGCAAGGCCCTGATGGACATGATCTTTGCCACCGAACGGCCGGACGGATCGCTCCGGTGGCTGTCGGCGAACACCAATCCGCTCTATCGCGGTGAGAACAGCGCACCGCATGCTGCCGTCACGATCTTCCGCGACGTCACTGCCGCGCGGCACCTCGAGGACGAACGGCTCGTACAGGCAGAAGCGCTCGAGCTCCAGAATCAGGAGCTGCTCGCGCAGGCCGAAGCGCTCGAGCGTGGCCATGCCCTGTTTCGCTCGCTGGTGGAAACCGCCGGCAGCGCAATTGTGGGACTCGATACGGATGGCATGGTCTTCGAGTGGAACCGCGAAGCCGAAACGCTCTTCGGCGTGACGCGCGCGAACGCGCTCGGCCACAACTATGCCGCCGAATTCGTGACGCCGGAACATCGCGACCGTATGCGGGCGGGCATTTCGTCGGTGCTCGCGGGCCACCCCATTCGCAACCTGCTGGGCCCGGTAAAGAGCAGGAGTGACGAGCAGCACATGGTGCTGTGGAACATCACGCCGCTGCGCGCGGGCCCTGGTGAGCCGGTGCATGGACTCATCGCGGCCGGTCTCGACGTCACCGAGCGCGAAGCGTCCGACGAACGCTTCCGTCTCCTCTTCGAGCGCTCCACCGATGCACACATGCTGTACGATGCGCAGGGCATCATCGACTGCAACGAAGCCACGCTCCGCATGCTGAAAGTGCGCTCGCGTGATGCCCTGGTTGGCCGCCGCCCTGCCGAGCTGTCGCCAATGCGGCAACCCGATGGACGACTGTCCATCGTGGTCGGGGCACAGATGCGCGAGAAGGCGCGCGTAACGGGGCATCACCGCTTCGAGTGGACCCACCGCCGCGACGACGCCAGCGAATTCAGCGTCGAAGTCACCCTCACGCCACTCAAGCTCCACGGCCGCGCCGTCATGCTCGCGGTGTGGCACGACATCACCGAGCGCAAGGCGGTTGAAGACGCACTTCGCACGGCGCGCGACGCGGCAGAATCCGCGAACAAGACGAAGAGCGAATTCATGACGCGCATGAATCACGAACTTCGTACGCCGCTCACGGCGATCATCGGCTTCTCGCGGGTGCTACTTCAGGGCAAGACGGGTGAGCTCAACGCCGGCGCGAAGCTGTACACCGAGCGCATTCGCGACAACGGCATGCATCTCCTGTCGCTCATCAACCAGATCCTCGACGTGGCCAAGGTGGAGGCGGGCCGCATGGAGCTCGACCGCGAGGTCGTTGCGCTCGACGTGCTCGTCATCGAGACGCTGGCGATGCTCGAGTCGACGGCGGACGCCAAGGGTCTCCTCCTGCGCCGAGATTTGCCGGAGCACATCGAGGCGTTCGTGACCGATGCGGGCAAGCTGCGCCAGATCCTCATCAATCTCGTGGGCAACGCCATCAAGTTCACGGCGAGCGGTGAAGTGCTGGTGCGCGTAACGACAGACGCAGCCGGCCGCGCTCGCGAGCTCATCGTGCGCGACTCGGGAATCGGCATTCCGGTGGATCGCCGCGATAAGATCTTCGAGCCGTTCGAGCAGGGCGACAGCTCGACACGCCGCGAGTTTGGCGGCACCGGACTGGGCCTTTCCATCGTGAAAACCTTTACAGCCCTCATTGGCGCCACCATCAGCGTCGAGAGTGAGATGGGTCTTGGCACCACATTTACGGTGACATTGCCAGAGCCGGACGCGGCCCCTGCTGTCGCGGTGCCGGACGGCGCACGTGGGGACCAGGCCATGCCACGTGTCTAGGTGTTTGGTGTTTGTCGTCCTGCGCGGAGCGAAGGACCTGCTTGCGGTGTAGAAAGCAGGGGTCCCTCGCTCTGCGCAGGACGACATCTTGATGGCATCATCTTCACGCTCTCCGACCACTCATATGCTGACGTCGCGCAACTCGACTCTCGTCGCTCTCGCTTTTTCCGCCGCCTGCGCCTCCAACAATCCGACACCGGAAGGTGGCTCCGGGCCCCTGCCGGATGGTCAGGGACGCCGGCAGCCCCTCATTGGGTCGGCGTCGGACTCCGCTCGGCGGAACAGGGTCATCGAGAACGCGCGTCCCGATGCCCCGGCACGTGCCGGCCTGCTCGTTGTGGCAAACCAGCAGGGCGCGAGCGCCACGATCGTGAACGCCGCCAGCATGCAGACCATCGCCACCCTCAAGGTCGGCAATGGGCCGCACGAGGCCGCCGTCTCGCCTGATGGACGTTGGGCGGTGGTCACGAACTACGGTGACAGGAGCGGACCTGGCAATACGTTGAGCGTCATCGACCTCGCGGCAACACCTCTTCCCGTCGTGACACGCACGATTGACCTGGGGCAGTACCAGCGCCCCCACGGCGCCGCCTTCATCCGGGATGGACACAAGCTCGTCGTCACCAGCGAAGCCTCCCAGATGCTCGTCGTCGTCGATTTCGCGAGCGGCAAAGTGGACACGGCGCTCGCAACCAACGCGCGTGGATCGCACATGGTGACCGTGCGCCGCGACGGCAAGAAGGCGTGGACCGCCAACATCGGCGACGGCAGCGTCACCGAGTTCGACCTCGAGACGCTGCGCACCGTGCGCTCGCTTCCCGCCGCACCAAACGACGAGGGCATCGCGACGACACCGGGCGGTGTGCTGCTCTGGGTGGGCAGCAACTCCGCGAAAACAGTCACCATCATCGACACCGAAAAGGGCGAGACGACCGCTACGCTCAAGGGCTTTGGCGCACCCTATCGCATCGGCATCTCACGCACGGGCCGAGTGGCGGTGGTGTGTGATCCCACGAGCAACAAGCTGTGGCTGTACGAGGTCGGCACCAACCGTTCCCTCGCGACCATCGACCTCGCGAAGGAGAAGGACATCGCCAAGCCCGTGGGCAGCACCACGCCGGGTGAAGAGGGCGCGGGTCCCGAAGGCGTGACGTTCGATCCGATCTCGGACGTGGCGTACATCACGCTGCACGGAACGAATCAGGTGATCGCAGTGGACCTCAATACCTACAAGGTCGTTGGTGCCGGCTCCGTTGGCACAGGTCCGGACGGCATTGCGTTTTCGCAGCTGGTGCGGAGGTAGGATCAGGGCTGGTCGTGGGCTCTCTTGACCAGCCAGTCCGCCGCGCCGCCCCAGATGGAATTGTCCTGGAGCAGCAGCGTGAGCAGGTAGATCACCACGTCTTCGCGCGGATATCTTGCCGCGATGACATCGGCCGCGGTCCTGATCCCATCCGCATCCTGTTGCGGCACCACCGTGGCCTCGGAGTCGATCCGCCCGTTCTCGTTCGCGATGCCCAACGAGTCCAGGAACTCCGCCATCATGGGGCGGCGGAGGCCGAGGTGCAGGTCGACGATGTAGCCGCTCAACAGCTGCGCGTCGTCGATGGGCAACCGGGCCGCTTCGGCCACTATTTTCGTGCGCGGCCATGTTGCCACCGTCTGCGGCCGGAACTTGAGCGCTGCCGCGACGGCCGAGCGTGTCCTGTTCTTCACCCAGCCATCTTCATCATCGGTGAGGCAGGCCGTAATGCCCGCCACGCGCTCCTCCGGCGTGAGGGCTTTCCACAGCCGGCGAACGGAGGTGGCCGCGGGGTCGGCGGCGAGAGCGGCGAGAGCAGGGCGGAGAGTCATAGACGCAAAGTAAACACCTCAGCGTCCATCTGGAGGCGAGGTCGATGGAACGGAAGCAGGTCCTTTCCGTCTTGTCCCTTTGTCGTCCGTCCCCACGCACTTTTTCCCATGATGGGGTATTACTCCCCAACACTCACCGGAGCCCACATGTCCAAGTATCAGTTCGCGATTTGCTCCGGCCCGGAGTCCGTCCGCCAGGCCGGAGTCGTGGAAAGCGATTCGTTCGATGATGCGGTCACCCTGCTCGGACGAAAGATTCCAGTGCAAGCCGGCGATTCGCTCGAGATCGGCGTGACGGGATTTCCACCAGCTCGCTACCACTGCATTGGTGCGGTCAAGAGCCGCCCCGTCTGGGTACCCGCCGGAAAACTGGCCGCATAGCAAGAGAAATCGGACAGCCTGATTGCGTGTCACGGCGCTCCACCAAGCGACGCAACTTGCTGATCATTCTGTCCGACTCTCACTGCCTGTAGAACCATCCATCCTACATTTACTCTGACACGACGTACCGAGAAAAGGTTGCCTTCTTCGTCAGGAACCTTTGCGCAGCTCGATGCGGCCGCTGCCCGACGTCACCCGCAGCAACGGACCACCACTTCCAATGGTCGCGCGCACACGACGCGCGTTCAGGCGCCCCTGCACCTTGAGATCGAAATCCGACGTCACCTCGCCGCTGCCGGTTGAGGCATCGAGCTCGCCGCTGTAGCTCGAGGGCAGCGTCACGCGCACCGAGCCGCTCCCGGTATGGAAGGACATGTCGTCGCGCGATTTCACCGACGACATCCGCACGTCGATCTCACCGCTGCCGGTGCGCGCGTCCACCGGCCCTTCCGCCGTCGTGATGGAGACACGCCCATTGCCCGTCGTGACCCGCACGGACGCCTTGGCCGAACGGACGTCCACGTCGCCATTGCCCGTGGAAACCCGAACGCTGCCGTCAGTCTCGTCCACGCGCACGCGACCGTTGCCCGTCATAGCCTGCACGTCGCCACCCACTCGTTCCACGGTGACCGGGCCGTTGCCCGTGGCGATCTTGAGCTGCGCACCTCGCGGCAACAACACCGTGATGCCCACGGTGACGGAGCGCCGGTTGCCCCAATTGTCGTCGTCATCACGATACGAGCGATCGTCACAGGGGTTGTGATCGCGGTACGTGGAGCAGATCGTGATGTCGCCGCTGCTGCCGGTCTGTACCTCGAACGCCACATCCTGAATGTCGCCACGTCCACGGTCCGTGCGCTTCTCGGCGCGCACTTCAGCCGTCGTGCCCGTGGACGGGCGGACGTCGATTGGCCCGTTGTAGTTGCGCACCGTGAGCAGGGCATGCGACGGAATTGCGCCGCGCCACGTGTAGATGGAATCGGTGCGGCCAACGAGGTTCTGCGCCTGGATGGCCGAGGGAAGGACCAGGAGCGCGAGTGCACACCGACTTGCTGCCTGCATGGGGACCACACGTGATGGAGGGTGAACTGCAGCTTCGACAGCACCTCACCACGCATGGTTTGAGCGCTACGACAGGTAGGTCAGGGCTTCAGGAGGAGCGCGCGCAGGAGAAAGACCCCGCCCGCGAGGCAGGCGATTGCCACGTAGCCGGCAGGCAGAAACACCCCTTCGCTGCGGCGTACGGCGATCACCGCGATGTAGCCCAGTACCGTTCCGGCCAGCAGGAGGAGCACCGCCGCAAGGAAGCCGAGCGCGCGTACCACCCGGTCAGGGGGGAATCATGAGGTCGATGTCGTCGCCCGGCGTTACGCTGATCTCCTGCGAGACGGATTGCCGGTTGCCGCCAATGGGCACCGCCTGAAAGCGGAGGGCCGTGGTGCCGAAGAGCAAGGTGGGCGGAATGGTGAACTTGGTGGTGTTGCTGCCCGTTGCCGTACCGAGCCGCATGCGCTGCGTGCTGCGATAGACGAAGACGTTCATGTCGAGGAACGCCTGATTCTTCACGGTCAGCGTGGTGGGCGGCATCGGCTCGACCGTTTCGTCTTCGTTGGAAGCGTTGTGGCACGCTGCCCCGAACGCCAGCGCGCCCATTAGAATCGGGAGGATGGCCGCATGAATCCATTTCGATCGCCGCGTTCGTACCCCAACCACCTGTCGTGCTCGCATGGCCTCTCTCCAACTGCCGGCGCATGCCGGACGTAAGCGCTACGACGAAGACTACTTCGAGAAATGGTATCGCAATCCCCGCACCCGAGTACATACACCGGAGTCGGTGCGCCGCAAGGTGCGCATGGTGCTTGGGGTGGCCGAGTACTTCCTGCAGCGGGAGGTACGCTCGGTCCTGGATATTGGATGTGGGGAAGGGGCATGGCGTGGAGCGCTTCGAAAGCTGCGTCCGCACGTGCGCTACCAGGGGATCGACCCAAGCGAGTATGTGGTTCGCCGGTTTGGCCGGCGGCGAAACATCTGTCTTGGCAGCTTCGAGGATGTGCCGGGCATGCGCCTGGGCGGCAAGTATGACCTGATCATTTGTGCCGACGTGCTGCAATATGTGCCGACTTTGGCGGTAAAACGTGGCGTGGATCACATCGCCTCGGTGCTTAACGGTGTGACCTTTCTGGAGTCGTACACGTCGGACGATGAGGACCACATGACGGGTGACCTGGCTGGCTGGCATTCGCGCAGCAAGGCGCAGTATCGGCGATTGTTTTCGGATGCCGGGCTCGTCGCGTGCGGCCTGCACTGTTATGTGGCGGATACACTGGCGGTGAAGGCAGTGGAGCTCGAGCTGGTATAGTCCCGGGCTGCGATGGAAAAATGATTAGATGACATCGTAGGCAACCGAGGTGATCTGTAGGGCCTACGCCTTGCTTCAGCTACATTTGTGTACCAACTTCGGTGCAAACGCCGAAGCGTGTCAGTTGATGTTCGTACCCTTGTCTACCGCAATCCACCGTTGCCTGTGACTGACGCGCGCTCTTTGATGTCGACTTCCGGATCGGGCGCAGCGCGGCATGGGCGCGGGTCCCGCCGGGGTATCACGTGAGCACGTTGTCGGAAACCGTGTTCGTGCCTCCACCGGTCGCTCTTGCCATGGGCGCCGTGTTTGCCATTGCCTACGCCGCCAGCGCGGTGATGCAACTCATCGTTCGGCGCGTTGCGGTGCCCATGGGGTTGCTGGATTATCCGGACGAGACGCGGCGGCATCATTCCATGGCGGTGCCGCGGCTGGGCGGCATCGGAGTGTTTGTTGGTGTATGTGCCGCGGCCATCGTGGGCGCCATGTTGAGCTCCACCGAGAACGTGGTCATGCTCACCCCGCTGGTCCTGGCAATGGCAGGCGGTGCGACCATGCTGTTCGTCGCCGGCATTTCGGATGACGTCCGCGGAGTGCCGCCCCTGGTGAAGATCGTCGTACAATCTGCGGCCGCGCTGCTGGTGTTTCGGTATGGCTTCCGTATCGAGCAGGTCATCCTGCCGTCAATGGATGTCATCGAGCTTGGATTCCTGGCGCTGCCCGTGACGATCCTCTGGATTGTCGGCTTGTCGAACGCTTTCAATCTCATCGACGGCGCCGACGGACTCGCGGGTGGGGTGGCCATCATCGCGCTGCTCGGCACGGCGGTGTCGGCGCTCGTCGTCAATGACCGGACGATCCTCTGGTGCTCGCTGGCCCTGATCGGCGCGATGCTCGGATTTCTCCGCTTCAATCTTCCGCCCGCGCGCATTTTCCTGGGCGATTCCGGAAGCCTCGTCGTTGGATTTCTGCTCGCGGTGTTGACCGTGCGGGGCATGTCGCGGGGTGACGGCGCCGTGTACGCGCTTGCTCCGATTTTCGTTCTGTCCTATCCGCTGCTCGATACCGGTATCTCGATGCTGCGCCGGTGGCTGCGGGGAGATCCGCTCTCGCGGGCGGACGGGCGGCACATCCATCATCAGCTGCGTGCGCTCGGCATGGGGCCAAGGCAGACGCTGATGCTCGTGTATGGACTCTCCGCCATTGTGGCGTGTCTGGGCCTGTCCGTGACCTTTGCTCCGCCGGACCTGACGATCGCGATTGCCGTGGCCGGCGCGGCGATGCTGGCGCTGATCCTCGTCTACGGAACGCGATGGCTCCAGTATCACGAGCTCGTGGAGGCCGGTGCTTCGCTTGCGTCCGCAGTGCTGAGGGGGCGCAGCCAGCTGCAGGACAATATCTACGCCCGTGATATTGCGCGGCTCATCGATCAGGTCAACACCACCACGGAGTTGACGGCGATCATCGAGGAGAATGCGTCGACGTTTCGTTTCGCGCACATGCAGCTGCGGCGGGGGATGTTGAGAAGCACGCCGCCCAAGAGCATCGTGTCGGAGATCCAGGCGTCGCGGCTGTGCGCCCTCGATTACCCGATCATCGCGCGGTCGGGGCTTGGAGATCCGTTGTTCCTCAGCATCTGGTGCAGCATCGACACCGTTCGTGCGGCGAATGCGGAGCGTGTGGCGCAGATCATCGCGCCCTCGATCGAGCGCTGGATCGTGCGGTGCCGGGAGCAGGTGAATCCGCGCAGCTTCCTGCTGAATTCTCCCGTCCTGCGGTTCGAGACGCGCGATGTTCCGGACGATGTGTCGCACATGGCGTCCAAGAGCAATGGGAAGTCCGCGCGCCGGACGCCGGCATCGGGGCTGCGGGCGGACTTGTGATGGTGCGCGGCTAAGCGGCCATTACATCATCATAGCTTATAGTACTCGCGATACCAGTCAACGAAGCGCCGCAAGCCGACTTCGATGGAGGTATTGGGGGCAAACCCCACGTCTCGCGAAAGATCGGACACATCGGCCGCAGTGGCGAGTACGTCACCCGGCTGCATGGCGAGGTTGTTTCGAACTGCCTTCTTGCCAATGCACTGCTCGAGCACGGTGATGAAGTGATCGAGTTGTTCCGGTGCGTTGTTGCCGATGTTGTAGATGCGGTACGGCGCCGAGCTCGTGGCGGGAGCGGCTATGTCTCCTGACCAATCCGGATCCGGCTCAGCCACGCGATCGAGCGTGCGTAGAACTCCTTCCACGATGTCGTCGATGTACGTGAAGTCACGTTGCATGGCTCCATTGTTGAACACATTGATTGGTCTGCCCTCGAAAATGGCGCGTGTGAAGAGAAAGGCCGCCATGTCTGGACGTCCCCAGGGCCCATACACCGTGAAGAAGCGAAGCCCGGTGGTAGGAATGCGATACAGGTGGCTGTAGCTGTGCGCGAGCAACTCGTTGGCTTTCTTCGTTGCGGCGTACAGGCTGATGGGATGATCGACGTTGTCGTGAACACTGAATGGCATCGTCGTGTTCGCACCGTACACCGATGACGAAGATGCGTACACGAGGTGCTCGACCTCGGTGTGCCGGCATCCTTCCAAAACGGTCATGAATCCCGCGAGATTGCTATCGAGATACGCGAATGGATTTTCGAGCGAGTAGCGTACGCCAGCCTGGGCGGCGAGGTGGACGACCCGTTGAAATTGCTCACGCCGAAACACGTCAGCCATTCCTGCGCGGTCGGCAAGGTCGAGGCGGATGAAGCGGAATCCGTTGCGGTGCCGCAGCTCGTCCAGGCGCGCTTCCTTGAGAGAAACGTCGTAGTAGTCGTTGAGATTGTCGATGCCGACTACCTCATCGCCCCGCTCGAGAAGGTGCGCGGCAGTATGGAAGCCGATGAACCCGGCTGCGCCGGTGACGAGTATTCTCATTTGCGAATTCTAGCAGACATCGGCGGGAGTGCCAAATGAACGACTTTCTGTCATTGCGGTATTTCAGAAGTAGCGAAAATGGGTACGGCGCGGCAATTTGCAGAGGTGATAGTGCGGCTTGATCGTTGTAATTGTGACGCAATCCCAGGCCTGCTCGTTGTCAGGGGATGAGACGCGGGGGGTTGCCGAAGACAGCTACATGTAGAAAGGAGATTCTGTGTTGAAGCGCGCGCTTGTCGGGGTAGCAACGCTTGCGTTTGGTTCGAAGCCAGCGCTTCATCGCGTACCATTCGGTCCCCTGCGCGGGCGCCAACTGTGCAATTCACCGCAAATCTCCTTGAGGATGCTGCTTGGAATGGATGAGGAGTGGGTCACGGATATCATTCGACGTGAGTTGACTTCAGATGCGGTGGCATTCGATGTAGGCGCGCACATTGGCTATACCACCGTGGCCATGGCCGGCACTGGCGCCACGGTCCATGCCTTCGAGCTGCATCCTGCCACTGCGGCCTTGCTCGAATGCACGGCGAACGCAAATCGGGATCTTGCCATTCATGTTCATCCGGTCGGACTTGGTTGCGCAAGAGGTCAGATTCGTCTGCCGTTGGGCGAAACGTACATGACAGCCATTCGATCGGAAAACGGCGAAGGCGCGTTGTGCACAATTGAAACAATGGATGCGTATCGCGAGCAGGAAGCGCTCCCACTGCCGGATTTCGTCAAGATAGACGTGGAGATGGCGGAGATAGACTGTCTCAACGGTGCACGTGAAACATTACGGCATCGGCCACCACTACTGATAGAGTTCCATACGGGGAAGCTGCTAACAGAGGGCCTTGCTCTCCTCAGAGACATGGGATACACACACTTTGTGTGCGAGCATCCGGAGGCGATGGCCAAAGTCAGGGGATTCTGCGCGAGCGTCATCTGCCGTGCCTGAGGTGTGTTCAACCCTCAGCGTTATTCCTTCACGACTTGCATCAATTTACCCTGCGCGGTGAGCATGAGACGCTGACCCCACTCGATGGTAACATCGACGGTGCCAAGGAACCGGCTGAGAATCGCCCGAAGCTCCGCCTCTCTTTCCGCACTGAAGCCAAGGCCATTGAACCGCAACCGCAAGGTGCCTTCTCGCGTGAGCACGATCTGGAATTGACGGACCTCGTCGAATTCCTTGAGCAGGTGATTCCAGAACAATCCGTTGATTGACTTTCCGTTGATCTCGATAACGCCCGCTTGCCGGCCATGCAGCGCAGACAACGCGCTTATGCCTGCTTCATCCCTGTCATTTGCCGCGTACGCGCCCAGGTCTCCAATCTCGTAGCGTAGGAACGGCGTACCGCGACAGAGGGTACTTGTCCAGAGCAGTCTGCCAGCTGTCCCCGGTTCTACGGGGTTGCCCACGTCATCCACGATCTCAACCATGAGCCAGGGACGATGCACCTGTAATGCGGCATTCGCATGGTACTGGCATGCCATGGTAGAGAGCTCGCGACCGCCGTATCTGTTGAGAATGGGCGTTCCGAATGCACGCTCGAACGCACGCACGTGCTGATCCAGCAGCATCTCGCCTCCACTCCACGCGACAGCGACCGCATCTTGCGGCACGTGCAGCCCGAGCTCGATGACCTTCTGGGCCACATATCCGAGCATGGAGCTGAAGCCGAACATCGCTACCGGTGCGTGATGCCGAATCAGCTCCACCGCCTCCTTCGCGGTTTGTTCGGTAAGTTGATATCCGTCGACAAAGAGATCGCCGCGCAATGTTTTCGCGAGCTTTCGCAAACTGCTACCACCCGGCCGGATGTCTCGATCCGATCCCCAGACAGCGACCGTAGGCATGCCGGGCCGCCACCCCATTCGCTTCCGACTATGAAGATCGAGCGCCCGGCAAGCACGTACCATGGCCGAGTCATGAAAGAACAGTGTGGGTTCCCCGGTTGATCCGCCTGTTGCGCCAATCCGGCCGCGAAGTCCGCTCAGGGCCGCAATACCTGCCGGCGGAAAACGATCCTGAAGCACTTCTTTGGTGACAATGGGAAGTTCCCCCCATACGCGCAGCAGCTCGAGTGGGTCGGAAACGCGAGCGGCAGCTCGCCACTCGGGCAGCGTATCTGCGCGCGTCGAGAAATAGCGCACTTGTGAAAGCAAGCGCTCTCCAAGCAAGCGACGTCGCCGCTCGGGCGTTTCCCGGCTGAAGGTGTTGATCTCTGCCGTCGAGCGCGCGAACGCCGCCGTGTACGCGTGCGCGAGAAGGGGTCTGACGAGGCTGGACATTCACTCGGGCCAATGGACACTACCAACACCGGTCACTGCACACGAATATTACTACCTTGCCGCACCGTGCCGAACATGTTCCCATGACGTTCAGCCCGAAGGCTCCGTATTCTTGAATTTCTACAGAAGGAGGCGCATGTGAGGCCGCTGCTCGATGACGGGAACGTCGCGCTGGTGCGCGAGCGGGCAGCTTATGCGAAGAAATCCCCCTATCCCCCTTCTGAGCTGTTTCCGGAGTGGCCGGGTTCCGTTTTGGGAGACGAAGACAACCCGGCATACCGAGCTGTGCGTTCGGCACTCGCTGCGCTCGGGATGGACAAGAGGAACTTCAATACTCCTGACTGGAACCCGCTTCACGCGCTCGTAAAGCCCGGCGACGACGTCGTGCTCAAGCCGAATTTCGTGTCTCATCGCAACCTGCTGCATCCTGTGCGCGGGGATACGGACTGCCTGATTACCCATGGATCAGTGATCCGGGCTGCTCTCGATTACGTCGCAAAGGCATTGCACGGAAGTGGCACCATCACGATTGCAGATTGTCCAATACAAAGTACCGACTGGGACGCGCTTCTTCGGGTGGTGGGCCTGCCACAAATCATTGCCGACGCACGTGAACGCTTCCCGACACTCGGCTTCGATGTCGTGGATTGTCGGCTTGCCGTTGCGGTGGTACGGTCGGGGGGGGCGGTGGATCGGGTGCAGCGACGAGGTGTAGACGCGACGGAGGTCGATCTCGGGCCTGCCAGTCTCCTCGTGCCGATTACGCGCCACGACGTCGACTTCGGCGTAACACATTACGGCCGGCGTCGGATGCGTGGAGCGCACACGCCGACGCGGCACGCCTATCTGATCGGGAACCGCTTCCTGGAGTGTGACGTGCTCCTGAACCTCCCAAAGCTCAAGTCGCATCAGAAGGCCGGAATCACCTGCGCGTTGAAGAATCTGGTCGGGATCAATGCGCACAAGGACTATTTGCCCCACTTCCGCTTTGGCTCACCTCAAACCGGTGGCGACGAATTTTCCGATGGGAACTGGTTCTGGAAGCTGATCTGGTGGATGCGGCACCATGAGTGGGAACACGAGCGCGGTATCCAGAAACGCCTATGGGCGCTGATCGCGGGCGGATCGAAACAGCTGTTGCCATATCTCTCGGGGATGCCGCGAGCCGCAACCTCCACAGGTGGTGGTGGCTGGTCCGGCAATGACACCTTGTGGCGCACGGTCCTGGACATCAACCGGGCATTCTTTTACTACGATGCTGCAAGCGGGACGATTGGCGAGGCGATGAATGCACGACGCTACCTGGCCATCGTTGACGGGCTGATTGGCGGAGACCATGAGAGTCCGTTGTTTCCAAGTCGCGTGGAGAGCGGACTGGTGTTGGCGGGCAGGAATCCGATGGCCGTGGACTTTGTCGCATCGGCCTGTATGGGGTTTGATTGGGAGCGGATACCGCAACTTGCACGGGCGGTCGAGCCGATGCGGCTTCCGCTCGCGAGCTTCGGTGCCGCGGATATTCGTGTACATTCGGCCGAAGGCATACGCACACTGAGTGAAATGGACGGAGGAGCTTTTGTTGCCTTCGTCCCTTCACGTGGCTTTCTAGGCCATGTCGAAGGAGAGGCGCGTCTCTCCGCTGTCGTCTGAATCAGGGAAGCACGAACACGTCACAGAGTGCTCCGCATAAACGATCCTTCGACAACTCCTCGACAATCATCGTGTTCGCCCGGCGGCCGCGCGCCGCGCGCGCTTCGTCTCCCATTTGCCGGATCTGCCGCAACAAGTGTTCGGCGCCGTCGACATCGTCGTTTGAAAGACGCCATCCAATATCGTTGCGCGAGATAAGGTCGCCGAGATGTGACTGCTCGGGTCCGAAAGCGAGAACGGGGCGTGCCACCGCCATGGCGCCGTACACCTTGCAGGGATGCACGATGCCCACGAGATGATCGCCCAGGGTGACGACGTGCACATCCGCGGCCGAAAGCGAATATGCAAGCGTTTCCAGCGGCTGATAGGGAAGGGATCGCACGTTCGGGAGATTCGTCGCATCGACCTCCCGCTTTCCTATGCCACCCCCGACGAAATAGAAAAGGAGTCCCGGCACGTCCACCAACCGCGCAGCCGCCGACAAGATGGCAGCGAGTGGATTGGATGGTCCATGATTGCCACTGTACATCACAACAACTTCATCACGGAGACCCTGCTGTCGACGCCACCAGTTCGATGAGTGAGGCACCGCGGAGAGTACGTCTTCGAGCGGCCACGGTGGAATCACATGCAGTCGCTTGATCTTCGACGATTTACGGTGCACCCTCTCTGCCATGAAGCGGTCGAGCACAATGACGTCATCGGCTCGCCGCAGGATCAGGCGATTGAGCCAGTCAAGCATTCGAACACTCACCGCCTTGGCCGACCGCTTGCCAAGTGCGACAATTTGATCAGGGTTCAGGTCCATGATCCAGTACTTGAGCCTCGCCCTCTTGAGTGCCGCCAATACGACACCCGCCATCGCAGCAATAGGAGGTGAAGTACTAACCACTACGCAGTCAATTCGCCCGAGCGCGACTCCCCGCACGATCGAGAGCAGCACGAAGGCGATACCGCCAAGCATGCGTGAGCCAATCGTTCCTTTGCCAAAGGACGATAGCGGGAGGCGAATTACATCGATGCCGTGAATGCACTCTCGACGCAAGTACCGCTGCGACGGATCATCGTAGCCTCGCGCTGATGTGAGCACCGTTACATGATGTCCGCGTTGAACGAGCTCCGCGGCCGCATCAGCAATGTGTTGACCGACGCTCGCGGGATCCGGAACGAAGACCTGCGAAATAAAGAGGAAGGAGTTCGAGCCTGCGCGCGAGGGGGGCACGATCGTTCAGGTCGCCGCGTCTTTCTGACCTGCGCTCTTCTCTTCCTGCCATACTGTCTGCAACCAGTGCGTCGTAGCTGCAACGCCCTCGCTTACATGGTAAGGCAGCGATGGACAGATATCCTGCATCGGCCTGGTGTCAGCCGTGTAGGCAGTCATCACGTTCCGCAACCGGAAGCTTGTAAGCGGAAAATCGCGGTAACCCAGGGCGATCATATCACCAATTCTTGCGGCGATACGCGCAAGCCCAAGTGGCAGGCGCCGGATTCGAGGGGCATTCATTGCCGCACGAAACATCTCGGCCCAAGCGGCCAAAGAAAGTGGCTCGTAATCGGCAAGATAGAACGTGCGTCGATGGATGCTCTCTACAGGAGCGGTCACCAGGGCCGCGTACTGCTCTGCTGTGTTGCCGACGTACCCGTATGACTTGAGATCCGGTCCGTCACCAACGTGGAAGTAGCGTCCATCCCGCACCATGGCGAAAAAACGGAGATAGTGCGGATTCATGCGCGGCCCCCAGATCGTTGTCGGGCGGACGATGGCCCATGGTACTCCGCCACCATCCAGGCTGCGTGTGATCTGTTCCGTGCGCACCTTGCTCTCACCGTATTTCGTATCAGGTGCGTAATCCTGGTCATGGCGGGGTGCATATCCAACTCGAGACACCAGTTGGCTCGACGTGCAGATCCAGTGTCGCACACTTGGTGTCGCAGCAATGCCGGATACGAGAGATTCGACTGCGTCGATATTGTCGCGGTACCCCTCGATGTTCTTCTTCTCCGCCAAATCCGTCCTCGCCGCGAGGTGGAGTACGACCTGAGGCTGAAATTGGATGAGTGCGTGATGTGTTGCAACGCGATTCAGCAGGTCGACCCGAAACTCCTCGGCCCCGGATACGTGCACAAGCGGCGCGCGATCGATCGACGCAACTGTATGGCCTTCACTCAGAAGTCGCGTGATGACATGTCCGCCGATGAAACCGGCGCCTCCCGTGACTAGGACCCGCATCGCACCTCGCTACGCATGGGCACTTGGTCGTGGTTCGCACAGCACCTCGTCATAGAGCGCTTGATATTCGCGTGCCAGCCTCGTTGGCGAAAAGCGCTCGAACGCGGCCGTCTTTGCCGCAGTACCCATTCGCTGACGCAGAGCTTCGTCTTCCACGAGTTGACAGATTGACGCCGCGAACGCTTCTGGCTCCAGCAACGAATGTACGAATCCTTCCTGCCCATTCGTCACGGCCTCCCGATTTCCTCCAACATCATAGACCACGCAGGGTAACCCGGATGCCATCGCCTCCATTATTGCCCGTGAGAGACCCTCCCCAAAAGACGGCAGAGCGAAGATATCAAACGATGGAAGCAGCTGCGTGACGTCAGACCGCATTCCCAGAAATCTTACTGACGACGCCAGCCCCAGCGACCCGGTGAGCTGCTCGAGACGCGCGCGCTGCGAACCCTCACCCACGATTACGCCCACAACCTTGTGTCCGTCCCGAAGGTGCCGGATGGCGGCGATGGCATGAAGGAAGGCATCAAGGTTCTTGTGTGCCTCGAGCACGCCCACGGTGGCAATGACGGTCGCATCGAGATCGATGCCGATGGATGCCCTCATAACGGCCCGATCGGGGACGCGCGTGAAAGGCTCGAGATCGACGGCGTTCAGAATAGTGACCGTCTGCTCTTCGGATACGCCAAGGAGTCGTACAACGGCAGAGCGGACTGCATTGGAGACCGCAACATAGCGCGATACATTGCCATTCAACCGGCGCTCGACGGCCCGAACGACGCGCGAGGTGACATCTGATCCCTGCAGGTACTGCTCGATTCCTCTCATGGTACAGATCACCGCAGGACGTCCCGCGAATGGAGCGGTGGCCGCTGCGTAGAGGTTGGCTCGGACCAGATGACCGTGCACGATGTCTGGCGTGGTCTGGCGCAGCCTGTTGATCAGCAGCATCAGGGTCCATGGATCGATGAAATGGCGGCTGCCCCCCAGCGAAACGTGTCGCGCGCCTACCTCAGCAAGCATTGCGGTGGGGTCGCGGTCGTGCGGAGGTGCATACATGGACCAGACTTCGGTATCGATGGATCCGGGCGTCTGCGCCTTGACCTGTGCCACGATTCCGCTGCTGGGGCCGTGGTCAGTCATGCAGCAGGCGATCAGGTGCACGACCTTGATGGCACGTGCACGCTTCGGCCGAGATGATCGGCCGTCATGATCAGTCACCGTATTTCGCTTGCCACTCGCGTTCGATCCATTCGTAGGTGCGAGCAAGGCCGTCCTGCAGCGATGTGGAAGGAGCCCAGCCCAGCCGCTGCATGATCAGCGTATTATCCGAGTTGCGACCATTGACGCCTTTTGGTGCGCTGAGGTTGTACCGTCGCTCCAACTGGATACCGGCAAAGCGCTCCGCCAGGTCGACCAACTGGTTGATGGTCACCAGCTCGCTTGATCCGATGTTGAGCGCATCTTCAACTTCGGAATGCAGCATCATCTGCGTGCCGGTCACACAGTCGTCGATCCAGGTGAACGACCGCGTCTGGTGTCCATCACCCCAGATCTCGATGGCGTTCGTACCCCTGTGTTTGGCTTCAATGACCTTGCGACAGATCGCTGCAGGCGCCTTCTCTCGACCTCCCTCCCAGGTGCCGAGGGGGCCATACACATTGTGGTAGCGAGCCATGCGGGTCACTGTGCCGAAATCCTCACGGAAGTGGCGGCACATTCGCTCGGAGAAGAGCTTTTCCCATCCGTAACCGTCTTCGGGATCGGCGGGATATGCGTCGCTCTCCTTGAGCGGAATCACGTTGGCTGACCTCTGTTTGTCCCCATTGTACACGCACGCCGAGGACGAATAGAAGAAACGACCCACGCCTGCTTCACGCGCCGCCATGAGCATGTGGGTGTTGGTGAGAACGGAGAGCATGCAAAGCGCCTTGTTGAGCTCGATGAAGCCCATGCCTCCCATATCTGCTGCCAGCTGATAGACCTCGTCGGCGCCATCACAGGCACGCCGGGCGTCAGCCAGAAGTGACAGATCAGCCGAAATATTCTCGACGTCGTCGAAGCGCTGCGACCATTCGTTGAGTGGTTTCCGGTCAATAGCACGAACACGATATCCCTGCTGGCGCAATGCGGCCACAAGGTGGCCGCCGATAAAGCCGCCGCCACCCGCCACGACGACGCATTTCTCAGTCATCACCGATCTCCAATTATCCTGAAAGTCGTTCCGGTCCAGGCCCCTCGCTAACTTCAATTTACACAGGAGAACATCGACGCAGCAGTTCCGAGTTGTCGGCCACCTTGTATCATGGCTGCGCATCCCCCTCCCCTGAGACCGTGGTACGTATCTTCAGGTATCCCCAGTGAAAACAGCAAGAATCTGTTGTATTATCTCCAGTCTTGGTGCAGGGGGGGCCGAGCGAGTCATGGCAACATTGTGCAACCATTGGGCTGAAGATCGAGACGTAACGCTGATCACGCTCGATTCACGACAGGCAGACTTCTATGCGCTCGATGCACGCGTTGACCGGATTTCACTCGATCTGCTGGACGCCGCGGTCTCTCGGCTTGCTGGGCTGCCTGCGCTCCTGAAGCGCGTAGCACGCCTTTCTTTGGCCATCGAGAGCTCCAAACCCGACGTCGTGGTCTCCTTCATGGACAAGACAAATATTCTGGCTGCTTTTGCCGGAAGCAGAGTTGGTATTCCGGTATTTGTTTGTGAGCGAGCTCATGCGCCCAGTCAACCTTTGCCATTTCCGTGGTCTATCCTGCGCCATTTTGCCTACCGGCAAGCAGCACGAATCGTGGTTCAGAGCAAGGAATTGGTACAGTGGGCCTCCGGATTTGGAGGGCGTGAAAAAGTGGTCGTCATTCCAAATCCCCTAGCTCCACAGTTTGCTGTTTCCGGCCCGACCGCATCGATTCGGGATGATACCATTGTAGGCGTCGGAAGGCTGAGTCATGAAAAGGGATTCGACCTGCTGGTACGGGCGTTTGCGCGCGCGCGCCCGGCCCATCCTGCTTGGCGACTGGTCATTTACGGTGAAGGACCCGAGAGAGAGGCGCTGCAGCGTCTGGCGCGGTCACTTGCAGTCGAGGGCAGCTTTGAACTGCCCGGAGTGACCCAGAATATCTGTGCTGTCTTCTCAGCCGCCGGATTATTCGTCCTGCCGTCCCGACGAGAGGGATTCCCAAACGCCCTTGTTGAGGCCATGGCCAGTGGGTGTGCGGTCATCGCGGCGGATTGCCTGACTGGCCCCAGAGAAATCATAACCGATGGCGAGGATGGAGTACTTGTGGCCGCCAATGACGTCGATGCTCTGGCTTTGAGCCTCACACGCCTGATGACGCAGCCCGCCCTTCGGACGCACCTTGGCGCTGCCGCCCAAACGGGGGCAGAAAAGTACGAACTTGGCCGAGTGGCCAAACTTTGGGATTCCACATTCCTGTCCGTTGCAAGCGGACTCGGCAATGGCCACTCGTTGGCATGACAGCCCAAAAGCCGTTTACGATTCTCTATGTCCTCCGCTCGCTCGATACCGGAGGTGCGGAGCGTCAGATCATCATCCAAGCCCGAGGACTGGCTGCCCGAGGCCATCATGTTACAATTGCAACATTCTATGATGGTGGGGGGTTGAAGTCTTTTGCCACCGACAGCGGGCTCAACCTTCTGCAGATACGAAAGGCGGGTCGCTGGAGTGTCGTACGCTTTCTTTGGAATCTCGTTCGTGCGATCAGGCACGTGAATCCGGACGTTGTGCACGGCGTTCTCGTGGTGCCCAATATTCTGCTCGCCGTGCTGAAACCATTCCTTGGAGGTGCGCGAGTGGTGTGGGGTGTGCGCGCCTCCAACATGGACATGTCCCGGGCCAATTGGCTCGAGCGTCTTACATTCCACCTTAGTCGCCCGCTGGCCCACGCGGCAGACCTCATCATCGCCAACTCGTCCGCAGGTCGGGAATATCATGTGGGAATGGGATATCCCACGCGCCAGATGCGAGTCATCCTCAATGGCATCGATACATCACAGTTTGCTCCTGATTTGGAGAAAGGCGCGGTGGTGCGTGCGCAGTTTGGGTTGACGAAGGATCAATTTGTCGTTGGCATCGCCGCACGGCTGGATCCCATGAAGGGACTCGAAGTAGCGCTACACGCGCTCGCACTGTTATCAGCGACATATCCGCACATCCGTCTCGTCATTGTCGGAGATGGTCCCGTTGACTATCGCCAGCGCCTGCAGCGTCTCTCCAGGGAACTTGGCGTTGAAGACGTCGTCGTGTGGTCGCCGCGCCGGGACGACATGCCCGCCGTATTCAACGCGTTCGATGCGCTGTGTTCTCCTTCAATTTTCGGCGAAGGCTTTTCAAATTCGATCGGAGAGGCGATGGCGTGTGGGATTCCGTGCGTCGTGACCGACATTGGTGACGCGGCCTATATCGTCGACGGCACCGGCTCTGTTGTTCCGGGGAACAACCCCGGGTCACTTGCCGCAGCCATCCTTTCCATGGCTGCGTCACATCTATCGAAGGCAAAGGCAGCCCGTGATCGCATCATCGACATCGCCAGCATTGATCAGCTCGTCACGCACACAGAATTGGCACTTCGCGAGGTCATGCGGTGACGGCCATCCCCATTGCTGGATCGACTGATCGTTCCACGCCGGCGGCGCGGCGTCTCTCCCAGCGCGTTGTGTATCTCGACCACTCATGGGTAGC
>JAQBPY010000410.1 GCA_028287285.1 Gemmatimonadota bacterium
GGCACGGTGATGGGCGGCCGCGGGGCCGTCTCGACCACAACGGCGGGAAACTCCGGCTCGGGCGGCCAGTCGGCCGGCCGTCCACTCATGGACGTCTCGGTCGCGAACAGGCCATCGCCATTGGCGACGGCTGGGCGAAGCACCTCGACGTCGGCTGGTGCCGACGACGGCGTCCACGCCGCGCCATTCGGCGACCAGCGGCGCACGCCCAGCGCGGCGCTGGCGTCGAAGGTGCCAAGTGCGCGACGGACGGCATCCTCCACGACGCGCTCCATCGTCCAGCGGTCGCGGAAGCGGACTTCGGCCTTGGCCGGATGCACGTTGACGTCCACACTGTCTGCGGACACGACGATCTCCAGCAACAGCGACGGACGCAAGCCGGCGGTAATGGTGGAGCGATAGGCCGCTTCGGCCGCCCGAATGATGCCGCTGTCGCGCACCACGCGCCCGTTCACCGTGATGAACGTGCGCCTGCTCGCGGTGCCGACGTCGCCGGGCCGCTCAGCGAGACCGCTCACCTGGATGGTGCCCCGCACGTCCTCCACGTCGACCATCCTGTCCGCAACATCGGCGCCCCACAGGGATGCGACCCGATCGCGCAGCAGCGGAGCGGCGGGCAGCGTAAAGGCTGTTTTCCCGTCGTGCGTTAGCGTGAGCCGGACGTCGCGCCGGTTGAGCGCGATGGTCGTCATCGTCTCGAGAATGCTGCGCCACTCGGAGCGTGTGCCCTTGAGAAACTTGAGGCGGGCCGGCGCGTTGTAGAACAGACGGGATACGGAAATGGTCGTACCGCGCCGCCGCGCAATGTCGCGCACGTCCTGCACGGCACCGGCCGCGGCATGCACGGCCGTTCCGGCGCCGTCGGCGCTGGCTGTTTCAACAACGAGCTGGCTTACCGAGCAGATTGCCGGCAGTGCCTCGCCGCGAAAGCCGAAGCTCGTGACGCCAACGAGATCACTCGCCAGGCGAATCTTGGAGGTGGCGTGCCGCTCGAGCGCGAGGACGGCATCATCCCGCTCCATCCCCGAGCCGTCGTCGCTCACGCGGATGAGTTGGCGTCCGCCGTCTTCGATGCTGACGTCGATGGCCGTGGCGCCGGCGTCGAGCGCATTCTCCACGAGCTCCTTGACGGCAGACGCCGGCCGCTCGACCACCTCGCCGGCGGCGATCTGGTCGGCAACGGCCGAGGGAAGCACAGCGATGCGGGGCATCCGGAGAATGCTATCCGCCGTGCGGTAACCCGGTCAATTGTCCGTGGGCGGGCCATCCAGTGGCAGCACGCTCTCCACAGGCACCCAACCGGCGCGCGCGCCATCCAGCTCGAGGCGGACCCACGTGCCCTCGCGGGGCCCGAGGCGGCCCGTTTCCCCCACCGTGCCACTGGCCAGCGCGCTTCCGGAGTTCGGCGCGGACACGAGGAGCCGGCTTCCGCACAATATGCCGAGCCCTCGCGGATCGAGCCGGTCGCGTAGCTCGAGTGCACCGCCCAGCAGGACGACCGCGACGATGAGCGCGCCTCCGCACAGGGGACGAAGTGCCTGCGGGCGTCGTGCGGGAGGAACGAACAGCACGAGCCACGCGACCACCCAGCATGCCAGCGCCGCATAGGCGGGAACATCGACGGGAACGGGTACCACGTATCCCGGCGAGCGAAGGGGCGACAGCTGCACGAGGTCGAGCCGCTCGCGGGTCTCGGCATCCAGCGGATCGAGCCGCAGCGCACGCTGCCACGCACGAACCGCCGCGGCGCTGTCGGCGTGCGCCCAGGCGGCCGCGCCCAGATTGGCCCATGCATCGTTGGCGCGCGGCGCACGTGTGGCGACGCGTGCGAACAGTCGCGCGGCCAGCGGAAACGCTCCCCCGTCGTAGGCTTCGACACCCTGGCTGAAGGTGTTTGCGACACCTTCGGGAAGTGCGTACGCGGTAGCAGCGAGCATCGCGGCCAGAACGATGATCGAGAGCCCACGCGCTCCGCTGATGCCCTGCGTACGCTGCACCGCCTGCGCGTCGATGTCTCGTACGATGTTCGCAGCATCGCTCGTTGCCGATGCATCAAGGGCTCCCGACGGTGAAAAGGCGGCCGCGTCGAGCTTCTCGAGCAGTTCACTCGCCATGTCCGCCGTTGCCGCCGTCACGCCAACACGACGTAGCGCGCGCGCCAGCTCCGCGCGCTGCAGCGAGCCGGACGTCAGTGCAACCCGTTCCCGAATGGCCTCGAGGTACAAGCGACGAACATCGCGTGCCACGAGACGCTCTTTCGACGCCGCGGCATGCCTGAGTCGCTGGCCCGGCGATTGTGATCGGCTGCGCAGTCGCGTTCGATCACGCGCCCGGCGCAGGGCTGCCGGCGCCGGCGCGATGGCCAGCAGCAACCAGTACCATGCTTGGGAGGGTACTGACGGCGACGATTCGTCTCGCAGGTTTCGACGCACGGCGAGTCGCGATGCGGGAGCGGAATCCGTGGCAGCCAGCGCGGCCGTCTGCACGTCCAGCGAGAGCGGCGACGTCAGTGCCGATGCATACGTGCCCTTGTCGGCATCAAAGAACGGATAATGCATCGCCGGCACTTCCTGGCGTCCCGCCTGCCGAGGGGTGAGCAGCCAGTCGAATTCCTTGGTGCCACGCACGCGTGCGAGCGACGTATCTACCTGCACCCGTTCTTCTCCCTGCGCCACCGTCGCCCACGAGAGCGTGAGGGGCGGACGGGGCCAGAGCTTCACGTTTCCGGCGCCTTCCAGCCGCAACGTCAACACGACCGGATCTCCCATGCGGGCGTTCGTCATCGACACCTTCGACGTCGCCGCCACGGTGCCCACGGCCCCGGCAAAATCGGGCGGACGTCCGGCGGCGGGAACATCGATGGTGGTGAAGCGCACGCTGTCGGTGCGCAACTCGAAGCTCTCCTCGCGAGAGAAGAACGACGTCGACAGCGGGAGCGAGTACGTAAGGGCCGCAGGGGCGATGACCGTCCTGCCCGCGAACAAGGGAAAGAGCGCGCGGCGGTACGACAGCGTCTCGAAGCAGTGATGTCCGCTCCGGCCGATCGCGGCGGGGGGCGCGAGATCGTATGCGAGCACACCGGGCATCTCCGGCGGAAAGAACGTTGGATTGCGTCGCAGCCGCTGGCGTGCCGACTCGTTGAGCTGCACGTCCACTACATAGTCTACCTGCTGGCCGACGTACAGCGAATCGGACGTGTCTCCACGGCCGGCGCGATCCAGCCATGCACGCACGAGCACCGCTGGCGGAAGGGCCGATGCAGGGCGTGCTTCGACGGGGAGCGGCGTCGCAACGGAATGCAATGCACCAACGCTCGCTGTAAACGAAGGGAGAGCTACGCGGCCCGCCGCATCCGTGGCGAATGTAAACGTCGCCTCCGTGGATGCCGACGATTGGCCATTCCCCATTCGCTCGACGCGGGACACGCTCGACGTACGGAGCAGCTGCAGGGAATTGGCCAGCGGCGGCAGCGCGATCCGAGGTGCGATGACCCCGGGCGCGCGCGCCGCGACGCTCACTTCCATTGGCGCACACGTGGTGGCCGTATCGGGGGCGTGCGCGACAATGACGATCTGCGCGAGAACGAGGAATCCGATCACGCGCGCACTACCAGTCTTTTCCGCCGGGCGGCGGTTCGGGCTTGTTCTGCTTCTGTTTCTTTCCCTGCACCTCGCGCTCCTCTCGCTCTGCACTCCCCAACAACTGCTCGGCCTGCCGTTGCGCGAGCGTGGGTTGCGGCTTCTGCTCCTGTTCCGCCGGTGACGGCGATGCGGACGATTGGCCGCCGCCTCCCCCGCCGCCACCGCCCTTCTTCTGCTGCTGGAGGGCCAGCTCGTAATTCCACTTCGCGTCCAGGTCCGTAGGCCGCTGAAGGAGTACGCGCTTGTAGGCCGCAAGCGCTGCCTTAAGCTCGGACGACGCCGAATCGCCCTGTGCTGCGCGCCCGCGAATGAGGTGCGCCAACCCGTTGTTGAAACGGGCGCGATACTGGATCTCCGCATCCGCGTGCTCCGCCGCGTGATCGAGGATCTCGGCCGCCGCGTCGGTCGAATCTGCCGCCAGCAGCGCGGTGCCGTAGTTGTAGAGCGCTCCCGGTGACTTGTCGCCGGCACTTACCACTTCACCAAACAATCGTACCGCCGCCTTGTAGTCCTTTGCCTCATACGCCGCAGTGGCTTCGATGCCCTGCCGCGACGTCGCGCAGCTCGACAGAAACACGCTGCCAACCAGCACGGCGGCAATGGCCGTCTCGGCGGCAGCCGGCCGCTTTACCCGCCGGCCTGCGCGGCCCGCAAGAATGGTATCGAGCCAGAGCAGCAGGATGGCAGGCAGAAGGAACCACTGGAAGCGCGGCGTGAGCGATTCGCCCGCCTGGGTCGTGCGCGTGCCGGTGCGAAGCTTGGCCAGCGCCGACTTGATGCGCGCCGCCTTGTCCGTCGCTTCGGCGGGAATGAACGTGCCGCCAGCAGCCGTCGCTGCGGCCTGGAGCAGCTCGGGGCGATAGTGGGTGACGACCACCTGTCCATTCTCGTCGCGCTTCTGGGTGACGGCACCGTTGGCGTCTTTCAGCGGAATGGTGCTTCCCTCTGCCGTTCCGAAGCCGACGGTCACGATACTCACGTTCTGGTCTGCCGCCTTTTTCGCCGCGGCAATGAGCTCGTCCTGCGGCTCGAAGCCTTCGCCGTCGCTCATGACGACGAGTGCGCGATCCGCGCCGCTCTTGGTCAGGGCAAGCAGGTTGGTGCCCTGCGTGATGGTCGACGCGAGCGACGTTCCCGCCTGGCCCACCACACTCGGATCGAGGTTGTCGAGGAAGAGATCGAGCGCGCCCCCATCCACGGTAATGGGAGTCAACACATACGAGCGGCCGGCAAATGCCAGTAAGCCGACGCGGTCTCCCGGGCTCAGCGCGCGCAACCGACGAATCTCCTGCTTTACGCGCTCGAGGCGTGTGGGACGCTCGTCCGTGGCAAGCATGGACAGCGAGGCGTCAACGGCGAGTACCATGTCCACCCCGCTGGAGCGCACGACGGAGCGTTCCTGCCCCCATCGCGGACCGGCAATCGCGAATCCGGCCAGCGCGGCCGCGAGACCGAGCCGCGCCGCTCGCCATCCGCTGCCGGAAAGCGCGGAAGCGGGAATGAGGCGACGCACAACGTCGATTGCACCAAAGCGCGCCAGCCGCTTTACCCGGCTCGATTGCGCGCGGCGAAGCAGGACGGCAAAGACGATGGGCAGCACCACCACCAGCGGCAGCAGCCATACGAGCTCGATCCACTCCACGACGGGCATCATGGCAGCGATCCTTTCCATGCGCCGAGCATGAGCTCACATGCCAGGGCAACGAGCATGATGCCAAGCGGCCAGCGAAAGAGCTCCGAGTAGCGCACAAAGGTGCGGCTGCGGACGGGAGCGCGCTCCAGCGCGTCGATCTGTTCCGTGATCGCCTGGAGCGCGGCGGGATCGCGCGCACGGAAGTAGCGTCCCCCGGTCACCTTGGCGACGTCCGTGAGGAGCGCGTCGTCGATCTCCACGCGTTGCATCTCGTACCGCAGGCCGAACAGGCCGCGGCCTACCGGCACTGGCGCCATGCCTTCCGTGCCAACGCCAATTCCGTAGATCTTGATACCGAATGCCGCTGCGGCTTTCGCCGCCGTGCGTGGATCGATGGAGCCCCGATTATTCACCCCGTCGGTGAGCAGAATCATCACGCGCGACCGGCCCGGCGAATCCTTGAGACGATTGGCCGCTGTGGCGATGGCCGTGCCAATCGCGGTGCCATCCTCGAGCTGTCCGGGCTGGAGATTGTCGAGGGCCGCCTGCACCACGGGGTAGTCCGTCGTCAGCGGCACCTGCGTCAGCGCCTCGCCTGAGAACGCCACGATGCCGATGCGGTCGGTGTTTCGTGCGGCCACGAACTGCTTGATCTTTGCACGCGCGACCTCGAGCCGGTTCTGCGGCTGGAAATCCAGCGCCAGCATCGAGCTCGAGATGTCGAACGCGACCACGATGTTGATGCCCTCGCTCGTCGTGGTCTCCGCGTGGGCGCCCGAGCGCGGACGTGCGAGCGCGACGATGCCGCTCGCGAGCGCGAGGTTCCTGAGCACCATGAGGAATCGCGCTACCCCGCGTCCTGCGCGCGGCCCGCGCGCGAGCACGGGAACGCGAGAGAACACGATGGCCGCGGGCCGGCGGCGACGCGCAACGAACCACCACACGGGCAGCAGCAGCAGCAACAACAACCAGAGCGGCGACACGAATTGCAGCGCGCCAAAATCGATCATGCGGCGCGCGCCTCCGTCTGGGCCTGCCGGGCGGCCAGCGCCTCTGCGCTCTGGTGCTCCGCGTGCACGATGGCTTTCGCCTCCTCACCGAGCGCGCGTGCATCCTCGACCGAAAGCGGAGCCGCCGCAAACTTTACCGGTTCGACGTCTGCCAGAAGCTGCTGCAGCGCGTCGTGCGATATGGTGGGCGTGCTGCGTGCGGCAACGAGAAGCTCGTGGCTCGTGTGCGACAGCGGCATGGACGTGAAGCGTTGCGCGAGATAGCGGCGCAACACATCGGTCATCAGCGCCGCATACCGGCCCGGCTCTCTGGCCTCGAGCAGGCGAAGTTTCTCCACGCGGGCGAACGCCGCATTCGCATCGGCGTACGGGTCGCCCGTGTCGCCACTGGACCGCCGGCGGCGTGCCCACCACCACGCACCAATGCCAATCACCGCTGCCGCAACGGCAGCGAGCGCCCACCACCACCAGGGAATGGGCGCCTGGATCTCGCTCAACGGGCGGGCGGGCTTCGGCACCCGTAGCGTGGTATCCGCCGGAAGCACGGATTTCACGAGCAGCGTCGGCAGCGTCAGCGCGATGCGGCGCTCGCCGTCGTCGGTCTGGACGAGCACCTCGCCAAGACGAATCTGTTGCGTGCCAACGTCCCAGGCTGCCACGCGATACGTGGCAATTCGATCGGCGGCAGTTGCGGAGTCGGCGCCCTCGCGCACGGTGGGCGGCTCGAGCGCCTGCACGGCGCCGAGTGAATCGACGGCGGCAGGAAAGTTGATGGTCGCACCGAATGGGGCGCGCACACGGATCACCAGCCGGACGACGTCGCCCACGGTTACCGTGTCGCGCTCCACGGTCACGCCCGCCTGCACGGGAATTGCGCGCTGCTGGGCCGCGAGCAGCGCTGGTACGAGCATCAGGACGGCCAACACCCGTCGTCCTGCTGAGCGACTTTCAATCAAGCGCCAAAACAGGTCCTTCGCCCTTGGCTCAGGACCGACCATTCGTCGTCCTGAGCAAAGCGAAGGCCCGGCTTCCTCCACCGCTCGTTCAAGCCGACACCGATTCCACATCGCACGTACGCGCATCATCGCCGCCGAGTGCGCGTTTCGCGCGCCCGAAAGAACTTGATGAGCGGATCTACTACCCCCGCATCCGTCTGCAACGGAATCTCGTCGATGGCGAGACGCCGCAGAATTCGCCGCCGCATGTTCAGCTCTTCGGCGACAGCCTCGGCGAATTTTGCCCGCACGCCCGGGTCACTGGTATTCACGTCGAGCGTCTGGCCCGTTTCCGGATCGACGAAGCGCGCCTGCCCCACGTCCGGCAGCGCATGTTCGCTGGGATCATCCACCGTTACGGCCACGACGTCGTGCCGCTGCGCGAGCAGCTTCAACGGCTGCTCCAGTTCCGCCGCCTGAAAGTCCGACACGACAAAGATGATCGCCTTGTGCGCGAGCATCTTGCCCGTGTACTCGAGCGCACCGGCAAGATCCGTCCCGCGACCCACGGGCTCGAACACCAGCAGATCGCGAACGAGGCGCAGCGCATGCCGTCGTCCCTTGCGCGGCGGCACGACATGCTCGATGCGATCGGTAAAGAGAATCGCGCCCACGCGGTCGTTGTTTCGAATGGCCGACATCGCCAGCACCGCGGCCAACTCACTCGACAACTCGCTCTTGAATCGCCCACGGGTGCCGAATCGCCCGGAGCCCGAAAGATCCACCGCCAGCATCACCGTCAGCTCGCGCTCCTCCACGTACCGCTTCACGAACGGCTTGCCCATGCGTGCCGTCACGTTCCAGTCGATGGACCGCACCTCATCGCCCGGCTGGTACTCGCGCACCTCCGAGAACTCCATGCCCTGCCCCTTGAACACGGACCGGTATTCTCCGGAGAACACCGAGTTCACAAGACCGCGCGTCCTGAGCTCCAGCAGCTTCACCTGCCGGAGAACCTCCGGAGGAACGCCCGATGTCACGGGCTCTCGACTTTCGCGAGAACGCGCGCCACGATGTCGTCGCTCGTCACTTCTTCGGCCTCGGCCTCGAACGTCGTGAGCACGCGGTGGCGCAGCACATCGGGCGCGATGGCCTTGACGTCGTCCGGGGTGACGAAGGCCCGGTTGCGAAGGAACGCATGCGCGCGCGACGCCTGCGCCAGCGAGATCGTTGCACGCGGGCTCGCGCCGAATTCGATCAGTGGGGCGAGGTCCTTGAGGCCAGCCGCCTCCGGCTCGCGCGTGGCATGCACGATGTCCACGATGTAGTCCACGATGCGGTCGTCCATGTAGAGATTCGCGATGCGCTCGCGCGCCTCCAGGATTGCTTCCGGCGTGGCGACATGCCGCACGTTGATGGCGTGCCCACTCGCCATGCGGCGCATGATCTCCTTTTCCTCGTCGCGCGTGGGATACCCGACCCGCAGCTTGAGCATGAAGCGATCGACCTGCGCTTCCGGCAGCGGATACGTGCCTTCCTGCTCGATGGGGTTCTGCGTGGCCAGCACCAGGAACGGCTCCTCGAGCTTGTACGTCGTGCCGCCGATCGTCACCTGCTTTTCCTGCATCGCCTCGAGCAGTGCCGCCTGCACCTTGGCCGGCGCACGGTTGATCTCGTCGGCCAGGATGATGTTGGCGAAGATCGGTCCCTTCTTCACCATGAACTGGCCGGTGGACTGATCGTAGATCTGCGTGCCCACCACGTCGGCGGGCAGCAGGTCGGGGGTGAACTGGATACGCGAAAACGACGTGGCGATCGTCTCCGCGAGCGTGCGCACCGTGAGCGTCTTCGCGAGCCCCGGCACGCCTTCGAGCAGCACGTGGCCGCCCGTGAGCAGGCTGATGAGCAGCCTGTCGATCATGTATTCCTGACCAACCACGCGCAGCGCGACCTCGCGGCTGACGTCCTGGATCAGGCGCGCATCCGCGCTCGATGACACTTGTGTCGCCATTGGTACCGTAGGTCGGGAAGTTGAATGACTACCAGGCTACACCGCGAACGCCTTTAGGCTCCCTTCTTCTGTCGTCCACGCAGGACGTGAAAATGCCACGTACCGCTAGATCTTGCTCAGTGCCGCCAGCTCCGGCTTCGTGAGCCCGCGAAACTTGCCCGACGGCAAGTCACCCAGCTCCACGGGACCGAACTTTATTCGCACAAGTCGGTCCACTTCCAGCCCCACCGCCTCGCACAGCCGCCGAACCTCCCGATTCTTGCCCTCGGCGATCGTGATGGTGAGATCCCAGCGCCCCCGGCCGATCTTGGTGGCCACGATCTTCTTTGGCTTCACGAGGCCGTCCTCGAGCTCCACGCCCTGCGATGCCTCGTCCGCGGCGATGTCTCCATCACCCAGCACCGACGCCACGTACGTGCGCTCCACCTCGCGGCTCGGATGCGTGAGCCGGTGCGCCGCCGTGCCGTCAGTCGTGAGCAGCAGCACGCCTTCGGTGAGGAAATCCAGCCGCCCAACGTATGTCAGCCCCGGCTTGGCCGGAACGAGATCGAATACCGTCTTCCGCCCCTCCGGATCGTGACGCGACGTGATCACGCCGGCCGGCTTGTGCAGCACGAACCACTCCAGCGGCGCGGGCGCGCCAATGCGCTCGCCGTCCACCTTGATCACGTCCTTGTCCACGTCGACCGTCTGGCCCACCTGCGCCTGGCTGCCGTTCACGGTTACTCGCCCGTTCGCAACCAGCTCTTCAGCCTTGCGACGAGACAACACTCCTGCGCGCGCGAGCGCGCGCTGAATGCGCATTGGTTCTGCCATCAGAGCGGCTTCGGTTCAGTGCGAAGCGCCACGGCCAGCTCATCGGAGCGTGGAAGCTCCTCGAGATGCCGGAGCGCGAAGTATTCCAGGAATATCGGGGTCGTGCCATACAGCAGCGGTCGTCCCATGCCTTCTCCACGTCCGACGACGTCGATCAATCCGCGCTCATGGAGGGACTTGAGCACGCTGCCCACGGACACACCGCGAATCTCCTCGATCTCCGCGCGACCCAGCGGCTGGCGGTAGGCAATGAGCGCGAGCGTCTCGAGCGCCGCCGCACTGAGCCGAGCGGGGCGGGAGGCCAGCTGCGCCCGCTCGATCGCTTCGGTATACTCGGCGCGCGTGAGGATCTGCCACCCGCCGCCAATCTCGATGAGCTCCACGCCGTGTCCATCCACGTCGTAATGCTCGCGCAGCTCGTCGAGCGCGGCGGCAATGGCCGCCTTCGAGGCCTCCGCGTCCAGCGCGGCAAGCTCCTCGGTGGGAATGGGGCGCGCGCTGGCAAACAGCGCCGCTTCAAGCAGCTTCGCTAGCGGGGTCACTCGTAATCTCCACGTTGGCGAATGGTCTTGGTTGTTGGACTTTGCACTCTCCGAGCTTTGCCATCTCGAGGAGTCCGAGCAGCGTAGAAAGAACAACCCACGGTTCGGCGTCTTTTGTCACGATGTCGGTCCACATGGCACGCGCGCGGAGGGCGAGCAGCGCACGAATCGTCGTGATGGCGCCCGGCACGTCCACCGATCGGGCGATGACGTCGTGGACCGCGGGCGCCTTGGTCGTCCGGAGAATCCGATCGACGGCAGCGAGCAATTCGCTCAGCGAGAGCGCCAGCGGCGCCTCCGCCGGTGCGGCCGACTGCGGCAGGTACGCGCGCGCGAAACGGCTGCGGCGCTCCTCGCCGGCCTTCTCGAGCACGTCCACCACCTCGCGCATCTGTTGATACTCGAGCAGCCGGCGCACCAGCTCTGCACGCGGATCCTCCCACGATTCCGCGCCGTCACCGCGTGGCAGCAGCATGAGCGCCTTGATGCGGAGCAGACGTGCGGCCATCTCGAGATAGTCCGCGGCTTCGTTCAACTGCAACGTCCGAATGCGCAGCAGGAACTGTTCCGCGACCCGCGCAATGGGAATGTCGTAGATGTCGACCTGCTCCTCGCGAATGAGCGTGAGGAGCAGGTCGAGCGGCCCGGAAAACTCCGTGAGCTCCACCACGAACGACCCCGACGGGACGTCCGACGCATACGGCGACGGTGACGTCGCGGTCTCGGTCATGACAGCCACTGGGTGGACGACGCGACCAGATAGGGCGCGACGAAATCGAGGATCCTGCCAATGGCGACCTGGGCAGGGTAGAACCACGCCGCCAGCACCCGCTGGCCCACGAGGAGCAGCAGCATGATCACGACGAGCCCATAGCGGCCGTACTGCACGTACCGGATGGCGAGCGGCCGAGGGAGCAGGTACTTCATCACGTGCGAGCCGTCGAGGGGCGGAATGGGCAGCAGGTTGAACGAGATGAGCGACACGTTCAGGATGATGCCCCACCCCATCATGGCCTGCAGGATACCCACGGTGGGCGACAGCGCCTCGACGGCGGTTGCCAGCTTGCCCACGAGCACGATTACTACGGCGCAGGCGATCGCGATCACGAAATTCGTGGCGACCCCCGCGAGGGAGACGATGATGTCGCCGCGCTTGAGGTGGCGGTAGTTGCGCGGGTCGACGGGCACGGGTTTGGCGCCCCCGAAGACCACGGTCCGCCCGAAGATCGATGATCCGGTCAGCATGATCAGCGGCAGGAGGAGCGTGAAGAAGGGGTCGACGTGCCGCACCGGATTCCAACTCAGGCGGCCGGCGTCGAGCGCCGTGCGGTCACCCTGCTGCAATGCGGCGTAGCCATGTGCGATCTCGTGCGCGATGACCGAGAACAGCAGAATGGGGGCGACGAGCAGGATTGTCTGGAGAGTATGCAACGGGGCCGGGCGAGGACGTCGGGCACCCTGCGAGCCAGGGGTGCGCACGGGCGTAAGGTAGTCGGCCCGAAGGGGAGAGTAAAGCCGTGTTCCAGCTTAAACGCCTGTGACAGCTTGACTTCGCCTCACTGCTCTAGTAGCATTCTGGGCTGGCGACATACATCACGCAACACCGCTTTTTGGAGATCTTTCGTGCCGAATATCGCATCCGCGAAGAAGAACATGCGGAAGTCCCGCTCAGCTACCGTGCGCAACCGCGCGCAACGCTCCGCCCTTCGTACCGCGCTCAAAAAGGCCAAGTCGCCCGAAGCGTCGGCCGAGGAGCGCACCCAGGCGGTGAGCCTGCTGGATCGTGCGGCTCGCAAGGGGCTCGTGCACAAGAATCTCGCAGCGCGCCAGAAGAGCAAGATGGCCAAGGCCGCGAACGCGGCATAAAGCCTTTCCTGCAGGAAACTGAGCGCCGGTCAGCACTGCTGACCGGCGCTTTTTTGTAACACGCTACAGCGACGCCAGCTCAGCCCCGCAGCGCTCGCAGTACCACTCCGTGGGATAGTTCATCGCGCCGCACTCGCCGCACTTGAGCGACTTGATCCCCTCCGCAGACGACGCCCGACCCATGGGTGCGACGTCACTCAGCGGCGGCGCCTGCTCCGTCAGGTTTGTGATGCTGTCGTCCACCGAGCGGCGAGCGAACGTGTCGCGGCGCGTCTTTTCATCTGGACGATCTTCGGGCGATGCATCGAAT
>JAQBPY010000434.1 GCA_028287285.1 Gemmatimonadota bacterium
CTGGGTCCGCCGCAGCACACGCACGGTGACCTCACCGATGGAGATCAATCCGCCGGGCCTCCGCCGGCAGGCATTGGCCTTTGGACAGGGGTACGGATTTCTCTGGTGGACACGCGAGCGGCCGGACACGACCGATGCATTCCATGGCAGCTACGCCGCTGAGGGAGCCGGAGGCCAATACATCTGGGTGATCCCGAAGCTCGACATGGTGATCGCGCACAAAGTTGTGTCGCGTGACAGTGGCCCGCCGACATTGGCAAAGAGCGTCACGCTGCCGCAGTTCGAGACGCTGGTGCGCGCCATTGCGGCTGCCCGGTGTGAGAAGGTTGCTCCCGGTGCGCTTCCTTCTCAGGCCGCGTTACCGAGTCGCGTGGGGACGGCACCGTGTCACTTCGCGGCCGCGCCGTTCACCGCCTATTGGCCCGGGGCGGCCCCTGTGGTCCCTCCACCCGCGCCTGCTGGCCTGGTCGGCGAGTACGAGCTTGCGCCTGGGCGAATCCTCCGGGTCACGTTAAAGGGCGAGGAGCTTCTCGTCGACCTGCCCGGTGGCACGGCCCCGCTGGATCATATTTCCGCTGCGACGTTCGGCGTCGGCTCGGGAGCAGCAACACTGACATTTACCCTTGGCAAAGATGGGCAGGCGACCGCGCTGGTGATGCGCCAGAACGGAAGCGAGCGAACGCTTCCCAAGTTGCGATGAGCCTTGCGGCGGGGTGAGCAGTGGTCGGCCCATTGCTTTGGCGCCACACATGTCCTGCTCGAATCTTCGTGAAGAAGTCTTCCTCCTGCTCGCTCGACTTTGCGTCTATGGCCTGCGCCCGAAGCGGACAGGCTAGTTGTCGTCGGGACGGCTCTGGCTCATCCCACGCGGCCAGCAGACCTCATGGCGTCAGGTCCCGCCTGCAGCGAAGGCGTCGTAGCGGCATCCGCGTTAGCGAAGGAACGAACTCATGAGCTACGCACATTGAACGGCGCTGGGCAACGCGGCCGCCGTGCCTACGCGTTGCGCCCAGCACGCCCGCGCCATCGGTCTTTCGCGTCGTCGCAATCACGGACAACAACGCCCAAAGTGCGCTGGCGGGACAAGAAACAGAGTCGATCGCAAGAGAAGGTTGATGTTGATCTTCTCGGTGGTCGCCCCGCGTGCGGCGCCTCGGCCCCAGCAAGGCGAGCACCGGAGAGTCATGCCGCGTGGTGAAGGAATCGTTCCCGCAGCGAAGCCTTCTGCGACATTCCGCTGGAGTCGCCACACCTGCGAGCCAATAGTGCTCGCTGACAATGGCGGTGAAGCCATTGCGACGGTCGTGAATGCCGGCAGGCGTCTCGATCGAATCACGTTCCATTTGTCGGAGACAGATGATGCGTAGCACCATCAACACCACGTTTCGCACGCTGGTCGCAACGTTCACGGCGATCGCACTCGCCATCGCGAGTACACCCTCAACGGCGAGCGCCGCTGGCCCTCGAGACCAGTTCGCCGTACAGGCAGCGGCGGAGTGCGGAGGGTTCGGATTTCTCTACAGGTACGCCATTTCATACTACAGCGACGGCTCAGCACGATTGAGTCACGTCTGGTGTGGCGACGGCGCCTGGGGCGCGTGGGACACTGCAATGTAGGGTATCTGTCGGCGGCGTGCTCACCCGAGGCCAGCGTGCGTCGACATTCGCGCCCCTTTGGAGAGCCCGCCGCTTGTCCGCGCCTCTGAGTGTCTTTGCAGAAGTCCCCCGCATACGGCGGCGATTGCTACGCTCGAGACGATCGAAACTCGAGCGTAGCGAGATAGACGATATGCATGGGCCAGCCGTATCGTGTGCGCACATGCAAAGAGTTTCCACGGCGAGCCCGTACGAACCAACTCGTGCGTGAAGCGCGGGCCTTCGGCAACAGACCAACAGGCAACGCGCCCGTCGGAACGAAGTGCGGCAATCGGGCCTCCACACCGAGTGAGCCGTTGACGCATTGAGATTTCCGGGAAATCCTAACAAGACTTCTGCTGGCTGAGCCCGCAAGCACGCTCTGCAGTTCATGCGGGCACCCGGGCGCGAGCGCAATCCGCATTGCGCTACACTGCGCCTGGTGACATCGACGTCGGACGTACGACTATGTCACGCTCGTGGCAGTGACATGGAAAACACACTTCCGTGTCCTTCCTCGCTCGCAGCCGTGAGATCACCACCCATAGCGCGAGCGAGCTCCCTGCTGATGGCGAGGCCGAGTCCCACACCAACGCTCGAAGTCGTAAAGCCGCGATTCACCTGTACGAATGGCTCAAAGACGCTGCCCAGACGGTCTCCTGGAATGCCGATCCCGTCGTCGGACACATGCACATAGATCATCCAAGGGTCATCGGTGCACGTCAAGGAGATTGTGCCGCCGGGCGCCGTGAACTTCGTGGCATTGCCAAGGAGGTTGAGGAGAATCTGGCGCATCTTGTCAGGATCGCCGCGTACGCGGAGTGCGGGATCACAGTCGGCGCAGGTGTAGACGAGATGCTTTTCCCGGATCTGCGGCGCAATCAGCGCGAGGAGGCCGGGGAGCTCGTCGCGGAGGATCAGGTCAGTGATGTTGTAGACGATATGTCCTGCCTCGAGCTGCGCGTAACTCAACACCGACTCCACGAGGCCGAGCAGGTGGACCTGGCTGCGCTGGATGTTCACGAGATCAACGGATTGCTCGGGGGTGACCGGTCCATGGATTCCCATTTCCATGATCTGGGCGTAGCCGCCGATCGCGTTGAGTGGTGTGCGGAGCTCATGGGACATGGTGGCGAGAAACTGCGCCTTGCTGGCGTTGGCGGTCTGCGCTTCTACGCGTGCCGCCTCCGCCGCCGCCCGCGCGGACAATGCGTCAGCCAGCGCGGCCTCGGCAATGGTGCGCGCCGTCACGGCGTCTTCCTGCGCGTCCACCGCCTCGGCCTGCGCGGCGCGGGCCGCGCCAAACAAGCGCGCGCTCTGCAGCGCCTGGCCACACCGCTCGGCGAGGGCTTCGGCAAGCGCCAGATCATCGGATCCGAATGGCTGGATGTGCCCGCGTCGCACATAGGTGATGGCGCCGAGCAACACGTCGCTGGCCGTGATGGGAACGATGAGGAGCGAGCCCACCCCCAACTGCTGAATCACGCGCAGCATCTCGGGGTGACGTGCGCCTGCCGCGAGCAGGAGCGCATTCGCTCCCGCGCTGACGATACGCGTCGCACGATCGTGTGCGATTGCCGCGATGCCGATGGGGTCATCAGGGTCCGGGATCCAGCGGCCCACGAGCGCGCGCGCGCGGTCGGTGGGTTCATCTTCGGGATGAACGATCGCGACGCGCAGGGTCTTGCCGGCGTGGTCGACGACGTCAAGAATCGCCCAGGTACCGGACCCCGGCAGCGCGAGGCCGGCGATGGCGGCCCAGGTGAGCTCTTCATCGAGCGATGCTCCGAACTGGAGACTGGCGGCGGCGAGAAACTCTGCGCGTTGCCGCGCAACGCTGGCCACCTCGGCAGCATCCTGCGACTGGAGCGCACACAGCAGGATGCGCTCCGTGACGAGACGGAGGGTGACGTCGCCGTTGGGCATCAGCGCAGCCGCATGCGGCGCTTCATTGGTCCGGCGATCGGGCAATTGCGCGGTAGTGCGCTGCGGCGCCGTTCCCGTCCTTGATGCATTTCGCGTAGCCGAGCGCGATCAATCGATCGATGGCCTGGGCGGCCTCCGGCATCGAGGTGCTCGCCCGGGCGGCCAAGGCCGGGAGCGAGGCTTCGTCGAGGCGAATGAGCGCATCGAGCAGGGCGGACTCGGGAATCGTGAGTCCGGCATGGCGTCCTGGCCGCATCTCGGGAACGGACCGTTCCGGGATACCGGTGAGGATGCCGCGATAGCCGATGACCGGCTCACCGATGGAGGCGCCGGTCTCCGTCACCGCATACCGTCGAAACTCGGCACCATGTTCGCTGCGACGCATCTTGACCACCGCCAGGATCTTCTCGAGGGCGCCGTCGATCTCGACGTACCGCTGGACGATGATGTCGTCCGTGATGAACGAAACGCGTTGCCCGGTAAAGCTCAGATCGGGTGACATGGCGAGCGCTTCGTGAATCATGAAGACCGTAACCGCCGTCGCGGTCAATGCACCGACGAGACGGTAGAGTGACTCCCGAAAATCCTCACGGAAGGTCGGGGCGAGTGCGATCTCGAATCCGGTGAGCGAGTCGATGACGACGCGCGATGCCCCGGTATCCCTCACACTCTGGAGAATGTCGGCGAGCGTTTCGTCCACCGAGAGGTCAAGAGGGCGGAGATACGTGATGCGCAGCCGGTTCGCCGCGATCATTGCATCCGGGTCGATGTCGAACGCGCGCAGTCGCGCGAGGTAGGCCTCCGGATATTCCTCGAATGCGGCGACGACGACCGACTCTCCGTTTCGCAGGCCTTCCGCGGCGAAGAGCATGCCGAACGTGGACTTTCCGGTGCCTGTTGGTCCGGCCAGCATGACAGCGTCTCCCTGCGGGACGCCGCCGCCCATCATTGCGTCGAGCCCGGGGACGCCGGTGCGAAGCCGCGTCACGCCACGTTCGCGGCTCACGAAACGGTTGAGCTGCTGCTCCGGAATTCGCGGGAAAACCTGCAGGCCATCGTCAGTGATCCGAAACGTGTGGAGGCCGGGCATCTGCGCCTGCCCTCGCACCTTGACCGCCTGGAGCTTCCTCACGACGGAGTTGCCGTCCGTCGCCTGCGTCAGCCAGAGAATGCCGTCCGCAATGGTGAACAGCGGCTGGCGCTGCTCGTGCTCGGCGTATTCGCCGATGAGGAGCGATGTCACCTCCCATGTCGTGAGGTGCAATGCCAACTGCTGGACGAACTGTTCCATCCTCATCGCACTGCGGTCTGGCTCGACGTAGTGGGTGCCCACGAGCGCCGGATCCCGAATGGTGCGAAACGAATCAACCACGACGATGCTCGGCGCCGCGCGCTCGACTTCCTTGGCGACCCGGCGCAATACCGCCGCGAGATCGCCCGAGATGACTTCCTCGCTGAGATTGAGAAACTGGACCGCCGGGCCTATGAGCTCGGGCTTGAAGAAGCTGAACTGCCGCTGATACCGCAGCATCTTCACCCCGGGCTCGCCCATCACCGTGAAGTAGAGCGCGGGCTTTTCCGGAGTCGCGTTTGCGAAGAGGATCTGCAGGGCGAGGGTGGTCTTTCCCGCACCGGGCCCGCCGGCGAGCATGTTGAACGAGAATTCCGGCAGCCCGCCGCCAAGCACCGCGTCGAGGCCCGGCACCCCCGTCTTGACGTGGCGAAGCACGCGGCGGGCGTTCGTGTCTATCGTCTGGTCAGTCATTGATCGTCCATCGGCTTGTTGCTGCCCGCTGCTGCTGCATCTGACGGGGTATTCGTTGAATCGGCCGCCGCACTCTGTACGAGGAGACTGAACGCGAGATCGTCGCCGACGAGTCGGCCAATCAGGTCCGTGAGCGTGGCGAGAAGCACGATGAGCCCCTCGGACAATGCTCCGGCGTGCCGCGGGTCAACACGCGTCGTGAGGCCTTCGAGGCATGGTGACTTGTCCGGAACGATGGACGCGTGGAGCAACGCGGGATGTTCAGCCTGTGCCCGTGCAAGCGCGCGGCCCATGAGTGCGGCTGCACCAAACGGCCCGAACCATCGGGCCAGCCCGATACACACCCGCGCACACACACGCTCGGCGGCCATGAACAACTGTTGCTCATCAGGCGTCTCCCCGCTTTCGTCGAGCAGGAGTTGTCGCGCCGTATCGCGCGCGCGCAGCGGCGGAGAAGGTGGCATTGGAACGCGCTGGTATGGATCACTCATCAAGAGCCTCCTGATGGACCTGCACGCGTCGCACGCGGAGCCGCCGGCAGGTGCACTTCGAACGTCGAGCCCTGCCCGGGCGCACTCTCCACGTTAATGTAGCCGCCGGACTGCCGGACGATACCGTACGTGGTTGCAAGCCCAAGCCCCGTGCCCGAACCGAATTCCTTCGTGGTGAAGAACGGCTCGAAGAGACGCTCCTTCACGCGCTCGGTCATTCCGCGTCCGTCATCTCGCAGCATGAGCGTTACCCACGCACCGGCGGGCATCATGTCACTCCCAACGCATGCTGGTTCGGCGAGGTACGTATCCCGCGACTGGATGAGGAGGGTGCCGGCCCCGCGCATCGCATCACGCGCGTTGACGGCGAGGTTGTTGATGACCGCGGCAACCTGCGTGGGATCCGCCGTGACGTGCGCGATGTCCGGTGCGAGTTCGACAGTGAGCGCAATGCGCGCGCCGAGCAGATTCTCGATCAAGACGCGCGCGCCGGCAATGGCGTGATTGAGGTCGAGATCGACGGGCCGAAGTATCTGTCGGCGACTGAATGCCAGCAGTTGACTCGTGAGTACAGCTGCGCTGACGCCCGCGGCCTGGATTGCCTCTGCGTCCCCGTGGTACGGATGCTCCTCACCGAGCGCGTCCAGCAAGAACGCACTGTGTATGCCAATGACAGTGAGCAGGTTGTTGAAGTCGTGTGCGACGCCCCCGGCCAGCGTTCCGATCGCGTCAAGGCGTTGCGACTGATGCCGACGTTGCATGTGCTCGAGTCGCGTGCCCGCTTCGGCGGCGAGCAATTCAGCGCTTGCTCGCGCTGTGTCGATGGCGATGGCGCGATCCTGTTCGCGGAGCGCGCTCAACAGAATGCGTTCTGCAATCAGCCCTGGGGTGATGTCCGGATGCGCTTGGGCATCGCGACCTCGGGTAGGGGGCTCGTGTGACACGCCAGGCGGGACAGAACTCGCGAAGTCGTTCAACAATGCATTCGATGGCCTCCATCCGGCCTGTCACGGCCCTGTGCCGTGATACTTTCTGGCCGGGAGCGATACATTGACTTCCTGCCACCGGGGCGACCACACCGTCGCCAAAGTCGCCCTCGGTACGAGGTGTGCACTAAGCGTGCCGAACGGCACTGGCGACGCGGTCACGCGTCGATCGCGTCGGGCAGCACGAGATGGATCGTGTTGGGGAATGCCTCCGATATTTCCAGCGCCTCCGTGCCATTGGACGCTTCGTGCACGACGTATCCCTGCCTCCCGAGCACGCGACTCGCGATCCTGCGGACGGCGGGCAGTTACCGAAAGGTTCAACAGCACCTGATCGAACCGGCTCGCATCCGCCATCACGCGTCCATTCAACGGTGCAAGGTCCGTCCCGGACCGCGGGGAAAGCCGTAACGCTGAGGGAAGATCAGGTGCTTCCGTGAATCCATTGGAGTCAGCTAACGGCAGCTCGCAGTTCCGTGCGCTCGGAAGCGGACTCCTGTGCTATGTACTAGCTTACAGACGCAGCATCGTCGGCACATGGCGAATTGCCCCTGACGTCGCGCTCGGCGCGCGTCATCTCCAATTGATGGCCAGTTGACGCGCACAGGGCACGCGCACGCTCACCTGGATCCCAACAACGCATGCCGACCGGACCTGCGCAAACCGCTGCCGTGGACGATGTCCATCGTGGCGAATTACTCCTCAAGACAGGGGCGCTCGAGCGCGCCATCTTCAACAGCGCGAACTTCTCGTGCATCGCGACAGATGCGGGCGGCGTCATCCAGATCTTCAACCTGGGTGCCCAACGCATGCTCGGGTACGCCGCCGACGAGGTGGTCAACCGGATCACGCCAGCCGACCTGCACGACCCTGCCGAAGTCATTGAACGCGCCCGTGCACTGAGCGTCGAATACGGAACGCCCATCGCGCCGGGCTTCGAAGCACTCGTGTACAAGGCGGCACGGGGGATCGAGGACGTCTACGAGCTGACCAAGGTCCGGAAGGATGGCAGCCGTTTTCCGGCGGTGGTTTCCGTGACTGCGCTGCGCGACGTGCAGGAGGAGATCATCGGCTTCCTCCTCATCGGGAACGACAACACGGCCCGTGCGATGGCGGAAGAAGAACGGAAGCGTCTCGAACAGCGCTTGCGCAGCCAGCAGGAGGCGCTGCATCGGATCGACGAGCAGCGGAAACGTGATGGCGAGCACGCGAGGGAGCTGGCCGCCGTGAACCAGGAGCTGGAGGCCTTCAGCTATTCGGTGTCGCACGACCTCCGCGCACCGTTGCGGCACATTCACGGGTACGTCGAGATGCTGCGCGCTGCCACGGCGGGACAGTTGCAGGACAAGGCGACGCGCTACCTCCAGACCATCGCCGATGCGAGCGTGGAGATGGGCGAGCTCATCGACGACCTCCTGGCGTTCTCGAAGTTGGGAAGGACGGAGCTGAGCTACGACGCTGTTGCCCTCGACGCGCTGGTCGCCGGAGTAATTCGCAAGCTGGAGATGGCGACGAAGGATCGCATGATCACCTGGGAGGTGGCCGCGCTGCCCACCGTGATCGGCGATGCGGCGCTGCTGAAGCAGGTGTTCATGAACCTGATCGACAATGCCATCAAGTACAGCCGGACACGGACCGATGCGAGAATCACCATCGGCACCGCGGGCACGGAAGGAAACCGCATCGTGATTTTCGTGCGAGACAACGGCGTGGGATTCGACATGCAGTATGCGCACAAGCTGTTTGGCGTGTTTCAGCGCCTGCATCGTGCCGAGGAGTTCGAAGGCACCGGCATTGGCCTGGCAACGGTCCGGCGAATCATTGCGCGCCACGGCGGACGCATCTGGGTGGACGGCGAGATCGACCATGGTGCCACCTTTTCCCTCACGCTCGAACCGGCGGCATCGTGAAGACGATCAAGCGAATTCTCCT
>JAQBPY010000020.1 GCA_028287285.1 Gemmatimonadota bacterium
CAATGGCGGGTGCCAGGGCCAGCGATGCAAGGACAAACACCGCGGCGCCGGAAAGCACGATCCGGCGATGCTCCAGCGCGCCTGCCAACAGCGAATGGTACGCGCCGCGGAAGCGCTCGAACTCCGCATCGAAGCGCGCCACGAACCGGCGATACCAGCCGTCGCCACGCGGTCCCGCGCCTTCCGGCGCATGATGAGTCGCCTCCGCGGGGAGCATGTAGTCGGCCATGGTGGGAACGAGCGTCCGCGACAGGAAATATGACGCGGCCATCGCGAAGATCACGGAGAGTGCGAGCGGGCGAAACAGCGCCGCCGCCGGACCTTTGAGCGCGAAGATGGGCAGGAACACGATACAGATGGCCAGCGTCGACACGAAGGCCGGAATGGCGATCTGCTCCGCGCCGTCGAGGATCGCTTCGCGCAACGGTTTTCCGTGCTCGAGGTTGCGATGGATGTTCTCGATGGCCACGGTCGCATCGTCCACCAGAATGCCGACGGCCAGCGCCAGGCCGCCAAGCGTCATCACGTTGAGCGTTTCACCAACGGCCCACAGGGCGATGATCGACGTCAGCACACTCAGTGGAATGGACAACGCCACGATGATCGTGGAGCGCCAGCTGCCAAGGAAGACCAGGATCATCAGTGCCGTGAGCACGGCCGCGATCACACCTTCGCGCAGCACGCCCGCAATGGTCGCTCTTACATAGATCGATTGGTCGCCCAGCAGCGTGAGGAGAACGTCGTTGGGCAGGCCGGCGCGGATCTGCGGCAACATCGTCTTGACCTGATCGACGACGTCGAGCGTGGAGGCTTTTCCATTTTTCAGGATGGAGATGTACGTGCCGCGCCGTCCATTCTGGCGCACGATGTTCGTCTGCACGCCGCCGCCTTCGCGCACCTGTGCGACATCGCCGATGGTGACCATCGCGCCGTTGACCTGCTTGAGCGGGAGGTCGGCGATCTGTCGCGCGGAATCCGGACTCGAGTTCAGGCGAACGTAATACTCGCGTCCCCCCATCTTGGCCGTGCCCGAGGGAAGAATGACGTTCTGCGCATTCACCGCGCGGCTCACGTCGCCTGCCGAAAGCCCTTTCGCGAACAGCGCCACCGGATCGATGTCGACGTTCACCACACGTGGCACGCCACCATACGCGGGCAATACGCTCGCGCCGCGCACCGTGCCCAGTGGAACACGGATGAAGTTCTGTCCGAGGTCGTTCAGCTCCGATTCCGTGCGCTGGGGGCTGTTCACGCCCAGCTGCAGGATGGGAACGTCCGTGGCGTTGAAGCGCACCATGAACGGCGGCGTCATGTTGGGCGGCATGTTACGAATGATGCCCTGCGACGTTGCCGCGAGCTGCGCCATGCCGGCATTCACGTCGGCACCGGGCTGGAAGTACACCTTGATGATGCTCAGCCCATTCAGCGACTGCGACTCGATGTGCTCGACGTCGTTCACGTAGCTCGAGTACGCGCGCTCCGCGCTGCTCACGACGCGTTGTTCCATCTCGCGCGGCGAGAGTCCGCCATAGCTCCACAGCATCGACACGACCGGAATGTTGATCGTCGGGAAGATGTCGATGGGCATGCTGATGATCGCGACCACGCCAAAGACGAGCATGAGAATCGCGACACACACGAACGTATACGGGCGCCGGAGCGCGACATGAACGAGCCACATACGGCTAGAGCGTCCTTCCTACGAGAGCTTCCAGTGTTGCGCGCGTGATCTGATAGCCGTAGCGCGCGGACACGAGACCGCGTTCGGCCTGGGTCAGGGCGAGCTCCGACGACAGTTGATCCAACGACGTGGCGATGCCGGCACGATAGCGTTCCGTGACGACGCGAAGATCCTCCTGCGCCGCCGTCACCGCCTCATCGGCGAGCGAGATGTTCTGTTCCGCAAAGCGCAGCGCGCTCAGGAGCCTGGCACTTTCCGTCCGCACCAGACGAGTGGCGTCGAGCGCAATGACGCGCGTGACTTCGGCGGCGGACTCCGATCGCGTAACGGCATCCTCGCGCTGGAAGCCGTTGAACAACGGAAAGCTGGTGGCGAGCGCAAGCTGCCAACCCGGCCGCACCGCGCCCACGATGGCGGACTGCGTCGCCCAGTTGTAGCCGCCTATGACGCGGACGTCGGGGTAATATTGCGCCCTGGACGACGACGTGGCCGCGCGTGCGGCGCGCGCTGCTGCTTCCGCTGCCTGCACCGAGGGTGCCGCGTTGATGGCGAGACGCACCACCTCACTGTCGCTGAGCGCGAGCGGGCGCGGATCGAGCGATGCAGGGCGGCGGGCGCCTACGGGGCCATCCGTGCCCACGAGACGTCCCAGGGCAAATGCTGCGGCCTGGAGGGTATCGCGCGCTGCCAGGGCCTGTTGGCGGCCGCTCGTCATTTCCAGGCGGGCACGAAGCTCGTCCGACTTGGTGGCCGTCCCGGCCCTCACCCGATCCTGCGCGTACCGCACGCCACGTTCGGCCCGTGCGACGCGTGCTTCCGCGACCGCGACCAGATCCTCGCCACGCAGCGCCTCGTAGAACGCACGTTCGGCAATGAGGGTGGTCTGGTACCGCTGGGACACATCGGTCGCCACGGCGACATCCAGATCGGCGTGCGAGCGTGCGCGGTCGGCGCCGCGGCGGCCACCAGTGAAGAGCTCCACGGAGGAGCTCACACCGGCCGAGTAGCTGTTGGCGCCGGACGTGCCAGGCAGCGCGGTGGAAAGCACGTCGGAACGTAGTGCAGACGACGACGCCGTGAGCGAAGGAATGAAGGCGCCCTCCGCCACACGGCTCTCGCTGCGGGCGTTTCGCAGACCCGCCTCGCCACTTGCGACGCCTGGGCTGACCGCCAGCGTGCGCGCAATGACCGTGGCGAGATCGAGGACGGAATCGATGCGCACCGCGAATGCGGCATCGCCCGCCGGCTTGGCGGCGGACGTCTGCGCCGCGATGGGCGCAGCAATCAGGATGATTCCAAGAGCGACCAATCCGGCTGTCAACGCACAACGCGCTGCGGAGATCACTTGAACCCGGACCGACTCGGGCAAATGGACGGACCCTCGTATTTCGTTGTCATATCAAACATTTACTCGACGTACTGTCATTACGCGGACGGAAGCGTCGGCGCTGTAGCGTACTGTTCCGGAACATCATTCTTCCGGAACATCATTCTATGGCATTCGTCGGTCGCGTGCGATTCGGAGATCGTTTATCTTTGAGCCACGCAGGAAACGGCGCGCTCTTGTCGAGCCCGCTGGCCGCTCGGATAGCTCAGTTGGTAGAGCAGGAGCCTTTTAAGCTTCAGGTCGTGGGTTCGAAACCCACTCCGGGCATTTTGCCGGGAAAAGAAAGCGGGGGGCGTCGTTAGACGCCCCCCGCTTTTTCGTGCGCTGCATTGTACTACGCGTTCTTGTCGAGGCAGCCGTGGAAGTTCGGGTTCGCGGCCTCGGCATCCGGCACCGGGAAAGCGACGTTCGTTCCATACGTGCCTGCCTTGTAGTACTGGCCGCTGGGGAAGACCTTGTCCTGCGTGCGGCCATACTGGCGGACCAGACGACGAAGGTCGCTGAGACGCTCGCCACGTCCGAACTGCCAGAAGGCCTTCTCGCGGAAGAAGAGATCGATCGCCGCGTCCTTCGTGGCCGGTGCCGTCAGGGCCGGCATGGCTGCGTAGACCACCTTGCCAATGGTGATGCCAGGCGTGCGCAACGCATTGAGAATCGTGGTCATGCCGGGATAGTCAGACGCCTGCAGCTTTGCTTCCGCCTCGATGAGGCGGGCATCGATGCCGTTGACCAGCGCGACCGGCTCTTCACGACCGTAGTTGAGGAACTCGACCAGCGGCGTGAGGTTGTCGAATGACTTTGCCGAGGACTTCGGCGTCGTCACTTTGACGCGCGTATCGCCGACCGAGGCAAACGGCAGGGAGTTTCCAACCAGGCCGCCCGAGTCCACGCTGTCACCGACGGCATAGCGCTTGGAGCCCGCCGCCGTTGCCATCTGCCACCACTCGTTGCTCTGCGTCGGCTGCGAGTAGGTGATCAAATACGCATACGTCGTCGGAACTGAAGCGACGGTCGTCGCAGCCGCTGCAAACTGACCGAGGTTGACCTGCGCACGCGCCTTGGCAACCAGCAGCGCGTTCTTGATGTTCACGGCGGCGGCATCCGCTGTCTTCACGTACGTCGTTCCGCTGTCGTAGCGGGCGACGGCAAGGGCGAAGATCGCCGCGTTGGTGAGAGGCTCCGTGTACTGCGGAATGCCCTCGACCGTCTGGCCGAGGGGAATTCCGTTGCAGAAGTCTTGCGCGAGCGTGGCCTCGAAGAAACCGACTTCGAGGAACATCTCACCAATCTTCGTTCCCGAATCCGGCGCGAACGAGATGAGCGAGTTGATCGCGGTGCGGGCAAAACCGCGCGACTGCTGCAGCGCGTTGTACTGCGGAAGCAGCGTGACGTCGAAGGACTGCGTCGCGCGCTGGTCGGCGTCGATTCTCTGGGAGAACGTGTCGCCCGCCTTGAACTCGTCGGTCATGAGACCGGCAAAGTTCCAGATGCGCTCCGTGTTCTGGTCACCGCCATTGAGACTCGTGCGGAAGCGGCCAAGTGCACCCGTGTAGAGGCCCAGTGCGCCGGTGGAGCTGGCGACCGCTTCCGGAACGATGATCTGCGGCTGCTGCTGCTCGAGCAGGCTGTCCTGCACGCCGCACGCGCTCATGGCGATCAAGCCGCCAAGGCCGAGTGCGACAGTGCCCAAAGAGGTCGCCCGTCGAAAACGATTTGCTACTGCCTTCTTCATATATATCGTCCTCAGTGGGGATCTTAGTAGTGAAGATTCAGGCGTACCGAGAAGTAGCTCGGTGGCGCTGGCGTGGAGAAATCGGTCTGGACGCTGTTTACTGCGGTGTTGCCGCTCTGGTAGTTGGACTCCGGATCGGTTCCCTTGTAGTGCGTCCAGACATGCAGGTTGCGCGCGGTGAACGTGAGGGACGCATCACGTGCCCTCATGCGTGTTGCCAGACCGTCGGGCACCGTCAGCGTGGCGCCGACTTCGCGCAGGCGCCAGAACTGGCCATTCTCCCAGAAGCCGGCGGTGGTGGTCGCCGACTGCGTGGTTGGATTCACGTAGCGCTGCGCAACGGACCGCGCCTGATCCTCGAGCGGCGCGTTCTTGTTGGTCTCGTCGTAGCAGGTGGTCGTGTTCAGGCAGTAGAACTGCGTCGTCTGGTTCAGGAGGCTGAAGCCGCCCTTGTAGTCGAGCAGTGCGCTCAGGTGCAGCTTGCGGTTGAACAGGTCGAAGCCGTTCTGGATCGTGACGACGTCACGCGGGACGGAATAGCCGTTGAAGACGAAGTCCTTGGCGACGATGACTTCGGACGCCTCGATGATGCCGTTGTTGTTGGCATCGGAGTACGTGAACGGGCGGACGTACACGCCACGAATCGGGAAGCCGACCGAGTCACGCGTTGCACCCGTGCCGACCGTTGGATTCGGCTTGCCGTTCGCGTCAAAGCCGAGGGACTCGACCTTGTTCGTGTTGTGCGAGCCGCCAATCGTCATGTCCCAACCGAAGTTGCGACGATCGAGGAGCGTCAGGGTGAGCGTTGCTTCATGTCCGGTGTTGCGGATCGAGCCGTAGTTCTGCGTCTTCGTCAGCTGCGAAGCACCCGCGGACGCCGCGATGGGCACGTCGATGAGTGCGTCGCTCGTGACGTTGTTGTAGTACGTGTACTCGAGCGACAAGCGGCTGCTGAACAGACGGGTGTCGAAGCCGACTTCCTTTTCCTTCGAGCGCTCGGGCTTGAGGTTCGGGTTGCCCAGCGCTGCCTGGATAAGGCCCGGGGAATCCGTTCCGTTGGTTGCGCCCGCCGGGGCGATGTTGACGGTGGATGCATTGAACGTCTGAAGCGCGGTGATGGAGCCAGGCTGCACGCCGGACTCTCCATAGGAGCCGCGGACGCGGAACTGGTTCAACCAGTTGTACTTCGGGAACATGGGCTCGTCGGAGAGCAGGTACGACAAGCTGGCCTTTGGATACAGGATGCTCTTGAACTTCGTGCCAAACGCGCTGTTCTGGTCCGAGCGGGCCGCGAGCGTAAGGAACAACCGGTCGTTGAACGACGCCTGCTCCTGCACGTAGTAGCCGAGCGTCTTGGACGCGCGTGGCAGCTGGTTGCTGACGCTGCCGAACACTGCTGTCTGGCCGGTGTTCTGGGCGCCTGGCGGCAGGCCCGTACCGCCGGCGGCGGTGTTCTCGGTTTCGGTGTTCGTGTAGTCTGCGCCAACGGACGTGGCAAGGTTCAGGTTCGACTTCGCCTGCCACCGCGCCGTTCCGAGCAGCTTGCCGGAGAGGTTGCGATCTTCGGACCGCGTGTCGTACGCATACCCGGCGCGCGTCGTACCCGATGCCGGGCACTCGGCGAAGCGGCAGAGCTGGTAGACGTCGCGCTGGGCCTGATCCATACCAATGGTGGCATCCGTCTGGAGCCACGCGAGCGGGCGCCACGTGGCGTTCGCCGAGCTGATCAGGCGATCAACACGTGAGTCGCCGTACACCTGGAACAGATTGGCCGGGGAGAACTGCACGTACCCACCGAGGAGCTCACTCAGTCCGCCCTTGTTGGTGTAGCCGAGGCAGGCCGTGGGAGTAACCTGACAGGATGCCGTGGCCTTGAAGCCCGGGTTGTTCAGGCCTTGATACAGATAGCTGAACGTGTTGTTGTCGACCTGCGGCAGGCGCTGGTCGGTGTTGGTGTAGCCCACGTTGATCGTGAGGTCGAGCTTCGGGTTGATGGCCGCCGAAATATTCGTGCGGAACGAGTTCCGACGGAAATACTCGGGGTGAACCCACTCGTCGCGGAGCTTGTTGCCCGTGCTCGTCAGGTAGTCCTGGCTGTACTGCGGCATCGCGAGCGGACCCTGCTCCTTCTCATAGTCGCCGCTCACGAAATAGCGAACCGTCTCGGTGCCGCCGTTGACCTGCGCGCCGCCGTTCTGGTTGAAGCCGTTCGTGATGGGCGAAACGTCCTTGTCGGCGAACAGGTTGTACGAGGTGGTGCTGTCCGCGATGCAAGCGCCCGACGCGATGGTGACGAGAATGCAGCGGGTGACCGCGCCGGCTGCATTGTGTCCGAAAATCGCGTACTGCGTGGGATAGTTGTTACGATCCTGCACGCTGCCCGTCCCGGCATGTATCGTCCAGCGGGCCGGACCAGCCGTTCCCTTCTTGGTCGTGATCACGATGACGCCATTCGCCGCGTCCGTTCCATAGAGCGTGGCGGCCGAGGGGCCCTTCACGATCTCGATGTCCGCGATTTCTTCGGGGTTGAGCACGTTGAGCATGCTCGTGGACGTGCCGCCCGTTCCCAGTCCGAGTGCGCTGGAGTTCATGCGGACACCGTCAATGACGTAGATCGGGTCGTTGCTGAGTGACACCGACTTGATGCCGCGGATACGAATGGACGGTGCGGAACCGGTCATGTTGCCGGGCAGCACGACGACACCAGGCGCCTTCGCGACGAGGAGGTCGGACAGATTGTTGATTGGTGCCTGTTCGACCTTCTGGCTGATGTCGCCGAGGGTCGTGACGGAGTTGCCGAGCTCGACCTTGCGCTGCTGGCCGGTGGCGGTCGTTACGACTTCGGTGAGCTTGACGACTGACGCCGCCAGCGAGAAGTCGACCGTAGGCGTACCGCCTGCCGTGACCGTGACGGGCTTCTTTTGTTCCTGAAACCCGACGCGGAGCACGCGAATCTCGTACTGGCCCGGATTGGTGCGAAGCGAGTAGCGACCGTCCTGGTTGGTCGCGATGGCCGCGCTGGTCCCGATGAGAAACACGCGTGCTTCGGCAATGGGCTGGCCGGTGGCAGCGGCCGTGATGCGGCCACTGATGGTGGCTTGCTGCGCTGAGGCAATTGCCGGCACGCAGACGCCGGCGAGTAGCAACGCTACCAGCCGGAGTTGCGTGCGAACATTGCCCGGTCGAAACGATGACATAAGTCCTTACTCCTTGGGAGAGTGTCCGGATACTGCTGGATTTTGCTGCGATTCGCGATGTGGGCAACCGTCTGGGTGGGATTGGTGCCCAACTACTGCCTGCGCTATGCACGTTATTGAGCGCCCGATAATATCGACCCAACAATGCCCTCGCACGTCACACTGTGCAAGGCATTTTTTTGGTACGAATGCAACTATTCCGGGGATAAGTAGCCCGATTAGCGGCACGACTGCGGTTTCGCGAGCCATTCACCGCCATCGACGACCATGATCGCACCGGTAATCCAGGCGCCGGCGGGCGAGGCCAGGAAAGCCACCATGTTCGCGATGTCCGCGGGGGAACCCCACCGCTGGAGCGGAATCATCTTCTGGGCGTAGCTCTCCATGGCCTTTTCCACCGCAAAGACATCGGGCACTCCATCGGCCGACGGAGGCGGCGTAAACGCCTTGCGCACGCCTTCGGTCGGAACAGGCCCCGGGGCAACGGCATTCATCCGCACCTTGTCCCGGGCCCACTCGAGGGCGAGGGTCCTCGTGATCGCGTCAATGCCGGCTTTGGCCGCGGTGGCGTGGGCCATGAGCGGCCAGCCCCGGTAATGGAGGGTCATCGAGATGTTCACGATGGATCCGCCTCCCTGTGCACGCATCACGGGCAGCACGGCCTGGGCACAGAAGAAGGTGCCATACAGATCGATCTCGAGGACGCTCTTCCACGCGTTCGCGGAGAGTGACTCGGAGGGTGCGTAAAAATTTCCGGCCGCGTTGTTCACCAGCAGATCGATGCGGCCGTGCGTGTGGGCGACGTCGGCCACCATTTGTTTGACGAGCTCCTGCTCGCGGACGTCGACGGCAATGCCGCTCGCCTTTCCGCCGGCGGCACGGATTTCCTCGGCGGCTGTTTCCACCCGTTCGATCTTGCGGCTCGCGAGCACGACGTGCGCGCCCAGTGCGGCCAGCAGATCGGCGATGCCGCGTCCGATGCCGCTGCCGCCGCCAGTGATCAGGGCGACCTGGCCGTCAAAGAGGCCCGGGAGGAATACCGAGGGAGCTGGCGGCATGGGGCGGATCACGGTTAAGAGATGTGCCTGGTGCTGGTACTTCTATGGGAGCTACTGCGACTCTTCGTCGAGAAAGGCAGCAATTGTTGCATCCTGTTGCACGAGCGTGAACTCGAACGATAGCTGGCTCACTGGTGCGAAAGAGCGGCGATGGTGCGGCGTCATGCCATGCGAGGCCAGCCCCAAGAGGTGGTCCGCCGTTCCGTAGCCCTTGTTGTTCTCCCACCGGTAGTGCGGATGGCGCACGGCGAGCGCGCGCATGAGCCGGTCGCGCGTGACCTTGGCGATGATCGATGCACACGCGATGGAATGACACCGCGCATCACCACCTACCACGGCGGTGTGCTCGATGGTCAGGGTGCGAATGGGATTGCCGTCGACGACGACGTGGTCCGGTGTCATGGCCAGTCGGCCGAGGGCGCGCCTGATGGCAATGACCGTGGCATTCAGGATGTTGTAGCGGTCGATCTCCTTCACACTCGCGGCGCCAAGCGCGATGGAGATGGCCCGTTCGCGGATGCGGAGGGCGAGCTTTTCGCGGTCCTGCGGGGTGAGCGCCTTGGAGTCGTCCACGCCGCGGATGGCGCGGGCGTCGCAGGGCATGACGACGGCGCATGCGACGACGGGGCCCGCGAGCGGGCCCCGTCCGACTTCATCCACTCCGGCGAGCATGGGACCGCGGCTGGTGCGCAGGTCCCGCTCGATTACGCTCCAGCGAGCGCCGCCTCGTGGCATGGCGTGCTGCCGGTGCTGCCTACCTGGCGGCGGTGGCCGGAGTCTTGACCTTCATTTCCTTGATGCGCGTTGCCTTGCCGGTGAGATGGCGCAGGTAGTACAGCTTGGCGCGACGGACGCGGCCGCGACGGACGACGCTGATGTCGGCGAGCATGGGGCTGTGCAGCGGGAAAATACGCTCGACGCCCACGCCGTTGGAGATCTTGCGAACGGTGAAGGTGGCGCTGACTCCAACACCGCGACGCGCAATGCACACGCCTTCGAATGCCTGAATGCGCTCCTTTTCCCCTTCCTTCACGCGAACGTTGACACGAACGGTGTCACCGGCGCGGAAAGCCGGGGTTTCCTTCAGCCATTCTTTCTGGGTCTCAATGAAGACATGCATATGACGCTCGGGGCCGTGGGCCCGGTTTGGGGCGTAACTGGTACAGACTGACCAAGTTAGCGGACTGGGACGGTGGAGTCTAGGCCTTCGGCCGCGGATTGTCCGGTCTGGCCTGGGTTGGCGGGCCCGCGGGTGGCCGGTTCCCCGCTCGGTGGCCTGCATTCCCTCCGAGGGCTTTGCGTCGCGCTTGGATACCGCCTCCGCGAGCATAGGCTCCGCCGCCTGCCATGCCCAGCCGTTGGACGCTGTGTTCTCCGAGGTGGCCGATCGAGGCAATGATTGACTGTCGTATGCGGCCTATGTGGTCCCGCACGTCTGTTGCCGCAAATGTCATCCCGTACGTTGGTCGCGCCGATGTCATCCCGCACGCGCTCCGCGCGTGTCGGGATATACTCCACCATCCCTGATGCCATTCAGGCGCAAAGAAATGGACAGTATCTCCCGTAGGTCGCTGCGCTCCCCGGGATGACAAATTGAGACAGCGATCCCCTGTCGCCTGTCCCCTGTCCCCCAAGAACAGAGAATATCACCCACCAATCGTCGCGCCCCAGGATTACTCCCTCAGCTTCGCGATGGCATGCACCGCGGGCTCATAACCGGGATTCGCCGCCAGCACAGCCTCGAGCATCCGGGCCGCCTCGGCCGAACTGCCCGTTGGTATCAAAGAGATTGCCAGCCTCGTCAGCGCCTCCGGGTCATTGGGCGCAAGCCGCGCCGCCTCACGAAAAAATCCCTGCGCATCGCGAAATCGGCCCAGCAGCGTCATGCTCCGCCCGAAGAGAATGTTGCAACGCTCATTGCACTCGCCAGAGCCCCCCGCGGGGCCGGCCATCCGCGCCGCCTCATCCCCGCGGCCAAGCTCCGCATACGCGACACTGAGCAGCGCGGCAGGGAGACGAGAGTCCCTCTGCTCACGAAGGAATGTCTCCAGAAACGGAACGGCCTGATCCGGATGGCCTTCGTCCAGCAGCGCCGCCCCTCGAGCGCCGGCAATATCCGGTCGTGAAGGATTCAGTGCCATACGCGCTGCAGCAGGGCTTGCGAGTCAGCATGACGGCCAACCGACTCATACCCGATCGCGAGCACCACGAGCGTTTCTTCGGTAGGGGCCACGGCGGCGGCTCGCTCGAGCATGGGAATGGCACGCACCGGGTCGCCCGCGCGAACGAGCATCCCACCGAGTCTCGCCGTCGCGTCGACAAGCTCCGGATTGGCGCGCACCACGTGCTCCAGAAGTGCGAGCGCTTGCGCGGGGCGGCCGAGCTGCACCTCTACATCCGCGAGATTTGTCCACGCGGACGCATACGTGGAGTCGATGCTGATCGCATGACGCAACAACGCCTCCGCTTCGCCGATCCGCGCCTTGTCCTTGCCGAGGACCACGGCGGCGAGGTTGTCGTACGCGCGCGGATTCATCGGCACCTGCTCCATCGCATCGCGCCACAGCAATTCCGGATCGCGATACATGCTGCTGCGGCGGTAGGTCACGAGCGCCAGCAGCACACACACCGCCGTGAGGCCCGCGAGCTCGGCCCCTCGGCGCTCCGTCCACACCCGTCGGGCAGCGGCGTGCACACCGAGCACGAACAGCACGATCATCCCGACCGACGCGAGGTACACGCGGCGCTCGGCAGCGATCTCCGTGCGAATTGGAATCACGCTGGACGAAGGCCCGAGCAACAAAAAGAACACGGTTCCCACGAACGCGAACCAACGCCAGCGGTCACGTGTCCAGGCTACGCACGTTGCAATGAAGAACGCGCCCAGAACGACTAGGCCCGGTACGCCGCGCAGGCCGGTAACCGGTTCTTGCCCGTAATCGTAGCTCAGCCCAACGGGCCATGCGAGCAACCGGAGGTAATGCAGAACGGCCCACGCCTGCGAGTAGAAATAGCGCTGCCAGCTGAGTCCCAGCGACAGGCCCACCGTTTCTGCGCGTGATCCCGCCGCCACCAGCGCGATGAGCCAGCTGCTGGTGACGAGCAGTGCGAGATAGAACCAGCGGCGGCCATTGCCTTTCTCGAGCAGCGCACTCCAGGACGTCGAATGAAATACCCGATCCCACAGGATCACGATCAGCGGCGCGCTGACCATGACTTCCTTGCTGCCCATGCCCAGGAGACACGCCATGGTGCCTGTCGCATACCAGGCAGCTCGCCCGCTTCCGGAGCTCGCATCCCACGCTCGAATGGACGCGTAGAGCGTAGCCGCGAGAAAGACCGATACGAGCAGCTCGGTGCGCTGGATGACGTAATCCACCGCTTCCGTCTGGATCGGATGCAGAAGCCACAGTGCAGTCACGGCCAATGCAATGGACTCAGCGTGTCCATGCTCCGCGTGCTCGCGCGCGTGCGCTCGCAGCGTACGTCGTACGATACCAAATACGAGCAGCCCGCACAGCACATGCAAGGCAAGATTTGCTGCGTGATAGCCGAACGTGCTACTCGCGCCCGAGACCGCGTAATTCAGCGCAAGCGAATAGTTCACGACCGGTCGTCCCGACACCGTGATGGCGGGCGGCGGTGTCAGTGCTGCTCCGGGCGGCCACGCCCGCGTGATTGTCTGGTTGTGAACGATGCTCGCGATGTCGTCGAACTGAAACGGTGCGTTGAGCGCCGGCGAGAATGCGAGCACCGTGGCGGCGGCAATCGCGGCAAGAACAACCATGCACCGACGCGACACTCAGTGCTCCTCGGCGCGGCCGAACAGCAACTCCACGTGCGCACGGTCTTCGGCGGGGGCGATCACGTACACGTAGTCACCGGCAAGGATCTGTACGTCGCCGGCCGGCGCGATGAGTGCACCAGCGCGCTCCAGCATGCTCACGGCGGCACCGGCGGGGAGCGGAACATCCGCAATGGTGGCGCCGGCCACTGCGAGCTGTGGCGACACGAAATATGCATGCAGCTCATCGCCGCGCTGCCTTCTCGTGTCGATCTCGACGGAGGCCTTGGGCGGAGGAGGCGCGCTGGAGCTCATGCGCAGCACGTTCGTGATCCATGGAACTGTTGCGCCGGGAAGAATTGCTCCGACAACCACGATGAAGAAGACGACGTCGAAGAGCTGACGTCCGCCGTCGACGTTCGCCATCACGGGAATTGTCGCGAGGACGATGGGCACCGCGCCGCGAAGTCCGACCCAGCCGACGTACGCGGACTCACGCCACGCATACCGGAAGGGCGCGAGACAGAGAGCGGTAACGAGAGGCCGCGCAACGATAGCGAGAAAGAGCGCGATCGCGAGGCCCATTCCGGCCACGGGCAACAGCCGCGTGGGAAAGACGAGCATGCCGAGCAGCAGGAACATCACCACCTGGCTCAGCCAGCCAAGTGTGTCGTGCACGCGCCGAACGCCCACGGCGTGGGGAAGCGCGCCGCTGCCGATGAGCACACCCGTCACGTACACGGCGAGAAACCCGCTGCCGTGCAGCAGCGTCGTCACTCCGAACGAGAGGCACGCGAGTGCCAGCGTGAATGCGGGATAGAGTCCCGCGGCCGGGAGGCGAATGCGGACGATGAGCCATTGTCCGGCAAAGGCGATCGCGGCACCGGATACCGCGCCGACGAGCATCTCGAACACCACATCGCGCGCGATGGCGCCTGCGGACAGAGCGTGTCCGCTCGCGACGACCGTGGTGAGTGCCGTGGTGAGAATCACGGCCATCGGATCGTTCAGGCCGGATTCACCTCGAGCGTGCGGCCGACACGCTGCCGCAAGCGTGTTCCCGTTGCTGTGAGCACGGAGAAGACCGCGGCCGCATCTGTGGACGAAACGATCGAGCCGAGCAGGAAGGCCATGGGCCATGCGAGTCCGAACGCGTGCGCGACGACGGCAACCAGTCCGGCGGTGGCGAGCACGCCCACCGTGGCCAGCACGGCCGATGGAAACAGGACTGACCGAACGGCGCTCATCGAGGTGTTCAGGCCACCGTCGAACAGAATGAGCACGAGTGCGGTGGTGCCGAGGCGGAAGGTGAAGTGGTAGTCCTCGAAGGGAATTCCGCCAATGCCTTCCGAACCGGCCAGCACACCAACGAGCAGGAACAGGAGAGCGACGGGAAGCCCGAGCTTGGCGGACGCGCGGCTCAGTCCAACACTTGCGGCGAGCAGCGCGCCAAATGCCGTCAGCAGAATCGCGGTTGCGACCGGCTCGGTGCCGATCATGCCGAATCGCGTGCGTGTCGCTCCCGAGTCAATCGGTCGCCTTCGGCCTTGCGCCACGCGGCAATCTTCGCGTGGTCGCCGGACAGGAGGACATCGGGCACACCATGGCCGCGATACTCGGGCGGCCGCGTATAGCTGGGCGCCGAGAGCCCGCGCTCCCAGAAGGAATCGCCGAACGCGCTTTCGTGATCGCTCATGGCGCCTGGCAGCAGCCGGACCGTGGCGTCGATCATCGCGAGCGCCGCCGGCTCACCGCCGCTCAACACGAAATCACCGAGCGACATCTCCTCGGTGGCCAGGTGGTCGGCCACGCGTTGATCGACGTCCTTGTAATGACCGCACAGCACCGTGAGCTCGGCGCCGGCGGCAAAGCGCACGGCGTCGGCCTGTGCGAACCGCCGTCCGCGCGCGCTCATGAGCACGATGGGCGTCGTGGCGCCGATGGCGTCGACCGCTTCAAAAAACGGGGTGGGTTTCATCACCATGCCCGGACCGCCGCCGTATGGCGTGTCGTCGACGGTGCGATGACGGTCGTACGTGAAGTCGCGCAGGTCGACGACGTTGTACGACACCAGCCCTGCCGCCGCCGCACGTGCCGGAATACTGAGTCCGAGGGGCGCCGTGAAGAAATCGGGGAAGATGGTGACGACGTTGATCTTCATTCGAGCAGCCCGTCGGGTGGCGTCACGACGATGACGCGCGACTCCTTGTCCACGGACTGAATGGTGGTGTCGTCGTACAGGAGGATGACGGTTTCGGCGTTGCGCGGCACGGCTCGGCGGACGTCGAGCGCGAGGCCTTGCGGCAGCTCATAGAGCTCGTCGACGGTGCCCACCGTTTCGCCGCTGTGGAGGTCCACGCGCATGCCCACGAGGTCGTGGAGATAGACCTCGTCATCGCCGGGAGGCGGAAGCTCGCCGGAAGGCACGAGCAGGTAGCGTCCGCGCCAGAGCTCTGCCCCGTTGCGGTCGGGGACTTCGTCGAAGGCCACGAGGAGGCCGTCGTTGAACGGACGCGCGCTCCTGACGTGCAGCTCGGTGCGCGCGGGGGTGATGTCGCCGTTGACGTTGCCGGCGAAAACACGATGGCCGGACGCGAAGACCGCGTCCGGCGCATCAGTGATGACTTCGACGACGACTTCACCGCGGATGCCGTGTGCCTTGTGGACGCGGCCGACGATGATGAACGACACGAGCTTACACTTCGTCGGTCTTTTCGGCGAGCGGAACGGCGGCGCCCTGGAGCTTGGCGGCCAGACGCGTTTCGTGACGCGACTTGAGGACACCGGCCTTGCGGAGCAGCGAGCGGACCGTGTCCGTGGGCTGCGCGCCGACGTCGAGCCAGTGGTTCACGCGGGCGGCGTCGAGGTTGATGGCCTTGTCGCCCGTGCGGGGCTGATACTGGCCGATGATCTCGATGAACTTGCCATCGCGCGGGCTCTTGGAGTCGGCGACGACGATACGGTACATGGGGGATTTTTTGCGTCCCACACGACGGAGGCGGATTTTTACGGCCATTGTGGTGTCCTTTGTTGTGGTGCTGCGTGGGCTCATCGCGGGTCCGGCGTTTCCGGATCGCACCCAGGAGTCGATTAGTCGGTCAGTCGGTCAGTCGGTCGGTCAGTCAGTCGGACTGACAGACCTACCGACTCACAGGCCGACAGGCTGACAGGCTGACAGACTCTAAAGCTAACTACCTCAGCCCGCCAAACATACCCGGGGGCATGCGCATCTTTCCGCCGCCGCCGCCCTGGCCACCGCCGGCGACCTTTTTCATCATTTTCTGCATCTCGCGGAACTGTTCCAGCAGCCGGTTGACCTCGCTGATGGGGCGGCCGGAGCCCTTGGCCACGCGGGCGCGGCGGGTGCCGGTCATGATGTCGGGCTTTTTTCGCTCCTGCTTCGTCATGGAGAGCACGATGGCCTCCATGTGCTTCATGCGCCTGGGGTCGGCGTCCTTGACCTGCTTCAACATCTTCGTGTTGACGCCCGGCATCATCTTGAGAAGACCTTCCAGGGGGCCGAGCTTCTGGATCTGCTTCATGGCGGTGAGGAAATCCTCGAGGTCCATGCCCTCCTTCCGGACCTTTTTCTCCATCGCCTTGGCGGCGTCCGCGTCAAAGGCGCCCTGGGCCTTTTCCACCAGCGAGACGATGTCGCCCTGCTGGAGGATGCGGCCGGCCATGCGGTCGGGATGGAAATCCTCGAGCGCATCCGTCTTTTCGCCGACACCGATGTACTTGATGGGCTTCTTGAGCACCCCGTAGATGGAGAGCGCTGCACCGCCGCGGGCGTCGCCGTCCATCTTGGTGAGGATCACGCCGGTGACGTTGAGCTTTGCGTCGAAGCCCTGCGCGATCTTCACGGCTTCCTGGCCCGTCATGCCGTCGGCGACGAGGAGAATCTCATCGGGCTTGATGGCGGCCTTGAGCTTCTCGAGCTCGGCCATCATGCTGTCGTCGATCTGGAGGCGGCCGGCGGTATCCACGAGCACCACGCGGTCGCGTGCGCGACGGGCGACGTCCAATCCATTGCGCGCGATCTTCACGACGTCCATCTCGTTCCGCTCGGCATAAACCGGAATGTCGAGCTGGGCGCCGAGCGTCTCGAGCTGGTCGATGGCGGCGGGGCGGTAGACGTCGCAGGCGATGAGGCGCACCTGGCGGCCTTCGAGCTTGAGCTTGCGTGCGAGCTTCGCGGCACTGGTGGTTTTACCGGAGCCCTGCAAGCCGACCATCATGACGACGGTGGGCGGCACGGAGCTGAGCTTGAGCCCCTCACGGCGTTCGCCGAGCATGTTGGTGAGCTCGTCGTAAACGATCTTGACGAGCTGCTGGGCGGGCGACACGGTGCGCAGCTGCGACACGCCGACGGCCGCTTTCTCGACGCGCTCGAGGAATTCGCGGGTCAGCGTGAAATTGACGTCGGCCTCGAGGAGCACGCGCCGGACTTCGCGCAGGCCTTCCTTGATGTCGGCTTCGCTGAGGGTGCCGCGGCCACGCAGTTTGGCGAAGGCGGCTTCTAGACTTTCGGAGAGTTGATCAAACATAGCCGAGAAAGTTATTGGACTGACGGGGCGCTCGCTACGCTCGCTTGACGGGGGACGGCCGCGAGCGTTAGCAAGCGGGCTCTCGACGAGCTATCTTCCCGCCATGGCCAAGGCACAAAGGAAAGACGACATCCTCAAATCCGAGCTGCCGCCGTCACTGCCCCTGATGGCGTTGCGCTCCACCATCGTCTACCCGCTCGGCACCATTGCGGTGCAGATGGGCGCGCCGGAAAATCTGTCGCTGCTGCGCGCGTTCGACGAGCCAGGCCTGGTGGTGGCGCTCGTCGTCGCAGGCGGAGATCACGACGACCCCATCGACTCGCAACGATTCATCGGACGGGTTGGCGTTGCGGCGCGCGTGCACGAGCGCATCAGCCTCCCGGGCGACACCGTGCAGATCACGCTGCAGGGGCTGCGCCGCATCATCATCGAGGGAATCGACCAGGAGCTGCCCTTCCCCGTCGCGTCCGTGCGCCCCGCGCGCGAGGCGCCCGCAGACGACAGCGACGTGGATGATCTCGTCGCACGAATTCTCGCGGCGTCGGAGACGCTGGCGGAGCTCGTGGACCGCATCTCGGATGAAGTGCCGGCGATGCTGAAGATGAACGTGTCGGACCCGGGGCGGTTTGCGGACCTCGCGACGACGAACATGAACTTCCGCATCACCGACAAGGACGAGGTGCTGCAGCGTCTCGACGTCGGCCAGCGGCTGCGGTTCGTGCTCAATCGCCTCGAGCGCGAAGTGGCGCGGGCGCGGGTGATGGAAGACGTCAAGAAGCAGACGGAGATCAAGATCGAGCAGCACCAGCGCGAGTTCTACCTGCGCCAGCAGCTGCGGGCCATTCAGGCCGAGCTGGGCGAGACGGATCCGGGTGAGAAGGAAGCGGTCGAGCTGCTGAAGAAGATCGACGAAGCGAAGCTGCCCGAGCGCGTGGGACAGGAAGCACGCCGCGAGACGGAGCGGCTCCGCCAGTTGAGCAGTGCGTCGAGCGAATATCAGGTCATTCGCACGTATCTCGACTGGATTCTCTCGCTGCCGTGGAACGTGTACAGCGGCGACTCCGAGATCGCGCTCGACAAGGTGGAGGAAGCGCTCGACGGCCGCCACTACGGGCTCAGTGAAGCGAAGGAGCGCATCATCGAGTATCTCGCCGTGCGGAAGCTGCGCGGGGGTGATCCGCATGGTCCGATTCTCTGTTTCGTGGGGCCACCGGGCACGGGCAAGACGTCGTTGGGCGAAGCGATTGCGACGTCGATCGGCCGGGAGTTCTATCGTATCTCCGTGGGCGGCGTACGCGATGAGGCGGAAATTCGCGGTCATCGCCGCACGTACGTTGGTGCGATGCCCGGGCTGCTGCTGCAGGCGCTGCGCCGCGTGCAGGTGCGCGACCCCGTGCTCATGATCGACGAGATCGACAAGATGTCGGGCGGAGGCCCGTCGGGAGATCCGACGGCGGCGATGCTCGAGGTGCTCGACCCGAATCAGAACGACAAGTTCGTGGATCACTACCTCAACCTGCCGTTCGATCTCAGCGGCGCATTGTTCATCTGCACGGCCAACAATCTCTTTGACATTCCCGCTCCGCTGCGCGACCGGATGGAGATCATTCGCATTGCCGGCTACACGGTGGAGGAGAAGGTGGAGATCGCGTGGCGATACATGCTGCCGCGCCTGCTCGAGGAACACGGCATCAGCGACAAGGACATCCAGTTCACCGATGAATCGTTGTCGTTCATCTCGAACCGCTACTCGCGCGAGGCCGGGCTGCGCAACTTCGAGCGCAACCTCGCGGCCATCATGCGCCGGCGCGCGCGCCGGAAGGCCGATGGCGAAGAAGGTGCGTGGATCATCGACGTGGAGAAGGTGGAGGAGGTGCTGGGCGTGCCGCGTTATGCCGTTGAAGAAGCGGAGATGCTTCCGGAAATCGGCGTCGTTACCGGCCTCGCGTGGACGGCGTCCGGTGGAGATTTGCTGGTGGTGGAGGCGCTGCGCATGCCGGGCAGCGGGCGTCTCACGGTGACCGGACACCTTGGCGACGTCATGCGCGAAAGCGTCGACGCGGCCTTCTCGTACGTGCGATCGCGCGCGGGCTCGATCGGCATTCCCGATGAAGCATTCAAGGAGTACGACGTCCACGTACACCTGCCCGCTGGAGCAATCCCCAAGGATGGGCCGAGTGCTGGCATCTCGCTCACGCTGGCCATCGCGAGTGCGATTTCGCAGCGGCCGGTGCGACGCGACGTCGCCATGACGGGCGAGGTGACGTTACGCGGCAAGGTGCTCGAGATCGGCGGCGTCAAGGAGAAGGTGCTGGCCGCATATCGCGCCGGGCTGCGTCAGCTCATCATGCCGAAATCGAACGAGAAGGATCTGCGCGACGTGTCGGACGACGTGAAGAAGCAGATCTCGTTCTCGTTCGTGTCGACGATGGATGAAGTGCTGCGCCTCGCGCTCATGCCGGCACCGAGTGGCGATTCCGCTCCCATGCTGATCGGGGACGCCACTCGGCTCACTCCAGGCAACGTTCCCGTCACGAGTGAGACGGGAACGGTGGTCAGTGTTGATCCAGCTTGATCGCAGCGGGGTCGATCACGCCTGACATGCCGTCGGGCAGGTCGCTGTAAATCACGAGTGCCCGCCCCGCGATGATGCGCGGGGCGATGGAAACGGTGCGGCCCTTCGGGTGAAAGGTCGCACCGCCGGCCGCTTCGGCACGCTCCACCATCGCGGTGCGCTTGGACGTTGCACGCGTGAGCGCATCGGTAAACTCGGCCGCTTCGAGCGTGGAGTCCCACACCGTGGCCCACACGATGCCCTTTCCGGCGCCGCTCTGGAGCACCACGTAGCGATCACCGTCCCAGCCGGCGGCCGCGCGCGCAGCGGTCTGCTCGTCCTTCAGGTATTGATACAGGAAGATTCGCGCACCGAACTCACCCATGTTGTTCGAGTAGACCTTCTTTGCGCCGCGCGGCTCGGGAAGCGTGATCGTGGTGGGCTCGTCGGGGGTGTCGCTGAAAAACGCGTCGCTGTGGAAGATCTGCTCGGTGGAGCGCGGAATGTTCGTGAACGGCGACGTCTTCCCTTTCTTCTCCTTGAAGCGCTGCACGAAGTCCGCGCCGCTCAGATACGGGAACAGAAGTGATTCCTGAATGACCATGGGCGCCGTGGCAAACACGGGCATCGCACTCATGTTCTCGCGGATCATCTCGCGAATGCGATCACGTCCGCCTACCTTGAGCGCAATGTTGCCGCCGCCCAGCATGATGGAGATCTGCTCGTATTGCGCCTGCCCTTCGATGACGGCCTGCGCGGCGGTGAGGCGATCGTTGTCGGAGGTGGATTTCTGGATCGAGTCCAGATTGACGTACTGATCCTGCAGCGCGTGGACGAGCTCGTGGGTGATGGTGATGTTCACGACCTTTTCGTCGGCGCCTTTCACCACGTACAACGTCTTGGCCGCGGGATCATAGTAGCCGATCACCTGCTCGGTGAGCACGGACAACAGGAATTTTCGCAGGTTGAGCGTGTCGGGCAGCATCCCGAACAGCTTGTAGGCTGCTTCCTCGCCCGCGAGCTCTTCTGACGGTGATTCCTCGTTGAACTTGGTCAGCAGGAAGTCGCTGACTTCCTGCTTGCTGCGCTCTTCGACCTTGGGCTGAGTCTTGAACGTGAGCCCCGTTTCCTTCTCGATGAGCGGAATTGCATCGGCGACCTCGGCGGCATATGGGCCGGTGCCGACGTTGCGCTTTGCGCCATAGTAGAGCGTACCGGCCACGGCGGCGGCGATGACAATGGCAGCGATGTAGAGATTGGTGCGCGGGACTCTCATTCTGGAAAGTTAGTCGGATGGTCGGATAGTCAAATAGTCGATCGGCCAGTGGGTCAGACCCAGACTGACCGACCCCAGACTGACCGACTAGAACGCCGGAAACACCCTGCCCAGAATCTGATAGCCCCAGATCAGCATCACCACCGCCGCGGGGGCCAGGAAAACTCCGAACGGCACCAGCGGCAGCTCCACGCTCGCACGCACCGCGCCGCCCAGGGCCAGCTCCGTCTGCGGCGTGGCGCGGCCGCGCCTCAGGAGCGCGATGGGATACACGATCGCGAGAAAGCCCACCGCGCCAATCGTCGCCCCCAGGAACACCGTGGCAATGGCGCGGGAGGGGCCTAGGGCGGCGCCGGTGAAGGCCATGAGGGTCATGTCGCCCATGCCCATTGCTTCCTTCTTCAGTGCCGCTTCGCCGAGCCAGCCGATGATGGCGATCAGGCCCGCGCCCGCGCATGCGCCGAGCAGCGCGTCATACGGGCCGGCGAATAGGAGGCTGTCGCCGAGAAACGGGGCGGTGAGCGCGCAGCCAAGGCACCACAGCAGCCCCGTAACCGTGAAGCCATCCGGAATGAGATAGTGCTGGAGGTCCGTGAGCGCGACGCCGGTGAGAATCGTGAGGAACACGGCCACGCGCACGGCGGTGAAGGTGGGGCCGAAGTGCCATGCGCATACCGCCCACAGGATGCCGATGGTGATTTCAGCGAGGGGATAAATGATGGAGATGGGCTCGTCGCAGCAGCGGCATTTTGCGCGGAGCACCAGCCAGCTGAAGAGCGGAATGTTCTCGAACCACGCGAGCTGGTGTCCGCAGTGCGGACAGCGCGAGCGCGGGCGGACGACACTCAGCTCCCGGGGCCAGCGCGCGATGCACACGTTCAGGAACGAGCCCATGCACAGCCCCACGAGGAACGCGTACCAGATGGCGATGGTGGAGAGAGTCACGACCGGAGCTGATAGAGAAAGATGCCCGTTGCCACGGCAACGTTGAGGGACTCGACGACGGCAGCGATGGGAAGTGCGGCAAGGGTGTCGATGCGCGACTTTGCGTCGTCGGACAGCCCGGCGCCTTCGTTGCCGACCACGAGTGCCAGACGAGGAGGTGCCGAGAGGGTTTCGAGTGACATCCCGTTAGCATCGGCACCCCAGAGCGCGATCTGCTCCCGCGCGCGGAGGGCATCCACGTCGGCCCAGGTGGCGGCGAGTGCGGGAAAGTGAAAGCTGGCGCCCATGGAGCTGCGGACGACCTTCGCGTTCCAGATGTCGACGGTACCGGGCATCGCGAACGCAGCGGTGGCGCCGAGCGCGGCGGCGGTGCGCAGAATGGTGCCCACGTTGCCGGGGTCCTGCACCGCATCGAGGAGGACGATGCGTGCGGTTGGAGGAACAACAAATGTTTCCAGGCGGCGATCGGGAATCTCGGCGATGGCGAGGACGCCCTGGGGCGAGTCCGTTTCGGCTGTGCTGGCAAATTCGAGGGCCGACACTTCGGCGATTTCGACGCCGGAGGCCCGGAGCGTGCCAATCAATGCGGCACCGCGGGGGGCGTCGGCAAGCTGCGGGGCGATGAGCACGCCGCGCACTCGAAGGGGCGAGCGAAGAAGCTCTTCGACGGCCCTGACGCCCTCCGCGGCAAAGAGCTCGAGACGCTCGCGCGCCTTTCGACGCCGCAGGTCGCGCGCTAAAGTAAGCAGTTTCAATGGGTTACGATTCGTCCCGCGGCGGGAATGGGTCTTGCCAAGAAGTTGCCGTCCCACTGAGAGAGAGAGCAATGAACCGAATTCTGGCTGGCGTGGCACTCGCGGTATCCTTGACGGCTTGCGGCGTCTCGACGCAACAAGAAGTCGACATGGGTGCGCAGTATTCCGCGCAAATCAATCAGCAGCTGCCGATCATCGGCGACGTCGAGATCAACCGCTACGTGAACCTCATTGGCGATTCCATTGCCCGGCTCACGTCACGCACCGACCTCACCCAGGCGAATGCGTGGAAGTTCTACGTGGTGGACAGCAAGGAAGTGAATGCGTTCGCGGTGCCCGGTGGCTTCATCTACGTGAACCGCGGGCTCATCGAGCGTACCCAGCGCATGGACCAGTTTGCCGGCGTGCTGGGCCACGAGATCGGCCATGTGGTGCGGCGCCATTCCATCCAGCAGATGCAGCAGCAGCAAGGTGCCAGCTTTGGCATCACGCTCGCGTGCGTGCTCACGAGCGTGTGCAACAACGAAGCAGGCCAGGCCGCCATTCAGGTGGGCGGGCAAGCCCTCTTCGCGAAATTCAGCCGCTCCGACGAAGCGGAAGCGGACGCAGAAGGTGTGACGAACACGGTTCGCGCGGGCATCAACCCGAACGGCATTCCCGAGATGTTCCAGATCCTGATCAATGAGCGCGCGACGAATCCGTCGGCGGTGGATGCATGGTTCGCCACGCATCCCATGGAAGAGGATCGCATTGCCGCAACGCGTGCGCTGATCGCGAAGTATGACCCGGCGATCATTCGCTCGCTGGGAACGGACACGAAGAACTACCAGACGTTCAAGACACGCGTGCGCTCCTTGCCGCCGTCGCCCACGCCGCGGAAGTAGCGATCTGGGACCAGTCCGCTAGAGCGCTGCCACGAAAGTCTCGACGAGCTGCTCGAACTGCGACGCTACACGCGTCGTGGTTTCGAGCACTTCGGCGTGCGAGAGCGGATGCATCGAGATGCCGCAGGCCATGTTGGTGATGCAGCTGATGCCGGCGACGCGCATGCCGATGGCACGGGCGACGATGACTTCGGGCACGGTGGACATGCCGACGGCGTCGGCACCAAGCATATCGAGCATACGCACTTCGGCCGGGGTCTCGTACGCGGGCCCCAGGAGTCCGCCGTAAACTCCCTCTTGCAGCGCGATACCGAGCGACGAGGCATGCTGCCTTAGCGCCTCTGCCAGCTGCGGATCATACGGGCCGCTCATGTCCGGGAAGCGGACGTCTCCCGGCTCGAGTGTGCCAATGAGCGGATTGCGGAACATGAGGTTGAGGTGATCGCGGATGAGCATGAGATCACCTGCGCGGAACGTGCGGCGAATTCCCCCGGCCGCGTTGGAAACGAAGAGCGTGCGGGCGCCCAGCGCATGCAGCACCCGCACGGGAAAGCCGGCGAGCCGCGCATCGTGGCCTTCGTACATGTGGAAGCGGCCCGCGAGCGCGACCACCGGCCGGCCGGCAAGTGCCCCGACAATGAGCTTGCCCGCGTGGCCGACAACCGTGGCCGTGGGAAAACCGGGTACCTGCGCGAAGGGAATGGCCACGGCGTTCTCGATACGCTGCGCGAGCCCGCCTAGGCCGGAGCCAAGGATGATGCCGGCAACCGGCGTTACACTGCCGGCATGCGCGCAAATTGCATCAGCAGCCATTGCCGCCGCGGCTGCTCCATAGAGCGATGGCTCACTCATGCGATGCCCGTCTTGAGTGCCAGGATCTCGCGCTGCGCACTGGCAACGAGGCGCATACGCTCCTCATACGGAAGGAAACAGCTCTCGAAGCCGTTGAGCGCAACACGCGCGAGCTCATCGAAGCCGAAGTCGAGCGACTCCGCGGCGTGGACATATTCATCCGTGAGCGTAACGCCGCTCATGAGACGATTGTCGGTATTGAGCACCACATTGAGCCCACGATCGTAGTACTCACGGAATGGGTGCGTCTGGTACGAGCTGGCCGCCCGCGTCTGCACGTTGCTCGTGAGACAGATCTCGAGGGTGATGCGGCGGTCGTTGCAGTAGTCGGTAAGCGACGTATCCTCGATGAGACGCGTCGCATGGCCCAGGCGATGCGCACCGCATACGTGCACGGCTTCGCGCACCGACTCCGCGCCATCGCCTTCACCGGCATGACAGGTGCACGCGAGGTCGTGGGAGCGTGCGTAGTCGAATGCCTTGACGTGCGCCTTGGCCGGATTGCCTGCCTCGCCGCCTGCAAGATCAAACCCCACGACACCCTGGCGGCGATATGCCACGGCAAGCTCGGCAAGCTCCTGCGACACACTGGGTGCCATGTTGCGAATGGCCGTGATGATGACGCGCCCCGTTATGCCGTGGTCGGCCTCCGCCCGCGCGAGTCCACGAAGCGGCGCTTCCACCGCCTGCTCGAGCGACAACCCTTCGCGCACATTGAGCACGGGCGCATACCGGACCTCGATGTACTTCACGCCATCGCGCGCGGCGTCCTCCGCGAGCTCGTAGGCAATGCGCTCGAGTGCCGGCTCGGTCTGCATGACGGACAGGGTGATGGCAAAACGCTCGAGATAGTCCTCGAGGTCGCGCGCGTCGTCCACGATCATGTACTCGCGCAACGATTCGGCATCGGCGGCCGGCATGGTCTTGTCGTACTCCATGCCGAGGTCGATCATTGTCTGTGGGCGCAGCGATCCGTCCAGGTGGCAATGCAGCTCCGCCTTGGGTAAACGGCGCAGGAGCTCGCGATGGAGAGCGGACATCAGCTCTCGAATCGTGTCGCCGGATCCGCGATGTCGCGCTCCCGGTTCGGGATGAGCCGAAAGAGCGCGCCGTTGAAGAGCGGACTGTCGGAGGGCACCGGCAGGCCGCGACTATCGGTCACGAGCATTGCGCCACTCCGCACCTGCTCGGCGCTGGCCGCCGATTGCGCTGCAACGGCTTCGAGCGCGGTGCCACCGGCGGGTGCGTCAAGGCCGACGCCGTTGACGAAGACACGAACGGTATCGGTCATGATCTGGGTGGAACGACGATGAAGCGTGCGTCGGCAGGCGGCTGCACCGGCTGCGGACGGGCGCGCAGGTAGTCGATGAGCGCGTCGAGGTCGGTGATGGACAGCGGCTCGGTCTTGAGCGCCGAAGCTGACAGCCCCAGTCCCTCGCCACCGGTCGCCAGGAAGTCGGTGAAGACGACCGTATATTGCGCGTCGTCCCTGATCTCGCGGCCGCCGGTGGATTTCGCCGACACGATGCGCGACCCCGTGGCCCGGGTGGAATCGTAGGACACGACGAGGCCGCTGATGTGCACATTCACGCGCCGGGCAACGAGACGCTCGAGATATTCCCGAAGCGACTTGCCCGTGACCGTCACACGATAGAGCACGTTCCCGAAGGGTTGGATCTCGAACACCGTTCCGTACGTTGCAGCACCTGCACGAAGACTAGCGCGAATACCGCCATTGTTCATGATGCCGACGTCGCCGTTGCCCGCTGCGCGCTGTGCATCCGCAATGAGGTTGCCGAGCGCGTACTGGTTCCCTTCGTGGAGCATGTCTGCGGCAACAGTCGCGATGGGACGATTGACGAGCGGTGCAACCTTCGCAACGGCGTCGGTGACGATGGCGGCAATCACGGGATCGGCAGCAAGGGAATCGGGGAGCACGTCGCTCACGTGGTGTGTCGCGCCAGTGGGCCCGAGCTCCACCGTCTCGATGGCCGTGCCGCTCGACCGCGCCTGAACGACAGGAACTCCCTTTACCGTTGCATCCACGAGCGAATGGGTGTGTCCGCTCACCACCGCGTCGATGGGCTCGTGCAGCGCGTTCACCATGTCCACGATCTGCCCCTTGCAGTTCGTGGCGCCGTCGCGGTCGCAGAAGGCACCATCGTGCGCGATGACGATGACATAGTCGGCGCCCCGCGCGCGCAGCCGTCTGGAGAGACTGTCGACAATGGGCGCCGGCGCCAGGAAGCGCAGATCAGCCACATTCGACGCCTTCGTGGTACTCGGCGTAAGAATGGACGCGAGCCCGATGACGCCGATCTTGAGGGTGCCGCGGGTAACCAGTGTGTCGTCGCGGATCCACGGGACGTTGCGTCCATCTGCGTACCGGACGTTCGCGCCCAATATGCCGTAATGTGCATCGCGCATGCGGGCACGCAGCGTGTCCTGGCCCCAGTCGAATTCGTGATTGCCCAGTGCGCTGGCGGTAAAACCAAGCTGGTTGAAGATGGCGACGATGGGACGGCCAAAGGCAAGATTGGAGGCCGGTGTGCCCTGGAATTCGTCGCCGCCGTCCAGGAGAATGGTCTCGCAGGCCGGTGAGACGCAGCCCACGGCGGCGTTCCTGATGGCCGTTGCCCAATAGGCTGCGCCGCCACGGCGCTTGCCCGATGCATCGGGACGCGACTCGAGCGCACCATGGAAATCATTGGTGCCGATGATTCTCAAACGCGCCGCCGGCTTTCTACCCGATGTGCCTACAGCGTGTGCGTCTTCACGATTGTCGCGGCGCATCTGCGAATACAAGGTGCCAACCGCACCGGCCGGCTCGATGCGCCAGTTCTTCCTGAAGTAGTCCGACGGAGAGATGGTGCCTCTCTTCTTCACTTCGTCGATGAGGAGCTGCCGAATCTCCTGCTGCTTGTCATACACGAGCGGCGCACCGGCGAGCATCGCATAGCCACCACCACCTGTCTGGCGATAGTTGTTGAGCGCCATGGTGAACGAGTCGGCAGGCAAAACCGGACGACCCTTTATCTCGAGGCGGGTGATGCGTTGGCCAATGGGACGCGAGACGTCGATGGTGTAGTCCACACCGGCGACGATATCGAAGTTGAAGCCCGGAATTGCCGGGTCGATACCGACTGCGCCATTCGCGCCGGTCACGTAGTAGCGGGCACTCTGCTCGAGATACTCACGCAGCTGCTTGCCCGTGATGCGAATGGCGCGCAGCGTGTTGTCGTATGGGTACAGCGCCATCAAGCGGGCCGCGGTGATGTCGCCTGCATCGATGGAAGCATCGAGCGAGAATGCCGCCGTGGAGGCGAGGTCCGCACCGGTTGCGTTGCGCTCGACCTCGAGGATGAAATCCATCAGGGGTGTATCGGCAACACGTGCGGAGTCGGACCGCCAGGCGACGGTCGTACGGCCGATGGTGGTGTTCACCCACTGCAGCGCGGCGCGGTGTGCGGTGTCGGTGACCGCGACAACAGCTGGATCTTCGGCGTGTTTGTCAGCCTGCACCACACGCGAGCTCTTGCTCGCTACGCGCCAGTGATCGTTCTCGCGGACCAGGGTGAGATGCGCCACGGCAACACTCGTCGCCCAGTTCTTTGGCTGCATGAGCAGCACGCCGTCAATGAGCGTATCGCCCACTTCCTGGTGCGAGTGGCCAAAGAGGATCATGTCGATGCCGCGCACCTCGCGTGCAACACGAGCCGCCACGTTCTCACTCGGCATGTTCGTGCCCACGGTGTCGTAGCTCGACGCGCCGGCGAGTCCGGAATGCATGGTGACGACAATGATGTCGGCGCCTGCCGCGCGCGCCTTGCCCACCGCCGCGCGCACTTCGGGGACGATGTCGCGAAGGACCAGCCTGTCCTTCACATTGTCGCGGTCCCACACCATCACGCCGGGCGTCGTCGCGCCAATGATGCCGATCTTTGCACCGTTGCGCTCGACGATGGTAAAGCCGGGAAACGCGGCCGTGCCCCCGGTGGCGCGGTACGTGTTCGTAGAGAGAAAGGGAAACGTGGCCTGCGCGATGGACTTCTCGAGGAACGGGACGCCGTAGTTGAATTCGTGATTGCCGATGGCGGCGGCGTCGTAGTGCATCGCGTTCATCGCGGCGATGACAGGGTGCGGCGAGCCCTCGGGCGCAACGCGCGCGGCGACGTACGTGAGCGACGTGCCCTGCAGCAGATCGCCGGCATCCAGGAGCACGACGCGGCCCGGTGCCGAGCGGCGAAGGGAATCGACAATGGTGGCGGCGCGGCTCAACCCCCGCGCATTGTCCACCTTGTTGGTTTCGTAATTCCAGCCGCGAATGCGACCGTGGACGTCGGTCGTGCCCGCCACGATGAGGTCCATCGTGTCCTGGCCGGCTGCCGGGAGGGCGTAGACACACGCAGCCGCGACCACGAGGGCCGCGGCAGAGCAAGAGGATCGAATCCGCATGGGAAAAAGCTAGTCGGCGGCGAGGCCCGCAGGGAGGAGCGAGCCCGCCGCGGGCGCTTCTATTGGCGCCTCGTGTTGCCGCTCAGCACTGCCTCGAGGCGTTGTAGTCGTGCTTCCATGCCGGCAACTTGCATACGGAGGCGAGCATTCTCGGCACGAAGTGAATCGGTCCGCTCCGCGACCGCCTTTACGGCGGCCATGTTGATGCCATCGATGTCGACGGTGTTGATGAGGAGGTCGCTCTCACCCATGCCGAATGCGGCGTGGAGATCCTGCGCCATGGGGCCGATGTGGCGAATGGACGCATCCTGGGTCTTGTAGTTCCAGCTCGAGACCGGAACATCGCGCAGCCGCGACAGGATGTCCTCACCGGTCATGGACTGGAAATGCTCCTTTCTGTTGCGGTCGGAGATGCTGCTCCAGGAGCCGCCGCCTGCTGCTACCTGCACGCCGCTGCTGAGGTTTTGCGCCGTGTAGAACTGGATGCCGCCGCACCCGCGTGCCACGAACTGGTTGTTCGCCGTGGGATACACCGAATCTGACGAGAAGCCGGCACAGCCGTCGCCGAGGACCACCGAACCCTGGCGATTTGCCGTGCGCGCATTTTTCCCGATGGCAACGGAAAAATTTCCGCTTGCGCTGTTCTGGAGACCGATGGCCACACCGAAGCTTCCATTGGCGATGCTCGGACCAAGCACGATGCTGGCCAGCCCGCCTGCGATACTGCTGGGCCCCATGGCGAGCGCGTCGTCGCCGGTAGCCTGCGCGCCGCTGCCAATGGCGACCGCACCCACGGCAGATGCGGTGCCGTTGAAGGCGAACGCACGATTCGCACTGGCGGTGCCGTTGTTTCCCAGCGCAACCGACTGGCCGCCCGACGCGGTCGTGGCCAACCCCGCCGCGAATGACTGATCGCCGGACGCGCGCGTGTTTTCTCCAAAGGCCGCGGAACCGTAGCCGGTCTGTCCCAGATCCCAGTACGTGCTGCCGAACGAGTCGACCTTGCCGGCGCGGAATGCGGACTTCCCCGGATACCACATGAGGCGAACGCCGGCCCCGGTGGCGGGAATGGTTCCCACGTCCACGACACCCCCGGCGAGCAGCGCACCGTCAGTATTCACGCGCATCAGGGTTTGCCCCGCCTTCGAGACAAAGAGCGCAGAATCGCTCTGTGCAGTGAGTGCCCGCGGAGCGGCGGCGAGCAGAATCGTGAGCCCTGCAGCGAAGGAAAATGCCTTGAGTAGCTTTGTCATTGGTGGGAGCTGAGTGACTGGTCAAACGGACGTCCGCGTGTTAAACAACGGAGTAGGATAGCATCGGTGCGTTCCGCGGCCAAAGCGGGCGCGGCTTTACTGTTTCCCGTGGGGAGTGAATGGCCAGTTCGAGAGCACCCAGAGCCGTCCGTCGCGGCTCTGCGGCAGTGGCAGCCATGATGTTCATGGCCGCGTGCCATGATTTCACACCCACGAAGCCGCTCGCGCCTGTCCTGGACGTGAAACAGCTCGCCGCGGCGCGCTGCCAAGTGAGCGTGGTCGACCGAGTGATGTCGTGCACGGCGGTGAAACCGCTTGCGGCACGCTCGTCATCCGGTGGAGTGCATTTCGACCGCATCGTGGGGGGGCAGGACGTCTACATCAAGTTGGCAAGTGCCGGCACCACGTACGACGCAGGCACGGAGGTCCTCTCGAGCAGCGTGAGTATGCAGAACCTCACGCAGTTTCTCATGGGTACCACCGACGGCAGCTCTGTCACACCCATCAACGTGTTCTTCGATCAGCAGCCCACGACCACGTCGGGCAGCGGCACGGTGACCGTGGCCAATGCGGATGGAACCGCGACATTCACCGCCTCCGGCCAGCCATACTTCCAGTACGGCCAGATCGTCGCGCCTTACGAGATATCCTCGTCGAAGCTGTGGCAGTTCAACCTGCCGGCCAGCGTTGTCTCGTTCGAGTTCAGCGTGTACGTCTCGGCGCCCATGACGAACGAGACGTTCATGCTGCTCGATCGCGTCTGGACCGGGAGCAGCAGCACGGACTGGCTCGCAGACGCGAACTGGGCAGGTGCCGCGGCGCCCGTAGCCACCAGCACAGTGGGCATTCCCAGTGATTCGCTGCTTGCTCCGGGCCATGCCCAGCCGTCCATCTCGGCCGATACGGCGGTCGCCAACCTCCGGGTTGGGTATGGGAGCACCCTGTCCCTGAATGCGCACACATTGAAAGCGTCGGGAAACGTGGATGCCGTTGGCACGATCACCGGCGGCACGCTGCGGTTGACGGGACCGGCAGCACGGATCGGTGGAAACGTCGACGCAGTGAATGTGACCGGCAGCGCGCGCCTGCAGCGGAACATGCATGCCTCTGCCGCCGTTTCGGTGACGGGCACGCTCACGGTGACGGACTATCCGCTCACCATTCAGATTCCATAGCGCCTGCTTGAAGAACTACGAGTGTAGTTGTCCGTGAATGTCGTTCGTGCGGACGTTCCGGACGTGCTCATCATCGAGCCACGCGTGTTCCGCGACGCGCGCGGCTTTCTGTACGAGAGCTTCAACCGTGATACGTTTGCGGCGTTGCGCGAATGGGGAATTCCTGGCGGATTCGTGCAGGAGAACCACTCGCGCTCGGCGGCTGGTGTGTTGCGCGGCCTCCACTATCAGCTGCACCATCCGCAGGGCAAGCTCCTCACCTGCGTGAGCGGGCGTATCTTCGACGTGGCCGTGGACATTCGCCGCGGGTCGCCGACGTTCAGGCAGTTCACGGCGACGATTCTCGATGCGGCAGAACCGCGGTACGTGTGGATACCGCCCGGGTTTGCGCATGGATTCTGTGTGATGGGCGAAGGGGCGGACGTGCTGTACAAGTGCACGGACGTCTATCACCCCGAAGACGAGCACGGCATTCTGTGGTCTGATCCATCCATTGGCATCCCGTGGCCGGTCGAGAACCCGGCCGTGGCCGCGAAAGACGAGGCGTACGCGCCGCTCGATGACCGGCGTGAGGATCTTCCGGTGTATGGCGTGTAGGTCTGCGGTTTGTCGTCGCGCCACGCGCTGTGCGCGTGTCGGGAGATATTCTATCGTCCCCTTCGACTGAACCCAGCGGCGGTACAGTATTTCCCGACAGACGCTGCGCGTCTGCGGGATGACAACCGTTCGTTATGTCATCCCGCACGCGCTGTGCGCGTTTCGGGAGATACTCTACCGTTCCTTGGACTGAACGTGGCGCGCGGTACAGCGCGTCTGCGGGATGACGCCGCACCGGCCTTAGCGCTCGTCAGGAGCACGGAGCGACAGCAGGCCAGCCCTGAGCCGCCGCATGCGTATACCCCAGTTTGAAAGCACCCGCCCCCGCTGGTCGTACGAGGTTGGCCAGAGGAACCGGTGCAGACGCTGTACGGCAGCGCGCGGGCCACGCATCCACATCACCTGGCGCAGCAGGCCAACCTGGTCGATGGCGCCTCCGGCAG
>JAQBPY010000068.1 GCA_028287285.1 Gemmatimonadota bacterium
GCGAAGGACCTGAAAGCAGGTCCTTCGCGGCGCTCATGACGACATGGGGCGTGATGTACTCGACTTCCACGCCTATTGCACGCACACGCCGTGCGGGTCCGGCTTGGGCTTGTCGACCAGCGGCCGATGATCGAGCGCGGCAAGCTTCAACGCCGATTCGTAGATCAGCGTGCCCACCTGCGCCATGTGATCGTAGTCGATGTACTGCGGCTCATCCGTGACCTGGTGATAGTCCGCATGACCGCCCGTCGTCATGAATACGATGGGTATGCCGTACCGCGCATACTCGTAGTGGTCGCTGCGGCAATAGATGTTCTGCGGATGGCCGTCCGCGTCCATGCGGTAGTCGAACTTGAAGCCGAGTTTCTTTTCGGTATTGACCGTCTCGATGAGGTCGCCGAGCTCCGTGGACAAGCGGCGTGAGCCAACGAGCTGCAGGTAGCCCGGGCCGCCGTAGATGAGACCACCGGCCTTGTCCTCACCGGTTGCATCTCCGGAGCGGCCGCGGCCCACCATATCAATGTTCAACTGCGCCACGATGGAGTCGCGCGGAACCGTGGGGTGATCCGTGAAGTATTGCGAGCCCCACAGGCCACGCTCTTCGCCGGCATGCCAGACGAAGATGATCGAGCGCTTGGGCTTGACCTTGCCTTTGGTCAGCAGCTCGGCGATCTCGAGCACGGACACGGTGCCCGTGCCATCATCATCCGCGCCGTTGTAGATGGAATCCGGCCGCGCGCCGCCATGCACCACGTGCAGGCTGTCGGTGGTCTTTTTGACCTGCGCGACTTGCTCAGCGGTGGCCTGCGTGAGTGCGTTGTCCGCGCCCTGCGGGCGAACGAGCGCCATGAACGCCTTGACGGAATCGTGGTCGGCCGGACGCTGGTTGAAGCCGATGTGATCGTTGTGCGCGCCAATGGCCACGTACTCGCCCTTGAGCTTTGGATCACTGCCGGGAAGGATGGCCACGACATTGCGGCCCACCTGCTTTGGCGTATCGACGAAACGAATGTCGGACGATACGGTTTTGCCAAGCGCGCCCTTCGCCAGGCCCGCCAATGGCGCGCCGAACAATACCTCGGCCGTCTTGCTCGTCACCTGGACCGCGGCATTCACGTCGACGTTGATGAAGCTCACATTCGTGGGGTTGAGCAACCCGCGCAAGGTGTTGGGTGGAATGCTTTCGCCCGCAGCAATCCAGTATGTCACATCTGACATGAATTTCTGAAAGCCCTTGAAGCCGGCCGACGCCAGGAGAGCCCCCTGATTGAAGCCGGAGCCCGGCATGAAGGGCGTGAAGACGACGATTTTTCCCTTCGCCTGTTCGGCCGTAAGGACGTTGGTCGTATCGTAGAGCATGCCGCCGTAAATGACCTGCATGTGCGACACCTGCCGGGGACGCCCGCTCGCGGTGGCGAGAAAATCGGTGCCGAGCTTCAACGTTGGCCCGCCCTCCACGGTGATGGTGGAGGTGGTGTCGACGGCGCGCAGGAACAACGGCAGGTTCTGGAAATAGGTGCCATTGTCGCCCGCCGGCACCAGGCCGAGCTTGCGCACCTCGCTCTCGATGTAGGCCGTGCCCTTGTTGTTGTACTCGGTGCCCACCGCGCGGCCCATCATGGAATCATCCGCGAACTTGTAAAGCCGCGTCATGAGATCGCCCGCGGTGATCTCCGTCCTGGTGGGCGGTCCCACGTACTTGAGCGGCAGGTCCTTCGACTGCGCGGCCAGCGCGCCCGGAACCGCGACGGCCAGCGCCGCGAGACGAACCCGCCGCGACGATATGAAGCTGAACATGTGAGCCATGGATGAGGGAAGATTGCACACGGCGGCTACGACTTGAGCTGGCGCTCCATGCTCTCGCGGAAATGCCGGCTCATGCGGAGCTGCGTACCATTCTTCAATATGACGACATAATCCCCCGAGAACCACGGTTGGATCTCCTTGATCCTAAGAAGGTTCACGATCGTGGACCGGTGGATGCGGGCAAAGAGCCTGGGATCCAGCGTCTCGTGCAGCCGGCTCAGCCGCTCGCGCAGCACGTGCACTTCGGCCCCCACGTGCAGCTTCATGTAATTGCGATCGGCCTCGATCCAGTCGATGTCCGCAACCGGGACAAAGAGCATGCTGCCATCCTTGCGCACGAGAACCCGCGACGCATACTGCTTGTCGCCGCGTATGCCGATGGCCTCTTCGTTCGGCTCGATTCCGGAGAATCGTTTGATGGAGTCGAGCAGCTCGTCGTAGCGCCGCGCGCGTTGCTCCTGCAACTGCATCTGCCGAATGTGGGCGAATGCGCGCCGCGTGCGCTGCGCATCCACGGGCTTCAGCAGGTAGTCCACCGCGTGCATCTCGAACGCCTTGATGGCGTGTTCGTCGTAGGCCGTCATGAACAATATAAAGGGCCGCTCCTCTTCGGGCAGCGCCTTCAGCACATCGAAGCCGCCCATTCCGGGCATCTGGATGTCGAGGCAGACGACGTCTGGCGTCAGCTCACGGATGCGCTTGAGGGCGGTGGTCCCGTCGGCGCATTCACCGACGATTTCCACGTCGCTTTCTTCCTTGAGGATGCGGCGAACTGCTTTCCTTGCGAGCTCCTCATCGTCGACGATGAGCGTGCGAATTCCTTCCACCGGTCCTCCGGAGTGCCGTTGAGCTATCGTTTATAGAACGCGGAAAGGTGCGTCGAAGGTTTCAGCGCGGGGACGAGTCGCGCACTTGGCGGGACAGGACGCACCCTGGCACTGATGGAAAATTCGTTCGTTCCAGGGGGCTGGTGCGCCGCGCCGGAAGTCGTAACTGTTCATGATATGCAACTGCCAGATGTGCTCGGGGCCCGGGCCTCCTCACGCGAGGAACGACGTACGCTCATGCTGTTGACGCTCCCGTGGCTCGTGCCGGGAATGATCGCGTCGTGGCAGGTGTACGTGCTCGAAGCCGCGCGCACGCCGATCGGGGCGCTAGATTCGACCCTGTGGCAGATGAGCGCCTGGATGCAGTGGGCGGCGTGGATCCTCATCATTCGTCGCGTGGCCCTCGCGCTGCCTCTGGACCGGATCGGCCCGGCAAAATGGGTGGCGCTGCATCTGTCAGGTACGGTGATCGTGGCCGCCATACAGCTTTTCGTGAACGCGATCCTCGATCACATCTTCAATCCCATCTTCGACCACCCGCCGCCCCTTCTCAGGATCTATCGCACGCAAGCGCTGCTCCATCTCGACTTCACCGTGATGGTCTACTGGACCATGCTGGGCAGTATCTACATGGTGGAATTCCACCGGAGGTTCCGGCAGCGCGATCTCGATGCGGCGCGCCTCTCCGCGCAGCTCGCCGCCGCCCAGCTCGAGACGCTGCGCATGCAGCTCAATCCTCATTTTCTCTTCAACGCGCTCAATGGCGTTGGTGAGTTGCTGCACTCGGACCCCGCCTCCGCCAACCGGATGATCGCACGCATCAGTGAGCTGCTGCGACAGGCATTGCGCAGCGGGGCGAGCCACGAGATTCCGCTGTGGAGAGAGCTTGAGTTGGCCGATGCCTATCTCGACATCGCACGCATGCGCTTCGGAAACACGCTGTCCGTCGACGTGTCGATCTCCCCGTCAGCCATGGACGTGCTGGTGCCGGCCCTCATTCTGCAACCGTTGCTCGAGAATGCGTTTCATCATGGCTTCGGCTCGCGGTCGGAGAGTCCGCGCCTGGAAATCGTGGCGAACGTGGACGGAGAGCGGCTGCGAATCTCGGTGCAGGACAACGGGAACGGCGTATCCTCGACGAAGGATGCAGGGTTCGGAATTGGACTCTCCAACACGAGATCGCGGCTCGAGGCCATGTACGCCGGCATCGCAACGCTGGCGCTCGAGGCGCCGCTGTATGGCGGTTTTCTGGTCATCATCGAGCTGCCTGCGCGCGTGAAGGTGAACACCACGGAGCACGCCCTGGCATCCTGACGTTCGACGTCCGAAAACGGCTAGTCTCACCTGCTGCCGGCGTTAGCTTCTGCCATGCGACTGGACCAGGAAAGCTGTACCCGAGCGCTCGAGTCACGCGACGCGCGCTTTGACGGAGTCTTCTTCGTCGGCATTCGGTCAACGGGCATTTATTGTCGCCCCATCTGCCCGGCCCGCGTGACGCTGCGAAAGAATCGACGCTTCTTCAACAACGCCGCGGCGGCGGAGCGGGCGGGCTTTCGTCCGTGTCTCCGATGTCGTCCCGAGCTTGCACCAGGCCTCGCGCGCGTTGACGCGATTCCGCGGCTCGCCGAATCGGCGGCACGTCGCATTGCGGCGGGCGCGCTCAACGGAGCCGGCGTCGACCGGCTGGCGCGCTCGCTGGGCGTGAGCGCACGGCAACTTCGCCGAGCAATGGAGGCGGAGCTGGGTGTCTCGCCGGTGGAGCTGGCGCAAACACACCGGCTGCTGCTCGCCAAACAGCTGTTGACCGACACACCCCTGGCCATTTCCCAGGTGGCGTTCGCGAGCGGATTCCAGAGCCTGCGGCGTTTCAATGCGCTGTTTCTCGAGCGGTATCGCCTGAACCCGCAGGCGCTGCGGAAGGCACGCGCCGGCGCGCTGCCGGCGGGTGCTGCCCTCGACCGCGACCGCGTGCAGTTGAATCTTTCCTACCGGCCTCCGCTTGCCTGGGAGGCGTTGCTCGCCTTCCTTGGCGCCCGCGCCGCTCCCGCAGCCGAGTGTGTGGACGGAAGTGTCTATGCCCGTACGTTGCGCGTGGATGGGCATGTGGGAGTGATCCGCGTGTCGTGCCCGCCGGTGCGGGCTGGTCGGCTTGCGTCGGACGCATTGCCAGTCGTGGAGCTCTCGGTGAGCGCGTCGCTGCTGCCCGTCCTCCTCACGGTCACATCACGTGTCCGCCGCCTTTTCGATCTCGACGCCGAGCCGGAGCGTATCGCCTCGCATCTCACCGCGGGTGGACTCCGTCCCATCCAGGAGGCGCTCCGTGGCCTTCGCGTACCCGGAGCCGCGGACAGCTTTGAGCTCGTGGTGCGCGCGATCCTGGGCCAGCAGGTGAGCGTCAAGGGTGCGACTACGCTGATGTCGCGCTTCACGCATGCCTTCGGCGAGCCAATCTCGACCGATCATCCCATGCTGACGCACCTGGCGGCAACGGCGGAGCGGGTGGCGAGTGCGAGCATCGCGGAGATCGGGACGATCGGGATGCCCGTTTCGCGTGCGGCGGCCATTCATACCATTGCGAGCGAGATCGCGAGGGGTGTGCTCGTGATCGAGCCGGAATCCGACATCAGCGCGTTGACGAAGCAGCTGCTCGCGCTGCCCGGCATTGGACCATGGACGGCCGAATACATCATGATGCGCGCCGTGCACTGGCCGGATGCGTTTCCGGCGTCTGACCTTGTGCTATTGAGATCGGCTGGACGTTCCACTCCAGCCAAACTGCTCACGGCGGCCGAGCAATGGCGCCCCTGGAGAGCATATGCGGCGATGCATTTGTGGCGTCGAACCCGACCCACGGAGGTATGAAGGCGCCTAGTATCGGCACGACTGTGTTGTGTCTTTAATCACACAAATTGTAGCAATATCGCCACATACGATTGCTGGGCCCGCTTCTTAAGCTCGAACTGAAGGGGTTAAGGAGGGCAATTGGCGTGCCGTACGCGGACTCTTTTTTGCTTTTGATCGACCTCGTGCATTGCGGTTTTCCGCATTTCATGAACCCACGGGAGCTTTGATAATGAGACGTATCACGATGGTCGCGGCCTTTGCCACGCTGGCAATGGCTGCTTCGGCAGAAGCGCAGCAGACGGTGTACTCCAACATTCCGGGCGCGCTCGGACCCAGCTATCCGAGCCTGAGCTACCAGGCGACGTCCACGTCGCAGTTCGGCAACCTGGTGCACCTTGGCGGCAGCTACCGCACGCTCAACACGGTGTCGGTTGTGCTGAGCACGTGGGCTGCGGCATCGGACTATCCGGATCTCGCCGCGCAGAACGCAGCGGGTTACTACCACAATCTCACGCTGAATCTCTACAATGTCGGCGCGGGAAACTCGGTGGGCTCGTCGCTCGGAACCATCACGCAGTCGACGTTGATCCAGTGGCGTCCGGAAGGATCGCCGGTGGAATGCGGCTCGCTGAGTGACTATGGCACCTTCCATCAGTACTACGGCAGCGACAATGTGTGCCATGGTGGCCAGGCCTTCGTCGCCACGTTCGACTTCAGCAGCTACGGCATCACGCTGCCCGAAGACCTGATCGTTGCGCTGGCGTTCAACACGCAGTCGTACGGCGTGACGCCGACGGGGGTGAACGGTCCGTACAACTCGCTGAACTTCGCCATTGGACCGTCCACCACGACGGTTGGCTCCGAGGATGCGGACATGGCGTACATCGCGACGACGTACCCGGGCTGGGTGCCGGCACGTGATGCATCGTTCGGTGCGGATCCAGGCTGGGCGGATCAGCATCCGATGATGGAAATCTCCGCGGTCACGGCCACGCCGGAGCCCGCGTCGCTCGTGCTGCTCGCGACGGGCCTGGTGGGTGTTGGCGCAGCGGTTCGCCGCCGCCGCAAGTAACACCATGCGCATGCTGGCCTGACGCCAGCGTTCCCGAACCAAGAAAGGCGCCGCGATCTGATCGCGGCGCCTTTTTCGCGGGTAACGGCGGGCAATGGCGGCCTTGACAAGCGGGCGAAAGAGCGCCAGTGTGTTAGTCAACTAATGCACTATCTCACAACAACGCCATGCTCATCTCTGTCGACCCAAGCGATCCCCGCCCGATCTACGTGCAGATCATCGACGAGGTGCGACGAGCGCTCGTTGTGGGCACACTGAGCGCCGAGGACCCGCTCCCGTCCGTACGGCAGCTCGCCGGCGAGCTGCGCGTCAACCCGAACACCGTGAGCCAGGCGTACCGGGAGCTCGAGCGCCAGGGGGTGGTGGAAGTGCGGCGCGGTCAGGGCACGTATGTGGTGCAGGCGAGCGTGAACAGCAGCCAGCGCCGCGTGCTGGCACGCGATGTTGCCGAGCGCGCCCTGCGCGACGCGCACAGGAACGGTCTCGACGTCGACGAGTTGATCCACGCCCTCCGCGCCGCCACAGCGTCGCAGAGCAGGAAACGCGCATGACGGCGGCGGCGAGAATCTCGACGGCGCCGCTCATGGTGCCAAGTCCGTTTCCCACGGCACTCAACGGCGGCGAGCTCGCGGTGTGCACCACGGCGCTGACAAAATACTACGGATGGCACCCGGCGCTCAAGAACGTGGGGCTGCAGGTGCCGGTTGGCTCCGTGTATCTCCTCGTCGGCCCAAACGGTGCGGGCAAGAGCACCACGATCAAGATCCTGCTCGACATGGTTCGGCCAAGTGGTGGAGCGGCCCACGTGTTCGACATGAATTCCCAGAGACATGCAGCCGTCGTGAGGGCGAACGTGGGGTACGTCCCGGAGCAATTGAACTGGGGCTATGGCTGGATGAAGGTGGGACGATTGCTGGAGCATCACTCCCGCTACTTCCCCAACTGGGACGACAGCTATGCGAAACATCTCGCCGATGCCTTCGAGCTGCGCCTGGACCGGAAGCTGAAGACGTTGTCCAAGGGGCAGGGCCGGCGCGTCCATCTCGCGATGGCGTTGGCGCATCGGCCGCCGCTGCTCGTGCTCGACGAGCCCACCGATGGACTGGATCCGGTGATGCGCGATGACACCATGCGTGTGCTCATCGACCATCTCGCGGAGACGCCGACCACGGTACTGCTGTCGACGCATCACGTGAGCGAAGTGGAGACGCTCGCGGATCACATCGGCGTGATCCGGAATGGGGAGCTGTGCGCACAGATGCCGATTGAGAGGTTGCGTCGCGGACTGCTGCGGTATCGTGCCGACGTACCCGATGGATGGCAGGGGGCGTCCTTGTTTGGGGATGCGGTGCTGCGGCGCAATACGACACGCAACGAGATCGAATGGACGGTGTGGGGCGAAGAAGCGCAGATTGCGGGCGAGCTGGCGATGTCGGGTGCGACGGTGCGTGATGCCACACCAATCAGCCTGCACGACGCAACACTAGCCCTGCTCACACCAAAGCGTGCCGTGAGATGACGAGTGTCTCCTTGCACGCCTCGCCGCGATGGCCGACGGTGATGGTGGAGCAGATGTGCTCCGTTGGGCTGCTGCTGCGTGAGGGAGCGGCCATGCTGCTCACCGCGTTTGGAGCCATGTCCGCCATCGGCATCTATGCGGCGAGGGACGCGCGCGCGTTCAACATCGTGCATCCGGCGCAGACGATCAACGTGAACCTGGCCTTTCACCCGGGAATGAGCATCGTCGTGGCCGTGATCGGGGCGCTGCTCCCATTTCTTGTCTGGCAGGATGAGGATCCGTCCAGGCGATTGTATCACTGGGCGATGCCCATTTCGCGACGGAGTCATTCTCTCTCGAAGGTGGTTGCGGGTTGGGCGTGGATGATGGTGGTCACCCTGTTGTTCGTGCTCACCATCGGGGCCGTTTCCACCATCATCGAGCGCTCGAGCGGACTGGCGCAGCGGCACGAGGCCGGCTTCGCGCCATGGGAGTGGGCCGTACCGTTCGGCTGCGCCACGATCACCTACCTGCTGGCGTCGGCGTTCGCGGTAGGAGTGAGGCGTCCGGTCATCTGGCTCGGAAGCATTGCCGCAGGGTATGGCTTCCTCCATTTCGCGTTGGCCGCGCTCGACATGCGAAACGCGCTGAGGCAAGCGAGAAGCCTGGTATTCGGGGCCTATGGGCTCTTTTCCGCGATCTCGGGCAGGATCTACGCGGTGGACATGGAGACCCTTGTGATCGGGCCCGATGTACTCACATGGCTCGGTGGCTTTGCGCTGTGGACTGGAGTGGGAGCAGTGTTGCTGGTCGCGGCACTCGCTCGGCACGTGGAGCCGTCATGACGGCGGTTCCTGTCGCATCCGATGCAGGCAGCCGGAAAACGGTGTCGAGATTGCACGCGGCACCGGCCTGGACGACCATTGTCCTTGAGCAGATTCGCGCGGTGGGACTCCTCGCGCGTCTCGCCGGGCTGGTCGTGGTGGGGGTTGGTGTGATGTTGAGCGCCGTCGCCGTCTGGAATGTGTGGACGCTGCGGACCTTCAATGAGGCCCACCCAAAGCATCTCCTTACCTATCCGGACTTTACGTTCATTGCCGAGGCGGGAATTGTCATGGTGGGCATCGCATGTCTTCTTCCCTTTATGGTATGGCAGGACGAAGACCCCACACGTCGCCTGTATCACTGGGCAATGCCGGTATCCCGTCCCGCGCACGCATTGGCAAAGGTGTTTGCGGGTTGGTTCTGGCTGATGTGCCTGACGCTGGTTTACCTCGTCTGGGTGGCTGGATTGGCGGGCGTTACCACGCTGATCAGCGGCCAGCCCCAGCCACAGAGTCCCACGTTCCGGCTCTGGGAATGGTGTGTGCCGTTCACCTCGGCCACAGTCACGTATGTGCTCATTTCAGCAGCAACGGTAGGTGCCCGGCGACCCCTTGTCTGGATCGGCGGTGTCATCACGATGTTCATGGGCGCTTCACTATTGCTCTCGAAGCTGGGAAAGAAGGACGCATTCGAGCACTTCACCAGGGCGGTGCTCAACGGTACGTACGGAATTGCCACGGCGCTCGGCCGCGTGCACTTTGACGACGCAACGCAGAGGGCATCACTTCCCCGTGCCGATTTCTGGCTCGGTGCGAGCGCCATCTGGTGCGCCATTGGCGTGGCCGCGCTGCTCGCGGTCTCCTGCCGTCACACCGAACCGCTGTAGCGTTTATTTCCCTGAAGTCGCGTCGAGCAACGCACGAAGCTCCGCGTCGCTCGACTTCCACATTTTTCTGAAGGCCGCGCGGTAGCGCCGCGCTGCATCATGGTTGCCGCCGGCTGCCTCCATCTCACCGAGGCGCCGTGCCGCGAGCGCGATGCCCGACGCCGATCCACCAGAATTCATTCCAATGGATTGAAGCCAGGCAAGGGCTTCGGCGTTGCGCTTCCGGCGGTATTGCGCCTCCGCCCGGATCGACGCGACGACATCGTAGAGCACGTTGGCTGCGAGCGATTGGTCGTCGAGCTGCGAAGGTGCAACGAGATCGAATGCGTGCGCTGGGTCCGAGTGCAGTGAACGCATGGCCTCAGTGATCGCCGAGAGCGTTCGCGTTTCGTTTGGGAGCAAGGCAATGGTACTGGATAGCTTGCCCAACGAGTCCGGGTATCGCGCTTCGAGCACGCGTGCCGCAACGAGCGACGCCGCGAGCTCGCGGCCTCCCTGTGTGCCAATGATGTTCCCGAGGTCATCATGCGCACGGCGCGCGAGAGTCACGAGATCAGGGGCCGAGGGCAACGCGAGCATCAACGCGACCTGTGATGCGTACAGGCGAGTGAGGCTCACGTCGCTCAAGCGAAGTGGCTTGATCCTGCCGCGCGCAATTTCCGTGAACTGTATCACGCTCTGCGTCGCGAAGCCGTCGGAATGCCGGAGCGTCGCCAGCTCATTCGTGGCTTCGGGGTCTCCCGCGTAGATGGCCAACCGCCAGATGGTAGAGGTCACCGTTAGATCATTGGCGCGCTTGGTTGCAGCAACCAGAGAGTCGCGGGCAAGCCTGTCGCCGAGCAGGAATGCGCGCATCGCGGCGAGCTCGAAGCTGCCGATCTCGCTCGCGTCGCCCTGCCACGCGTCGAGCGTGCTCCATTCATTCAGGTGCTTCACGTCGCCCGCGTGTGCGGCAATGCGCGTGAGATGGACGCGTGCGGCAAGATCATTGGGCCGATAGCGCAGCACGGTGAGGAATGGATCACGCGCGTCATTGATGCTCCTGCCTGTATTGGGCCCCAGGTGGAACAACACCTCGCCGAGTTGCGCCCATGCATCCGCGTCGGTGGGATAGAGCGCAAGTACCTCGCGCGACAATCGCTCACCTTCGGCGCCATCATGCCGAATGAACGCGCGGCGAGCGGCGAGGAGCTTCCGGTCGCGGTTCGGGAGATGGGCGCCGAAGTGTTCGGCAAGCGCGGCCGCCGAGTCGGAGGAGATTTCACCATCCGTCCATTCGCGCGCAATTGACAACCTGTAATACGCCAGTCCGAACGTGCTGTCTGCCGCGATCGCACGCTGCAGGGCCACGACAGCGTCCCGATAGTGGCCTGAACGAATGGCCGTCTCGCCAGCGAGAAACGACTTGAACGCATCGAGTGATTGGGTCGACGTGGCCGCCGTGTTTGCGATGCGCACGGACGAATCGGTCATTGCCGTAATGGCGAGCCGCCGTGCAAGCGAATCGACGAGCTCGAATACATGATTCTCGTCGCCTGCGGCAGTCGCACGTTCCTGTGCCCTGCCGGCCGCGTCATACAGCGTGGCTGCGACGCTGATGCGCGAGCCGGCGACTTCAATTTCACCGAGCACGAAGCGCCCGGCGCCGAGCGCACCTGCGACACGCTCTGCAGAACTGAGGTCGGCGGTGGCCGGTGATGCCGTGAGCACCGCGTTGGGGTCCACCGTGCGCAACCGGCCCGCCCCGTCGAGGGCGAGCCCCAGCAACGTGGCCATGCCTTCGCGCAGATAGCTTGCCTGGCCTCGGCTGCTTCGCACCGTGAATGGCAGCACGGCCACTCGGCTGGCGGTGTTCGAATCGACTGACGCGGCGCGGACGTACCGAACGGCCGTGATCGCGACGAGTAGACACGCCGCGGTGGCCGCGCCCAGGGCGAGCTTTGCTCCAAGCGAAAGGCGCGGGCGTTTTGAGGTCGGCTCCAGCGTGGGTGCTTCTGTGACGATGACCGTGATCGGAGGCGCCGGCACCCAGGTGGAATTTCTGATGTCCTCCGCCAGCGACGTCGTGGCGGCATCGGGTACCGTGCCCAGGTCGTCCTGCAAGCGTTCGCGCACCGACTCGTAGGTCTCGAGCGCAGAGGAGCGGTCGTCGGCCGTGGCCATGATGCGCATCGCACGCCGCGCTTCGCTGTCCGCGTAGTCTGCGAGCTCCACGGCACGGCGCGCCCATGCAACCGCTGAATCACGCGCGCCTGTGGACAGGGCAGCCTCGGCAAGCTGCCATGACGCGCTTACTGCCGCGCGACGGAGCTCGCGGCGTTTCTCGCTCGCCCAGCGTTCGAATTCCGGCGCGTCGTCAATGTTCAGGTCCGCCAGGAAGTCGCCGCGATACAGCGCGAGTGCGGCGTCCGGACGCCCTTCGGCGATGGCGCGCTCGAATTCGGTCACGTCGACGCGGGTGACGTCCGTATTGAGGCCCACCTCCTCATCACCGCGCACGACGAGGACGTCATCACCCAGCGACCGCCGAAGGAAGTAGAGCGCCTGCCTCAAGCTGCCGCGCGCCCTCGACTCCGGCTGCTCACCCCAGAACAGAAGGAGAAGGCGGTCACGCCGCTGGAGCGCGCCCTTGGTGCTCGCGAGATATGCGAGCAAAGCGAGCCGACGGGGCTGCACCAGCACAGCTTCCGACGCCTCGCCTGACCGACGGAGCTCCGGCGTGCCCAGGAGCGAGAGCTCGATCACCGAAACAGGGACAGGAAAGGGAGTAAACAGTGCGATGACGCCATCGTCGCTGCGTTCCGGCGAGATGTTAACGGACGGGTGACGGGCTCGATGGAATTTATCACGTGCGCGCACGCTGGTGCGCCACCGACCTGAATTCCATCATTGCCCCGAGAGACCCATGAAATCCACCCGCACGATCATCCTGGCCATCGCTCTTGCGACGATTTCATGTGACTCCACGTCGCCCTTGCCGGCAGGCATCGGCACAACCGGAGGAACCGCCACGTCGGCGAACAACGCCGCGAAAGTGCTGATCCCGGCCGGCGCGCTTGCCGCCGGCACGACCGTGACGGTCGCTCCGGCCCCAACTGCGCCGGCGGTGCCAGGTCTCGTCGCAACTTCCGCGTTTGAATTCGGGCCTGCCGGGACGACATTTACCGTTCCGGTTGTGATCTCCATCACATATGATCCGGCGTTGCTTCCGGCCAACGTGCCTGAATCGTCGCTCCAGATGTACACCGCGACCGGCAACACATGGGTCGTCGTGCCCGGGTCGTCGGTGAACGTCAGCACACATACCGTATCCGGTTCGACGAGGCATTTCAGCACGTATGCACCCATCGGAACGGTGGCGGTCGCGCAGGTAACGCTGACACCAGGCTCACAGTCGCTCACGCTCGGCACCTCGGCGCAGCTGTCCGCGCAGGTGCTGGATGGAAGCGGCGGAGCCTTGAGCGGACGACTGGTCACCTGGTCTTCGTCCGATCCAGCAAAGGTCAGTGTGTCCTCGACGGGGCTCGCAACAGGCGTATCACTCGGTTCGGCGGTCATCACGGCAACCTCGGAGGGAAAGAGCGCATCGTCCACCGTGACCGTCACGCCCGTTCCAGCGGCGAGCGTGGTACTGAGCCCCGCAACCATCACCGTCACCGTTGGGGCGACGGCCACCTTTGCCGCGAGCGTGCGTGACGCCGCCGGGAATGCGCTTCCGGGTCGCGCCGTAGTCTGGTCGGTTTCCGATGCCACAAAGGCGTCGATCACGGCAGACGGCCTGGTTACCGGAATCGCTGCCGGAACCGTGACTATTTCGGCAAGTGCGGAAGGAAAAACCGGCTCGGCCACGCTGGTCATTGCGCAAATGCCCGTGGCGCTCGTGGCGCTCAGCGCACCATCCGCCATCAGGGTAGGGGAGAGTGCTCCCACCATCGCCATTCTTACGTCCGCCAACGGGACGGTGCTCGAGAACCGGCCCATCAGCTGGAGCTCATCGAGCCCGGCGGTCGCGCGCGTGTCCGTGTCGGGCCTGATCACCGGCGTTGCCGAAGGCACCGCGACGATCAGCGCGACGTCGGAGGGAAAAGTCGGAACCACCACCGTCACGGTTTCCAATCCGGTCGACGCCATCTCCATCAGCCCCACGTCGGCCACGGTGGCGATCGGTGCGACCACGTCGCTCGTCGCTCGGGTGGTGGACAATACCGGCGCCTTGCTGATGGACCGCACGGTGACGTGGTCGTCGTCCGATCCAGCGAAGGCGGTGGTATCCCAGTCTGGTACTGTCACAGGAGTGGGCGCAGGGACCGTGACCATTACCGCGGCGGCCGAGGGGAGGAGTGCCACGGCAGCCATCACGGTGGGCGTACCCGCGCCTCCCGCCGCCGTGTCGACGGTGACGTTGTCGCCTCTGACGGTGAGCGTGCCGGTGGGCACGACGACGACACTCACGCCTGTGCTCAAGGATGCGCTGGGCAACACGCTTGCGGGCAGAGTGGTCACCTGGTCGTCGACGGACCCCACCAGGGCAACGGTGAATTCCTCGGGCGTGGTAACCGGGGTCGCACCCGGACTCGTGGCGATTCTTGCCACGTCGGAAGGAAAGACCGGCAATGCGGCGGTCACGGTCGTGGCGGCGCCCGTGAGCAGCGTAACGCTCACACCGCCAACTTCCACCATCTATGTGGGGTATGCGGGACAGATCACCGCGACGTTGAAGGACGCGAGCAACAACACGCTTGGTGGGCGCACCATTGCCTGGGCTTCCTCCGATCCGGCGAAAGCCGTAGTGAATGGCACAGGTGGCGTTACCGGTATTGCCGCTGGGGCGGTGACGATCACGGCAACATCGGAGGGCGTCAGCGGCACTGCCAATGTCACCATCGTTCCCTCACCCGTCGTTACAGTCGTCTTTTCGTCTGCCGTGACGAACATCGCCGTTGGCAGTATGGCCACGCTTTCCGCCAGGACGAGTGACTTGAATGGCGTCACCCTGACGGGTCGAGTGGTGACGTGGACGTCGTCCGATCCCTCCAAGGCGACGGTCTCCGCAGCTGGCGTCGTAACTGGCGTGGCGGTCGGATCGACGACGATCACGGCGACGAGCGAGGGCATCTCCGGAACCGCGACGGTAAATGTGTCTGCTGCGACGGCGGCGGCCAGCGTTCCCGTGCAGCTTACCGCAATCGCAACGGGAGACTTCCACTCCTGCGGACTCAACGCGTCAGGTGCGGCGTACTGCTGGGGGCTCGCGAACCTTGGTGACGGAACGCAGCATGATGCCTTGACACCAGTGGCCGTGTCGGGCGGGCATATTTTCGCGAGCGTTGGCGTCTCGACCACGCTGAGCTGCGGCATCACGACCGGCAGTGACCTGTATTGCTGGGGCGGCGGAGCTCAGCTTTTCAGTCTGCCTGCCTCGGTCCCGACGCTGGTGGAGGTGGGAATCACATGGGCGAACATCAGCGTGAACACGAGCCACACCTGCGGCGTTGCCACTGATGGTACCGGATATTGCGTCGGGGCAAACACGGGTGGCCGGCTCGGAACGGGACAGTCACAAGCGGCCCTTGCGGCGTCGTCGACTTTTCTTCCCGTTGCGGGAGGGCTGCATTGGAAGCAGATCATCACCGGCGGTAATGCGTCATGCGGCGTGTCGACGGCAGGTGCCGTTTACTGCTGGGGGTCGCTGACACAATTCATGAATGGGCCGGGCGCCGTGGCATCCTCGGCATCGCCCGTGCTGCTCAGCAGCGCCGTGAACTTCGCATCGCTCACCCCGCAGCTCAACGGACTTCTGTGCGGGTTGAGCACGGCGGGAGACACATACTGCTTCGGCATCACGAGGGGATTCTCGCTCGGCGGCACACCGGCCGCTACACTCGAAACACCAGTGCACGTGGGCGGCACGCTGCAGTTCAAGTCAATTGCGACCCTGAACTCGAGCCTCTGCGGCATCAGCACGGCGAACGCACTCTATTGCTGGGGCTCGAACGGTCAGTTCCTGGGACAGGGGCCAACGTATCCGCCAAACTCCGCGATACCGCTCGTGGTCATGTCAGGCACGAGCTTCTCAGCGGTCGCGGGAGGTCCCACTGGCTCGGCATGCGCGATTGCGACCAGCGGTGTCGGATACTGTTGGGGTGAAAACTTCAATGGCGAGTTGGGCGACGGAACGCACGCGAACAGGACTTCTTTGACACCAATTCTTGGGGGAATCACCTTTCGTGTGCCGTAGGTCACCAAATCGGAACACCTTTTTTCGAGCAATTTTTCAGGTAAGAGTGCCGTAAGGGCGGTGTGAGGCGGCAAGCGTAAAATGATGGCGTCACCCGGGCTCAAAATGAACCGAGCCCGGCATGCCACACTTTTGCTGCTGAGGCTGCTTCATGAAAAAACTGGCACTTCGCGTACTCCTGCTCTCTGCCATCGTGGCCATACCGGCCTCCGTGGCGCAGGCGCAGACGAACTCCTGGATCTACCACCTGAATAACTCCCTTGCCGAGGAGAACGGTGGGCCAAGCCTGGTCGCCAATGGAGGCATCCTGTCGGCCGTCGGATACACCTTTGGGGCGAACCAGGGGCTCGAGCTATCTGGAATCTGGGGCAGCGGCGCGGCATCGTACACCATCGTCATGCACTACAGCCTTCAGGACCTGAGCGGATTCGCAAAAGTCATCGACTTCAAGAACGAGTCGGCCTCGTGCTGGCAGTTCGGCTATTCGGACTGTGGGTTCTATAACGGCAACTGGACGGGACCCGGCCAGGCGGTTTTCTATCCCACCGCTCATGGGTTTAATGATCTGTATTCAGAGAACACCATGGCGACGACGGTTTTCAGTCGCGACGGGTCGGGCACCATTCGCGTGTATGTCAACGGGGTCAAGGACTACACGGACGGCGACAATGCGCATCAGAATGCGGTATTCACCAGCGATATCGCGCGATTCTTCGAGGACGGTGGCACGAAGGCGTCGGGAGGGTTCATCGACTATCTCGCCATCTATGACACCACGTTCTCCGACTCCGAGGCCGAGGCGTTGGGTGAGACAGTGGTGACGACACCCGAACCGGCGAGCCTGGTCCTCGTCGCCAGCGGTCTCGTGGTCATCGGCGGCGTCGCGCGTCGCCGGCGAAAGAACACCAGGGCGGCGTAAGCGCCCGCAGGTGGACGAAGGGCGCGAGGCGCTTCACGCACGTAGGTTTCTGGAATGTTCGTCCTTCGCCTCCTGGGTGCCAACGACCTCCGCGACGCCAGTGGCGCGGCGGTGGACGGCCTGCTCGCACAACCCAGCCGGTTTGCGCTGCTCGCGTATCTCGGCGTGCGCGGAGGTGAGCTGGTGCGCAGGGATGAGCTCCTGGCGCTGTTCTGGCCGGAGCTCGATGAGCAGCGGGCACGGAATGCGCTCAGCCAGGCGCTGCATGTAGTCCGGCGCACCGTTGGTGCCGCGGCGATCATCTCGCGCGGGATGGACGTCGGCATCGATGCCACCCTCATACGGTGCGATGCGGCGGAGCTGGCGCGTCTTGCTCTTGACGGTCAGGATGAGGAGGCAGTTGCGCTGTACGGCGGCGACCTTCTTCCCGCGTTCAATCTGTCGGGGGTGCCGGAGTTCGAGCGCTGGGTTGACGGAGAGCGGCTGCGTCTGCGGGCGATCGCCGGCCGCAGCGCATGGCGGGCCTGTGACGCGGCTGCCGCTCGCGGGGACCTCGGCTCCGCCGTCCGTTTTGCGCGCCGCGCCGTTGACATCGAACAGGACGAACGTGCCCTTCGGCGTCTGATGACGGTGCTCGACTCGGCGGGCGATCGCGCGGCCGCGCTGCGCGCGTACCACGAGCTCTCTCGGCATTTTTCCACGGATCTCGGTGTCGAGCTTTCGCCGGAGACCATCGCGCTCGCGGAACGATTGTCCGAGCGTGATGCGCGCACACCGCTGGTAGTTCCGCGTGAGCGCGCAGGCGAACCGTTTGTACATGCGTCCACCCCTGCCACTCCGGTGGTGGCAGTCGGTACTCCGCCGCGATCACGGCGTCGCAGTATCCGGGTCATGTGGGCGGTAATCGCGATCATTGCTGTCTCGGGCATTGGCTGGGCCGTGGCACATGCGCGTGCGCTGCCCGCTCACGGCGATACCGTGCGCATCGCTGTAATGCCGTTCAGTGTGTTCGCATCGCCGGACCTTGCATACCTGTCCGGCGGAATGATGGATGTGCTGTCGCTCGATCTCGACGGGGTAGGTCCTGTCCGCACCATCGACCCTCACGCCGTTGTCTCGTTGATGGCGCATGCGGATACGACCGATCGTATCGCCATGGGCGTCGCCGCGGCGAAGCAGTTGGCGGCGGACCGGTTCGTGCTCGGTACAGTGGTGGTGACGGGCGCGCGGACTCGCGTGAGTGCCTCGCTGTATGATGCCGCCGGCAAACTGATGACCACAGGCGATGCTGACGTCGCAAACGCTTCCGAGGTGGTGACGGCCACCGACCGAATTGCGCGCGAGCTGCTCGCACATGAGCTTCCCACGCCGGCCGAAGGACTCTCGCGGCTTGCAGCGCTGACGTCATCGTCGACGAGCGCGCTCCGTCATTACCTGGAAGGCGAGCGCTTTTACCGCGATGGACACTTCGACAAGGCGGCCGAGGCTTTCGGCGCCGCGGTGCATGACGACAGCCTGTTCGCACTCGGTGACTATCGCCTGGCGGCAAGTCTCGACTGGGGTATTCACCGGTGGGAAGGCAAGTCGCAGTACGAGTATCTCGACCGCGCCATTCGTCACATGAGCCGTTTGAGCCTGCGCGATCAGCATCTCATCCAGGCGCTGCACGAATTCTGGGTGGGCACTCCCGAGCGCGCCGCAGAGTTGTACGGTGGTGTCGTTGCCGAGCAGCCCGACAATGTCGAAGCGTGGGAAGGGCTCGCCGAGGCCACTTTTCATCGCCTGATTTTTGCCGGAACGCCAATCAGCAACTCGCGTACTCCATTCGAGCGCGTGCTTGGGCTCGACCCGCAGAACGTGAACGCGCTGGTGCACCTTACGCGTCTTGCCGCATTGCGCGGAGATGTCATTGCGACGGACACGCTCGCACGGAGCGCGCTGACGTTCGCGCCAACGCATGATGCCGCGTTCGAGCTGCGCCTGCAATCCGTCCTGTCACGCGCGAATGCGGACGAGCGCAAGCGCATCTTCGATTCCCTGCGCATCGCCACGGCCGCCGACGATCAGCGATGGGATCCGACGTGGCTCGCGGGTTGGCGCGTCGCGACCTTCCGTGAAGATCCCGAGGCCGGCGTGGCCATCGGCCTTGCGCTCGCCGATGCGCAGCGGCCCGCAGGCACTCGGCTGCTCGGCGAGTTGCTTGCGGGTGAGATGTATGCCGGCATGGGCCGTTGGGATGACATGTCGAAGCATCTCGAGAACGCCGCGAAGCTCGATGCGAGGTACACGGCGGAGGTGCGTGCAAACATCACGTTTCTCGGTCCCTTCACGGTCACTCCAGCGCGCCTTGCCGCGACACGCCGGACGGTCGACACGCGCATCAAGCTCGAAAGCCCGTCGCCGGTCTTGCAGACGAGCCAGCTCCCCCCGGCGTTTGTCCAGGGACTGCAGGCGCTTTCTCAAGGAGATACGCTCGCGCTGCACGCCGCGGAGCGAACGTTGGATGCGGCGAAGGGCGACCCGGGAGATGCGGCGCTCTTCAGGCTGTTCGCGAACATGCTGCGTGCGAAGGCACTGCAACAGGCTGGCGCATTCAAGGAGGCGCTCGCACTCCTGGAGGCCCGCTGGCTTACCGTGGTCGAGTCGTCCGGCCCGCAGTACGCACGCGCATCAGAGCGAATGCTTCGCGCCGACCTCCTGCACGCACTCGGCAGGGAACGTGAAGCCATTACATGGTATCGGTCCATTCCGGAGGATCTCGGGATGGGCATCGTGTTCGCGGCACCGGCACATCTCGGAGCCGCGCACGCGTTCGAGGCTCTGGGTGACAAGGTATCGGCGGCACGCGAGTACGGACGTGTCGCGGCCATCTGGAACAAGGCGGACGGCGAATTGGCCGCAGTTGCCGCTGATGCGCGCCGCAAGGCGCAAATGGCCGATCGATGACGACGATCAGGCGCTTGGCAACACTACTTGCCGTGTCCATGTGTGCACTGCTCGGCACGGGAATGCGATCGTCGCCCGGTGCGGCCGGGAGCCCGCTGCGCCGCGCGTTCGAGGCAGGGGTTGATTCGCTCGCAGAATCACTGGCCGCGTTGGATACATCGCTGGACGCACGAGGCACAGGGATATCCCGGGCGGCGTTTCGCCGTACGCGCATTGCGTACAAGCATCAGGAAACGCTCCTCTCGTACTTTTCGCCGAGTACGGTGAGTATCCTGAATGGCCCGCTCGGGGAGGAGGATGACGAGACGCCGGCTCGTCCCCTGGGCCAGTTGGCTGCGTTTCAACGCGTGGAGCATCGGCTTTTTTCGGGTGAAACGCTGGCCGACAGCGATCGTATGGCATTGCACGACGACGTACGATGGATGCTTGACGTCGTCGTGCACTTTCGGGCGCTCACGGGGAACGTCGACGTAAGTGAGTCGCAGATGCTCGACGCGGCGCGTCTGGAGCTCGCGCGTGTGAGTGTGCTTTCGCTGGCGGGTGTCGACAGCGACGAATCCGGCGACGCGATCATTGAATGCGCGGAGGCGCTCGAGGGTATTCGCTCGATCATTGCCGTGGCGCGCGGTTCAACCGAGCCCGCCCGGTGGCATGCGCTCGACGGAGCCCTTGGAGATGCAATTGCAGCGCTGCGGCAGAATACGAACGTCGAGACGATGGATCGGCTGGAGTTCATCTCCACGCATGCACGCAATGTCGGCCGCGAGATATTGATGGCACGAGAGACTCTTGCGCCACTCAACCTCACGTTGCGATCTGTATGGCGTCCGGCCGCGGCAACACTCTTTGAGAGGAATGCATTCGACGTTACCGCGTATGCTCCTGATTTTGCGCTTGCGCCGTCGCCTGATGTGATCGCACTCGGTGAGCGCCTGTTCAATGATCCGCAACTGTCCGGCCCGCGCACGCGATCGTGCGCATCGTGTCACTTGCCGCGTCTTGCATTCGCGGACGGACTGGTCAGGCAGACCTCGGTGAGTGGCTCGCACGCCGTTGCGCGCAATACGCCAACGCTCCTCAATGCCGCGCTTCAGCCCACGCTCTTCAATGATGGCCGTGTGGCAACGCTTGAAGCGCAAGTGAGTGTGGTGTTGGCGAGCCCGGCGGAGATGGGCGGATCGGTCGACCTTGCCGCAGCGCGACTGAACGCCGACACGGGCTATCGAGCCGCATTCAAGCGCAT
>JAQBPY010000074.1 GCA_028287285.1 Gemmatimonadota bacterium
CGGCCTCGGGCGACATCTCACTCGTCTGTGATTGCGCAAACAGGCGCGCGAGATCTGCATCGCTCATCTCGGTGAGCGCGGACTCCCGCGAGCGCGTGCCCTGTGGTGAGTATCGCGTCACACGCACTTCGCGGTCGTCGCCGGCTCCGGACACGAACAACAACGCGAACTCGTCGCGGTCGTACTGCGTCACGCGCCCGGAGGGCATCACGCGCCAGGCGCGTCCGTCAAGGGAGATCGTGCGGCTAGGCATCAGGGCAGCTCCACTTCGTGATAAATGCGCTGGGGGTCGAGCAGACGCTCGGACGAGGACGCGTGTGCCTTCGCAAGCGTTTCCGCGTCGGGCGCCTCGAAGAACTCCAGGAAGGCACCAGGCAGGCCGGTTTCCTCGAACACCCAGTAACGGCAGCCGGCCCTGGTGTAATACTCACGATTGCGCTTCAGGCGCCCCGCGAACTTTTCGCGTTCACGGGGCGTGACGAGCGTGCGCTGGATCGTGAGGCAACGCGACATCTCAGAGCGCAGCGTCCGGGAATGACTCGAGCGACTTTTTCACGGCAGCCAGGAACTTGTCGGCGTCCGATCCGTCAACGATGCGATGGTCGAACGACAGCAAGAAGTATGCGCAGGTGCGAATGGCGATCGTATCCTCGCCGTCGGCACCGGTGATCACCTTTGGCCGCTTTTCGATGGCGCCAAGTCCGAGAATCGCGGATGTACCGAGCGGGATGATCGGCGTGCCCATGAGCGAGCCGAACACTCCCGGGTTGGTGATCGTGAACGTGGCACCCTGCACTTCTTCGGGCTTGAGCCGCTTGGTGCGAGCGCGGTCCGCGAGGTCGTTCAGGTTTCTGGTGAGACCGGACATTGACAGGTCGTCCGCGCCCTTGATGACGGGAACGATGAGGCCCCAGTCGAGCGCAACGGCGATGCCGATGTTGTACTGCTTGCGATAGATGATGTTCGAGCCGGACACGGCGGCGTTGAGCACCGGGAACACTTTCAGCGTGTCGACGACGGTCTTGATGATGAACGGCAGGAAGGTGAGCTTCTGCCCGGTCTGTGCTTCAAAGCCTGCACGATTCTTTTGTCGAATACGCGCAATGCGCGTGAGGTCGATCTCGAAGAATGACGTCACGTGCGCTGCCGACCGGCGTGCCGCGACCATGTGATCGCTGGTGAGCACGCGGATCTTGGACATCGCTTCGACCTTGTCGCCGGCCCAGGGCTCGGGCGCTGGACCATGCTGCACCGTACCTGCCGGCGCATGCATGGATGGTGCGGGCGCGGCCGCGGGTGCCGCGACCGGCGGCCCTGCGGCGATGTACTGCTGGATGTCGCGACTGGTGACGCGGCCCTGCACGCCGCTGCCCTGCAGCGCGGCGATCTCGATGCCATGCTCGGCGGCAATCTTCCTTACGAGCGGCGACGACTTGGTGCGCAGCCGGTCCTCGAGGCTATTGCCGCCGTTGGAGATATGCGGTGCTGCGGTAACGGGTGCGTTGGATTGATGGGAGATCGCGGCGGACGCCGCCATATCTTGCTTCTGGGGGGGAGCCCCCGCAGCGACAGGAACAGGCGCAGCAGCAGCCGGTCCGATGGACGCACCCTTCTCGGTCTCGATCCGCGCCACAATGGTCTGGACCGCAACCGTCTGCCCCTCCACCACGAGGATCTCCGCCAACACGCCGGCCGAGGGCGCGGGAATCTCCGCGTCCACCTTGTCCGTGCTGATCTCGAAGATCGGCTCGTCGCGCTTTACCTCATCGCCAACCTTCTTCAACCACTTCGACAGCGTCCCCTCGGCGATTGATTCGCCCATCTGGGGCATGATTACGTCTATGCGAGCCACCGGGATTTCCCCTTACTTGGAATTTCGTGACGCGGCACGAGCGCGCCGCATCCGCCAGATCACAACACTAGGCAGCAGGATCAAGCCAATCCATGCGCCCCACGTCCAATATTGGTCCCAATGACATGGCGCGCCCGTCTCCGCCTCGGCATGACAGCCGACGGCGGCTCCCACGATCTTCGAGATCAACACGGCAATCATCCCGCCGCCCACCAGTCCCGACACAGCCGTCAGGCACCCTACTCCAACATAAGGCCAAACACCTTCACCCGTCTCCTGCGACGCTTCGGGGCCGAGATTGTCCGTATCGCGCCTGTCCATCAGTACGCTGCCAGGCGCCGCGCCGCGAGGACCACGTCGGCCGTTTGCGGAAGCACGAAATCCTCGAGCGACGGCGCAAACGGAAGGGGCACGTCATGTGCCGTGACGCGCAAAATGGGTGCATCGAGCCACTCGAAACAGGACTCGCTGATGCGCGCCGTGAGCTCGCCGGCAATACCGCCCGTCCGCGTGTCCTCATGCAGGATCATCACGCGATGCGTCTTCTTCACCGTCGCGAAGATCGCCTCGTCGTCGAGCGGGGCCAGCGAGCGGAGATCCAGCACCTCCACGTCGAGGCCGTCTTCGCTGGCCAGCTGCTCGGCTGCGTCCAGCGCCTTGTAGACCGTGGCCGCGTAGGTGATGATGGAGAGATCCTTGCCCTCGCGCGCGATGCGGGCCTTGCCGATGGGCACCACGTGATCGCCCGCGGGCATCTCGCCCTTGATGCGGCGGTACAGATACTTGTGCTCGAAGA
>JAQBPY010000091.1 GCA_028287285.1 Gemmatimonadota bacterium
TAGACCGGCATTGGTAACGTCTCACGGAGCGAGATGAACCGCTCCTCATCAAGGAATAATCCGTCGTCATTGATCGTCTCCGCGGGAATCAGCGCGAGATCGAGGTCATGCCGGTCAGCGAGCGCGCGACGGATGTCCGCGCCCACGAGAAGACCGGCAGTGGTGGTGGTGGGTCCGAACAGCGAGTTCTCCATCACGATGAGGGAGAACTGCGCGCCGGTGCGCTCCGTGAGCGCGTCGAGCAATTCCGGCATCAGGGCCGACATCGAGACACCCGTCACGACGCCGATTTTCTTGCCGTCCAGGCGAGGAAGATCGCCCAGGCCGTTGCGCACGCGCTGGCGCAGCGAGGTCACGGCGCCAACGCCATTCTCGATCTGCGAGAAGTCGCCGTAGTGCTCCACGTTGGGAAGCTCGCGTCCCGCCAGCAGATAGAGCTCGTCGGATCCGAACACCCAGCGGTCGCCACGTTCCTGCAGTGCCCGTGCTTCCCACCGCTCCACCGCCTCCAGAATGCGGTTGGAGTTTTCGGCGTCCATCGGCTTGCCGTCGTACAGGTGGGAGAACTGCGTCACGCCCACGGGCACCAATGCGACGCTGAGCACTGCGTCTCCCAGCGTCCACAGGTCGGCGAGCGACGCCTCGAGGACGTCGCCGTCATTGAGGTTGGGTACGATGACCATCTGGCCATGGAACTGGATGCCGCCTTCGGCCAGCCGCGTGAGCTGCTCCACGATGTTCGGGACGCGGGGGTTGTTGAGCAGGACCTTGCGCGCTTCCCACGGCGTGGCGTGCACCGATACGTAGAGCGGTGACAACCGGTATTCGAGGATGCGCTGGATGTCGCGCTCTTTCACGTTCGACAGCGTGGCGAAGTTGCCGTAGGCGAACGAAAGACGGTAGTCGTCATCGCGCACGTAGAGCGACTTTCTCAGTCCCTTGGGGAGCCCTTCGATGAAGCAGAACTCGCAGCGGTTGGCGCAACGGCGAATGGTGGGCGGTTCCAGCTCGACGCCAAGACCTTCGCCTTCCGGACGCTCAACCTCGTACACAATTTCTTCGCCATCGGGCAGACGGGCTTCGATGACCAGCTCATCGTCCGCCGTGAGAAATTCCCAATCGAGGAAATCCGCGAGCTCGCGCCCGTTGACCGTCAGCAGCTCGGTGCCGGGAACCACTCCCATCTCATCGCAGATACCGCCTGGGAGAACTCGACTGACGCGAACCATACTCTCCCGGACCTCCACCGAAGCGACGGGGGAAGACCACACGACGTGAGGTGCTTCCCCCTGCGAAACATTGATGGGCGCGACAAGGGGCGCCCCTCATGCAAACTAGGAGCTACAGGCACGGAAGTCAAGCAGAATCCATTACTTCCGCCACTCTCAGTGCTCCTGTTTATCACGATGACAGGCAAGAAAAAGCGCCCGCATTGGCGGGCGCTTTTCCATCAACCTGCGGCCACGCGATCTAGTTCACGAACGTGTAGCGGTACGCGACGGCATTCGGTGCCTTGATGGTCACCGAGAAGCGCGCCTGCTTGCCCGGTGTCAACGGTTCCGTCGTCACTGTCTCGGTGCCGACGACCTGGCCCGCCTTGTCCAATGCAACGAAGTTCATCGTCACAGGCCTGGGCGGATACACCTTTGCTTCCGGCTTGACCGGCGCTGCCTTGGGGGCAGGCTTGCCCTTGACCGGCTTGGCCGCCGGCGCCGGCGTGGCATCCGTGTTTGCGTCTGCCTTGTCGCGACGATCACCAACCGTGCCGGCGATGGTCACCTGCTTGTCGTTCGGCGTGAACTCATTGAAGTAGACCTCGGCGGGCAGCTTGTTGCCCATGTTGTACCAGGTCAGCGTCGTATCATTGTAAGCTGTGGCCACCGGACTCTTCTTGGCCTTTTCCGCCGCCTTCGCCATGGCGAGGTATGCGCGGGCGGCGAGGTTGTAGTTTTCCGGGTTGCCCGGATCAACCGCGACGAGGCGCGTGACGATCGGCCCGACTTTCTCGTTCTGCTCCATCGTGAGGTACGTGACCGCCACGTTGAAGAGCGCGTCACGGTTGTTCGGGTTCTGGGCGAGGGTGGCCTCGAACAGCTTGCCGGCATCCGCGCTGCGATTCGCACGTGCCGCGTTGACGGCGGAATTCAAGAGGTCCCCGTAGTCGTATGCCGACGGATCGGCCAGCAGCGGCGCCCAGGTCTTGGCAGCAGACGCCGTATCGCCGGCGAGCATATAGGCCGTCTGGAGCTGCTGACGGCCGCCCGTGAGATAGGAGCCCTTGGTGCCTGGAACGGCGATGAGCTGCTCATAGATCGCCGCCGCCTTCCTGGCCGCCTCGACCTTTTCTGCGCCGCTGCCCGTGTTAGCAGTGGTCATGTACTGTGAGCCGACATTGGCCAGCATCTGGCGGCGCACGTCACGGTAGCTCGTGTCCTTGCCGGCCAGCTCAGCGGCCCTGCTCCAGTAGTCGATCGCGCGTGGGATGTCGTTCTTCTTGGAGGCCACGCTACCGATGACCATGTCGCCATACGGCGATGACGCATACAGCAGGTTCGCCTGCCTGGCATACGCCTCTGCGGAGTCGAGCTTTTCCGCGTTCAGGGCCCCGATGGCGCCATTCACCACGTCGAGGTAGAACTTCTGGCCAGCGCGCCAGTACGTCGTGTAGTCCGTGCATATCGGGCGCGCGACTTCAACGATCTTGAAGAGCGAGTCCAGCGTGAATGGGACATCGAGCGTTCCTTCCGGGTTGGTCACGAAGCCCACCGCGCCGCGCTTGGGCGCCAGACCAATTCCGGGCTCGCTCGCCGCAAGGCTGATCGCCATGCCGAGGACGTAGGCATCGGTGACAGGATTGTCGCCCTTGTCCACGTGCTCGAGCAGCTTGACCGCATTCTTGAGGTTGCTCAGCCTGACCGCCGACGACGCGCCTTCGCGCGCGAGATTCACGCTTAAGGTGGCGCGCGCCGCGTTGCCCGTTGAGGACTCACCGATATCGCACGCGGGCTTGGCCGCCGCTGCCGCCTGCGCGCCCGCCGATGCGGACAGGGCGACGCATGCCGCCGCCGCGAGGAACTTCTTGCCAAACACAGCCATCAGAAATCTCCTGGGTGGGTCAGTCCTTATCGCTTCAAACGTCCTCTGAAGTACCCCATTCAAATCAGAGCCGTTCCGCTGCGTCGAGTGCAAGCTGGTAAATATCAGCACATTGGCGTCCTGTCGCCAGAGCAGCGCGGCTCACGTCGTCGAATTCAGGCTTCGTCCTCATGGCCCCGTCCGGTAGCGTAACCCGCTTGACGCGCACGGAGTGGCCGAGGACGTCCACGGTGCTCTCCGATCGGGCGAGCGCGAGCCGGCTGACGTCAGCTCTACGGACCCCGATAGAGGTGGTTTCCGTCAACAACATCTGCTCGAACAGATTGGCCTGTTCCGGCCGGCACAGAACTTCAATACGCGTGCCCGCCCTGCCCTTCTTCATCACCGTGGCCGTGAGGTAGACGTCCAACGGAGAGGCCCCCCGGATGCGGTCACACGCGGCGGCGAGATATTCGGGGCTCATGTCGTCGATGTCGCACGAGAGCATCGTGAGTCGTTCGCGGTGTTCCGCACATACACGGTCGACGTCTGCAAGAATGATCCGGAGCGCATTGGCGCGTCCCACGAAATCCTTCGTCCCTGCCCCGAAGCCGCTTTTGACGGGCGTATAGATCTCCGGCGGATCGCCTGCCGACAGCACGCGAACGAGCGCCGCCCCGGTGGGCGTCACGAGCTCGCCCGCACCCTCCGGACCGGGGCTGATGCGATGTCCCTCGAGGAGCTTGAGCGTTGCCGGCGCAGGCACGGGAAGCAGTCCATGCGCCGCGCGGACGGTCCCGTCACCGGTTCTGAGCAGACCACACCGCACTTCCTTGACGCCGAGCTCTGCCAGCCCCCAGATCACCCCGACGACGTCGAGGATGGCGTCCACGGACCCCACTTCGTGGAGATGGACTTTTTCGGGGGACTCGCCGTGAATCGCCCCTTCTGCTTCGGCGATGGCCATGAAGGTGGCGTCGGCCGTGGCGCGTACTTGCTCGGGAGCCCCCGACGCGGCGACGAGCTCGCGAATTTCCTTGATGTGACGTCCATGCGGCTGCGGCGGGATGCGAAAGTCCACTTTCCAGCAGACGAGATCACCGCGCAGCACTTCACGAATCTCGACTTTCACGTCGTCCAGCTCGAGACGCGCCGGCAGTGCCTGCAGCCACGCGTGATCGAGCCCGACGCCGAGGAGAGCGCCGAGGGTCATGTCGCCGGAAATGCCGCTGAAGGGGTCGAGTATGGCGATGCGCATCAGATCCGTGGGCTGATTGAGGCGACGGGGAGAACAGGCACATCGGCGAAAGGGAATGCACGGTATCTCCCGACACGCGCTTTGCGCGTGCGGGATGGCAACGGCGCGACGCGCGATCCGCTTGTCGGGTCGAGCCAATTTGTCGTCACCCTAAAACCGGTACGACGCACCACTGCCCGTGTTGAACACGAGCACCTCGGCGTCCTTGGCAATGCGGCCCTGCTTGACCAGCAACTCCAGCACGCCAAGCGCACAGCCACCTTCCGGCGCCGTATCGACGCCCGATGCACGACTCAGACGCAGCGTATTCGCACGAATAGTGTCTTCGTCCACAGCTGCCGCGTCGCCGTTGCTCTCGTACAACGCTCTGAGAATGAGACGGTCGCCAAGGGGTCCGGGAACGCGCAGTCCGCTTGCGTGCGTCTCGGGATTTTCCCACGGCACCGCACGATCGGCCTTCGCCTCGAACGCACGCACCATCGGCGCACAGCCCGTGGCCTGCGCGACGACCATCCTCGGCATGGCCACGTCCCTGGGCAACCAGCCACCGTCGCGCATTTCGGCAAAGACCTTCCACATGCCGATGAGACCCGTACCGCCACCGGTAGGATAGATGATGTGGGTAGGCAGCGTCCATCCGAGCTGCTCGGCGAGCTCGAGGCCCATCGTCTTCTTGCCCTCTATGCGATACGGCTCACGCAACGTCGACGTATCGAAAAAGCCGTGCTCCGCCGCAAACGCGCGCGACTGCTTGCCGGCGTCACCGATGTGACCATCGACGAGTTGCAGATCTGCGCCCAGCGCCTGAATGGTCGCGAGGATGGGCGACGGTGTGGAGCGTGGCGCGTAAACGCGCACCGGCAGCCCCGCGGCCGCGGCGTACGCAGCCATCGCGGCGCCCGCGTTGCCCGCCGTTGGCACGACGAAACCAGGTACGCCGAGTGCGGCTGCACGCGTGACGGCAGCGCTCATTCCCCTGGCCTTGAACGACGCCGTTGGATTGAGGCCTTCGTCCTTGACCCAGAGACGACCGATACCGATTTCTTTCGCAAGCTTGGGCAGCTCGTGAAGCGGCGTGGCGCCTTCACCCAGGGAAATTGGTGTTTCGCCATCGAGGAGCGGCATGACCGGCGCGTACCGCCACATGTCCCATCGCGGCAGGATCGCATCGCGTGACGGCCACGGCGAATCGTATCGCACCAGGAATGGCTGGCCGCAGGATGGACAGACGGATGCGAGTGTATCGCCGCCCTGCGTGTGGTCGCAGGCGGAGCAGTCGAGGTGCCAGGTGCTCACGATGTGGTCGTGTCGTGGGGTGGGTGTACGGGAACTTCGGTGGTTGCTGCCGGAAGGCCGGGCGCCAGCACATCCGTCGTCCGCAATCCGTCCAGGATCTTCTGCGCGCTCTTAATGGAGAAACCCGGCACGGCCGCGATCTGTTCGGGCGTTGCATCGCGAACAGCCTGGATGCTTCCAAACGCGGTGAGCAGCAGGCGCCGCTTGTTGTCGCCAACGCCAGGAATTCGCAGCAGGTCGGACGTGATGGTACGGACCGCGCGGCGCTTCCGTTGGAACGTGATGGCGAAGCGATGCGCCTCGTCACGCGCCTGCTGGAGCATGCGCAGTGCGGGCGAGCGGCGTGGAAGCCGCAGCGATTCACTGCGGCCGAGCAGGAAAATCTCCTCTTCGCGCTTCGCGAGGCTCGCAATGGGCAGCGCCTCCAGCCCCAGCGCCTTCATCGCGTCCGCCGCGGCATTCAGCTGTCCCTTGCCGCCATCGATGAGCACGAGGTCGGGAAGTGCACGCTTCTCCTCGAGACGCCGCTGAAAGTATCGGCCCACTACCTCGTTCATCGATGCAAAGTCATCTATGCCTTCTACCGTCTTCACCTTGAACTTCCGGTATTCCGCGCGGTACGGACGTCCGTTCTGGAACCAGACGCACGAAGCCACCGTGTCGGTGCCCTGCGCATGCGAGATGTCGAAGCAGACGAACGAGCGCGGCACCTTCTGCAATCCGAGCTGGCGCTGCAGCTCGTACACGGGATCGCCCGCACGCTCCTCGGTGGGCTCGTCGCCCGTGAGCCGCGCTTCCTCGAGCAGATGCCGCGCGTTCTGCTGTGCAAGATCCACGAGATCGCGCCGAGGGCCGCGCTGTGGCACGTGCAGCTTGGTGCGCTCGAGCGACTCTTCGATGATGCTGCGGTCGGTGAGCTCGAACGGAATGAGCAGCTCCTGCGCGCGCTCGTTCAGCAACCGGTACGGACCGGCCAGATACGTCTCGATCACGTCCGCGTCGGCTTCGTCCACCACGTTGTCGATGTACTGGTGATCGCGCGCGAGCAACTTGCCTCCGCGAATTCTCAGCAGCGCGATGACCGCCTCTTCACCATCGCGCGCATAGCCCACCACATCGCGGTCCCCACCTTCACGGAGCGCAACCACCGTGGGCTCCTCCATCTTCTCGAGATGCGCCAGGACATCACGCAAGTTCGCCGCGCGCTCGAAGTCGAGCGACTCGGCGGCGAGCGCCATGCGCTCCCGGATCTTGCGCACGACTTCGTCCGGCTTGCCGCTCAGAAAATCCAGGACCTCGTCGATCATCGCGCCGTATTCACCCTGCGATTGCGCAAGGATGCACGGCGCCTTGCACCGGCCAATGTGATAATCGAGACACGGACGATCCGGCATCTGGCCCGGCATGTCGTAGTTGCACGACCGCACCGTGAACAATCGCTTCACCACATCCAGCGAGCGGCGCATTGCACCCACGTCGGTGTACGGACCGAAGTAGCGAGACCCATCATTCAGTACGCGCCGTGTGACCCACACGCGCGGAAACGGCTCGTGGACGGTCACCTTGATGTACGGATAGGACTTGTCGTCGCGAAGCGCGATGTTGAACCGTGGCTTGTACTCCTTGATCAGATTCGCTTCGAGGATCAGCGCATGCGCTTCGCTCGGCACCACAATGGTGTCGAGCTCGCGTGCCTGCGCCATGAGCAGGTATGTCTTGGCACTCTCGCGGTGATCGCTGTTGATGTAGTTCCGCACCCGCGACCGCAGCCGCTTTGCCTTGCCGACATACAGCACCTTGCCCTCGGCGTCCCGCCAGAGGTAGACGCCGGGCGATTCGGGGAGGTGGGGAATCTTGTCGAGAATCGCGTCCGGAACGGCCATATGCAAATATATCCCGCGAATACAGGCTCGTTCGCCATGTCCCGCTCGCGGGAGAGCCGCCTAGCTGCGTCGCAGCAGGCGCGACGATATCCGAATCGCCTGCGGCACACCGAGCGCGACCGTCGTTGCGCCATACACGAGGGTGAAGGTTCCCATCGCAAGCAGACCGACCAGAAACGCATGCTCGCTGTGAAGGGTTCGTGTTTCGGCCAGTGAACAAAGCCCTGCGAGAATGCCTGCTCCCCACAACCTGGCCAGCTGTCCGAGCGGCATGCCGGTATGGCCAATGCGACGGCCAATGGCGCGTCGCAACAGGTAGAATTCCACCCAGCCCGCGATACCGGCGGAGGCGGTGAGTCCTGCAACGCCCGTCCACGCCGGCAGGCCGAGCATGGCCGGAAGGGGATACGCAAACAGATAGCCGAGCACACCCGTGAGCACCACGCGCGTGACGGCGAACCAGAGCGGCGTCCGCGTGTCGCGCAACGCATAGAAGGTTGACGAGTACAGGCGCGCGAGCGCACTGGCAACCAGGCCGAACGCCGATCCACCAAGGATCGCCCACGTGTGGATACTGTCGGCGGGGCTGAAACGGCCATGCTGGAGAAGCACACCGGCAATCGCATCGCCGATGAAGAGAAATGCGAGCGCCGACGGAACGCAGAAGAACGCCACGCGAGGAATGGCGGCCTCCAATCGCGTACGCAGACGCGCATACGCGGCCGCATCCGTTCCCCCCTCTCGCGCCATCTCCGGCAATTCGGCCGCGGAGATGGCCATGCCGAACAGGCTGATGGGCAGCACATAGATGGTCTGTGCATAGCTCAACAGGGCGACGGAGCCCTCGAACGCGATACCGCTCGCAAGCCGCAAATCCACGAAGGCGCTGAGCTGCACCACGCCTCGGCTCACGAACGCGGGCAGGAAGTTCTTTACCACCTCCCGTACCGGCGCCAGGCTGAAGTCCGGAACAAAGCGCGGATGGCGCACGAGCCGGAATACCGAGGGAAGTTGTACTCCCATCTGCAGCGCTGCGCCAATCACGGACGCCCACGCGAGCGCGACGGCAAGGTCGACCTCACCGCGACGCGGACCATAAAACAGGAGTGCCGCAATCATCGCGATGTTCCAGAACACCGGCGCGGCGTAGGCGAGAAAGAACCGGCGATGGCTGTTCAAGATGCCGAGGCACCAGGCACTCATCACGAAGATGCCGGCGCCGGGAAAGAAGATGCGCGTGAGCCGCACCGTGAGGTCGAACTTCGGGCCTGCGAAGCCTCCCACGATCGCTTCGGTCACGAGCGGTGCGGCAAGTATTCCGAGCAGCACGATGACGGCCGTGGCCATCGCGAGAATCGCGGCTACCGCACCGGCTATGCGATCGGCTTCACGGTCGTCACCCTTTTCCAATGCCTGCGCGTACACCGGAATGAACGACGCGGAGAGCGCCCCTTCACCGAACAGGTTCTGAAGAAAATTGGTGATGCGAAACGCACCGTTGAACACGTCTGACGCCGCGCCGGCACCGAGATAGCGGGCAATGAGCGTCTGTCGCAGCAGGCCGAGCACACGCGAGAGAAGGATTCCGGCGCCGATGAGCGCGGAGCTTCGTCCGGTATTGACGGCGTTCGCCGGTTTGGTCACGACGAGGAACTGCCGTCGATGAGCTGGTCTGCATGCGCACCGGCTGCGGTGCACATTTCGCGAAGCAGCACTCCACCATTCCGGCTCAACATCGGGATGATGTTCAACGCTCGTTCCTGGCGTATGCCGAACGGATACAGCGCACCGCGCAGCGTGCCCACGTCGTTGAGCAGCGCCGTTTCGCGACGCTTGATACCGGCGGTCACACGCCGCTCGAGACGATCCAGACGATGCTGCAGTGATTGCATGGCGCCCTGCACCGCGGCGCCCAGACCGAGTGCGTCAGCTTCTGGCGCCAGCGCGCCGGGAACTTCCGCAATGGCGGAGCGCAGTCGTGCGATGGTCGCCGCCGTTCCTTCGCTCATGGCAGAGCGCGCAACGTCTCCTTCCAATTCATGCGGGCGCGAGAGCGCGTCGGGCGTAACGTCGAATGCGCACAGCAGCTTCTCGACGTGCGGCTCGACCATGGTACACGACCAGCGCGGAAGGCCCAGCGGCCTTGGGACGCCAAGCGCCTCTGCCACGGCAGACGACTGCGCAAAATACGCGAGCTCGCCGGGTCCGCCCAGATATGCGACGGTGGGCAAAATCGCCTGCTCCACGATGGGCCGAAGCAGCACGTTGGGTGTGAGCCACGCTTTCGCGTCGTTCGCGAACTGCTCCGCCTCGGCGCCAGTGATGCGGCGCTTGATGGATCCCTCGCGTGCAAACACAAGAGACAACCCATCCACGTCGACCACCTGCGGGTCGAGGTACGCCTCGCGAATTTCGCGCGCGCGTGTTTTCAACGCTGTTTCGACGTCAGCCGACGCACGCAATGCAGCTCGCAATGTGTCGTCGCTCGCGCTGCGCACGGCCGCGTGCGAGGCGTCCAGTACAGGAATGCCGAGCGGCTCGAGCAGCTCGCGCATGAGCTGGACGTATGCGGTTCCCACCGTGCTCTTTGCGTTGCCGTATGCGCGCTCCACCGCGCGGAGCGCACTGGCATCCGCAGCGCTGCCTGCGCTGCTGCGCAGCCGTTCCAGCTGCGCCGACATGTCTCCCAGTGGAGCGAGGGACATCGGCGTGCCGGCTTCGGGCGCATTGGCACTCCGCACCTTTTCCGCCCCGCCCGGCACGGCCAGGACGGTATATGCGGCTTCGGCGAAATCGGCGTCGTCGGTGGCGGCCCAGTAGATCACCGCCGTGGCAATTCCCGTAGACCGCTCCAGCGCATCCGCAAACGCGAGTGCACCCATCGCCTTGCTCCACGTGTAAATGGGGCCCCCAAACAAGCCCGGTTGCTGGCCGGTCGTGACGACCACTCCGCCCTCACGACGGACGCGGTCCAGGCGCTCCGCCGCCGCACCCGTCGCCGCGATCGCAGACGAAAGCGTGTTCCAACACACACCCCAGTCGCGCGAGGCCCGGATCTCCAATGCACGATCCTTCCATCCGGATGCAGATCCCGGTGCCGCCGCCGTCCACTGCGACGGCGCGCGACCGGATTGCAGCAGCCGTGAAAGGGGTGATCCGCCCAGCGGTTCCGTGATGATTCGAACGTCGGTCATTTGTGGTACGGTTCGCCACGCGCAATCGTGCCGGCGCGATACAGTTGCTCCGACAACACGAGTCTGGCCATCTCGTGCGGCAGCGTCCATGGTGCAAGTTGGATGACACGCGTCGCGCGCGAGCGTATCGCGTCTGCGTGTCCGTAGGCGCCGCCAATGACGAAGGCAAGATCCCTGGCCCGATCCCGCGCCGCGGAAACGAGCGCGGCGAAATCAGCAGACGTGAGCCTGTCGCCGCGCTCGTCACAGACGACCACCGCTGCAGCGGGTGGCAGCCGCTCGAGCAATCGTTCGCCTTCGCGCTCGCGGGTCTGCTCGGGTGAAGTGCCGCGCGTGCTCGCCTCGCGAACCTCCACCACCTCGAGCGGCCAGTACCGCGCCGCCCGAGTCTCATATTCCTCGATCGCCGCCGCGAGGTGCCGATCGCGCGGCTTCCCCACGGCGGCGATCACGAGACGCACGCCAGACTACGCGTAGACGCCACGCAACCGGTGCACCGTTGCCACTCGGCTGATGGACAACATGTAGGCGGCCGTTCGCATGTTGACCTTGTGGGTCATGGACAGGTTGAGCACGTCGCTGAAGCTGCGTGTCATGATGTCGGTGAGCCGCTCGTTCACGGTGGCCTCTGACCAGAAGTAGCCGCCACGGTCCTGCACCCACTCGAAGTATGAAACCGTGACACCGCCGGCATTCGCGAGAATGTCCGGAATGACGAAGATTTCCTTCTCGTCGAGAATGGAATCCGCGCCCGCCGTGGTCGGCCCGTTCGCGCCTTCACAGATGATCTTGGCCTGGATCTTCGACGCGTTCTTGCTCGTGATGACATTCTCGAGCGCCGCGGGGAGCAGCACGTCGACGTCGCACGTGAGCAGCTCTTCATTCGTCACGGCATCGCCACCCGTAAACCCCTCGAGCGTGCGGTGCTGCTTGAGGTGCTGCACTGCGGCGTCCACGTCGATGCCCGCCTTGTTGTAGT
>JAQBPY010000098.1 GCA_028287285.1 Gemmatimonadota bacterium
TGCTCGGAGTCGTGCAGAATGGTCCACAAATCGCCGCAGATCGTTATACCTATCACTCCGCCACGGCGCTTTCGCTGCTGTTTGGCGGAGCACTCCTTGCGTGGCCGCGGCGTGCCGTTGCATTGCGGTACGCGAGTATGGTGATTCTCGTGCTGCTTGCGGCGCTCACCTGGCAACAGACCGGCGTTTGGAAGAATTCATCCACCTTCTGGGCGCGAGTGTTGAGCGTGGACGGCAATTCGGCGATAGGAAGAAACGGACGCGGCGCGGAGCTGGCGGAGCAGGGCAACGCTGTTGAGGCAATGGAGGAATATCGCCGGTCCATCGCCTTGAACCCGCGCTATGTCGACCCGCACAACAACCTTGGCTACGAGCTCGCGAAGGTTGGACGCAATGCGGAGGCGGTTGCCGAGTATCAGGCGGCACTCGCGATAAAGCCGGACTTTGCCGATGCCGAGATCAACTGGGGCAATGTGCTGCATGGTGAGCGGAGGCTGAGTGACGCAATTGTGCACTTTGCCAGGGCCGCGGCGATCGACCCGGCTCATTCGGGTGCAGAGTTCAACTGGGGTATTTCGCTGGCCGAGGGCGGCGATTTGGGGCAAGCGGTCATGCACCTCGAGCGTGCCGCGGCGCTCGATCCGTCAGACTCCGATGCGCGCGCCGCGTTAGCTGACGTCCGGCGCGCACTCCGCGGCGAAATGCGTCCCTAGCGGGACTGTTTTCGTGGCGGAAGAGCAGGTCCTTCGCTGCGCTCAGGACGACAAACGCGCTTGCGTTATGACCACTTTGACGGTTTTGGAGTTGCCGGAATAGCGGACTTTGTCGTACTGCACGACAAAGCCGCTAGCTTCGCCACGGTCGTCCCGCGGTGTACGCGGCAAGGCGATCGCGCGCCTTTGCTGCGGCCGCGGCGTCCTGCCGTGACTGGCTGATGGCGGACATGCGCCGCGCAATGGCGACAGCATCGGAAAAGCGCCCCGATTCTGCGAGTGCGGCGGCGAGCACATCGAGCAACGCGGGATCATTGACGTCGTTCCTTGCGAGCGCTTCCGCAAGCGCGAGCGCCCGGGGACCATCGCGCACCGTGTCATCGGGACTCGTGGCAAGAATCCAGGCGGCGGCGGCGCGCGCGGTCGTGGTGGGTGATACCGCGATCGCTTCGCCGAACAGTTGCAGCGCCGCCCGATGTGCACGTATTCGGTAGGCGTCGCGGCCGGCCTGCTCGAGCAGCGTGGAGCGCTGGGCGGGCGGCGCGGATTCGACGATCTGATGAAAGCTTTCCAGTGCGCCGGCCGTGTTCCCCATGGCCGCCTGGGCAATGGCAATGTTCCATGTTGCCTGTGCCTGACTCTGGTCAGCAACGATCTCCAGCGCACGCGTCACGAGCTCCGGTGACTGCGTACTGCCGCGTGACGGAAAGGGTATGGGGCGCAGCCACCGCGGAAGCGAGCGCATGTCCGTGAGCCGATGGCCAAACGTGGAGTCGAAGGCTTCGTTCGATGCGCCAGGCCGCGCGAGATGGAGATATTGTCTCAGGAAATCGTCCCGACCCACGAGAACGATGTGTGTGACACCGCGCCGCTTCAGCAGCGCACGCGCAGAGTCGTCGCTGGTTGCGGAGAAAATCTCGGCGGCGGCGCGAAGCCCGGGGGCATTCTCCCAGTACAGTGTGCCGAGTGTGCTGAAGCCACCGTAGTAGGCGATTCCCGATGAAGCGTTCGGGCTGGAAAGAAGCACGATGTCGCCCGCAGGCTTCGCCGTGCGGAGTGCTGCCGCGATGTCACGATAGAGAGGCTGTGCGGCATCGTATTCCGTGACTGCGCGCGCCGCGGTGTTGGAACGTGTCAGCGCAATCCTGCCGAAGGCCTGCTGAAGGAAGACAGCGCAGATGACAGTTACGACGATCCATTGCGCGCGCGTGCTGCGATGGCGCAGCAAAGCACCAAGAACAACAACCAGCAGGCAGAGCTCCGGCCCGCTCGCGGCGAGCCACCACCTGTTCTGCCAGAGCGCAAGGGCGGCACCAGCAACAACGCACATGGATGCGAAGCCTATCAGGACACGGTCCCGCGCCCCTCTTTTCACGAGCACGCCCGCCGGAAGCACTAACATAAAGCAGAGAAGGTAGGGCCGGAGCGCCGCCCATCCCGCAGACCGGACCAGTGCTCCAGCAGAGCGAAACTCGGAGATGGTATGGTGCAGTGCGGCAATTCCTGGATCGAGCGGCGCAAAGACTCCCCGGCCACCTAACGCGATGACCAGGGGCGCTGCGAGAAGGGTACACGCCGCGAGGGTCGCGCGCCAGCGTGGAACCCCTCGGCTGCCAAGGTACGATTCGCCAATCAGGGCGACGAGCTCACCACCACCGAGCCACGCCAATGCGTAAAGCGGGTGGTTGACCTCGAGGTGCATTTCGAGATTCGCCGGTGCGTACTCGATCAGGTACGCAACGAGAGAGATTCCACCGCCTGCCCGCGACCACAGCCGCCAGACGTCTCCGTTGAATTGGGCTCCGTTGCGTTGTGCAGCGCGTCCGAGCCACAGTGTGGCGATCAGGCCTGCAAGGCCGGCGAATGCGATGGTCGGAATGACGGATGCCGCGCTGATCCACATGCCGATTGCGCCACAGATGCCGGAAAACACCGCGTCCCGGCGCATGGCGGCGAACGAGTGCGGGAGGAGACTGTCATCATTCTCCGTGGAGCGTCGCCATCCCGCGCCCATGAGGACTGCGCCAAGCACGACGCCCATGGACGCTGCCGACAACAAACCGTGATGGTCCACGTAGCTCGGCGCGAATCCGGCATAGAAAAGCGGATGTCCCACCATGCCGGTTGCGATGAGCACTCCTGCTGCCGCGCCCAACCGCCGCGCAGCCCACGTGGAAAAGACCACGACCGCAGCCAGAAACAGAGGCAGGTTGAACCACGGCAGCGCTCGCTCCGTCGCGGTCGCGAAGGGCTCTCCGGTTCTCCACTGCCGCAGGTGCCCGGCAGCGCGAATCAGGTGAACGAAGCCCGAGCTCCAATGGACGGCGCGCCCCGCCGGTGCATTGTCGGTCTTCGTGGATCGGACTCGCCATTGCCCTGCGCTGTCCACAGCGAGTGCGAGGCGTACCCATGTTTGCGCGTCGGCGTAGTTGGCCGGCACGATCTGGTGCATGGGCAGGCTGTCCGTGACCAGCGTACCCGATTCGTCGAGGAGCGCTACATATTCACGCGTGGCGTGTACGTCCAACAGCGCAAGCCAACCGACGAGTATCCAGGCCAAACCGAGCAGGAGCCAGCGTGCACGCGGTGATTCAGTGGACAGTCTCATCGACTCCGCGCGGTGCGGCTCCGTTCATCACTTGAGCTGTTTCTTGACGGCGTCTGCAAAACGCTGCTCGAATTTTCCGCGTGTGGAACACCGGCTATAGTCGCGCGAGAACGATACCGGACGTGCCGCCGACTCCAGGAGAATGAGCAGCCTCGAATTGCCGGTGGCCGGCTCGGGTTGGACTTCGACGCTCACCGTCATGTGCACGTCATAGGAGTCGGCGTTCTCGCCTACCTGCGTGGTGCCGCAGTCGAAAAACACGCCAAGGGGTGTGTCCGCGAGCTGCCGGCGCACCTTGAGACCATCATTCCTGAGCACGTAATGCGCGGAGTCGACGAAGGTGATCGGCACGCCCATGGTCTCGAAGGCGGCGGGGAGGGCCTTCCAGACCAGCGGCACCGGGAAGTCGAGACGCGCGACGTGAGCGGAGGTGGTGGTGTTGAGGTTGACGGTGCCGGCGCCTTCGATGCGGATCTGCCGTGGCGCCGAAACACTTTCCGTGTTCGACGTGGCTGGGGCACAGGCGCACAGAACGAGAAGGGGGATGAGGAGAATGCAGGCGGAGGACCGCATATGGTTCTCGTGGTGGGGGGTAGCGCGACGATGCAGGCCGGCGGCCTTTCCGTCAAGGACCTGCTCGCAAACAGATGGGGACTTGCGGCCTCCCCCCGGCGATTCGTATGTTCGGCGCGCGCAGGGAAAGCCATTGTGTTGCACCATCTTGTCCGATCTGTGACCGTTTTTCCGGACCTTGGGTCTGGCCCTGTTAAGCACCTTAGAGTACGCGTTGCAGTTCCTGCCCGTTCGCCCGTAGTTTCCTGCCAATTCCAGGCTCGGAGGCGCTAATCATTTCCACGTGCAGCCCCGGTCTTTCTTGCGAGGTCGTGTTGTAAGTCCGCCAGTGTCGGGAGCGCATGCTCTCCGACTCGGCGGTGTTTTGTATGTCCGCATTTCCGTTTTTGCACCACCGCAGCTCCCCTTTTTACTCATCGAGGGAATGAGATGACCACCATCATCACCAGGATGTGCGCCCGGGGTTTGGCCCTGGCGGTACTGAGCGTTTTGCTCACACTGCCGGCAGCCATAGCTCAGGCGCAGAATGCCGTGATCACCGGCAAGGTGATCAGCGAGAATGGACAGCCGATTGAAGCGGCCAACGTCTATATCACTGATCTTGCGTCGGTCGGCACGAACGCACAGGGCGTGTACACGATCAGTATTCCGGGTGCGCGCGTCACGGGCCAGAAGGTGAACCTGAGGGTTCGCGCGATCGGGCATCAGTCGGACATGCGCCCCATCGTCGTCACGGTTGGCAGTCACACCGAGAACTTCACGATGAAGCAGGACGTGAACCGGCTCAGTGAGGTTGTCGTCACGGGCGTCATGGAAGGCACCGAACGTTCCAAGGTGCCGTTCGCCGTCGGTCGCATCACATCGGAAGACCTTCCGGTGCCGGCGCTCGATCCGATCAAGGCGCTCGCCGGCAAGGTGGCCGGCCTTCGTATCGCGCAGACCACCGGCCGTCCTGGTGATACGCCCGAAATCCAGCTCCGTGGACCAACGTCGATCAACGCCACCGGCCGTACCAATGGACCGCTGATCATCGTCGACGGCGCGATCATGAACATCAACAGCCCCACCGAGCTCGGTGGACTCGACATCGAGTCCGTCGAAGTGGTGAAGGGCGCGGCCGGCGCGTCGCTCTATGGCAGCCGAGCGGCAAACGGCGTCATCACGATCCGCACCAAGCGCGGCTCGAGCGGCGCCGAGGGCATCAAGTTCGCGACGCGGTCCGAGTACGGCTTCAGCGACGTGAACAGTCTGAACTACGGCCAGCCGGTCAACCACCAGCTGCAGCTGGATGAAACGGGCAAGCGCTTCTGCGTCCAGGGCTCGGGCAACGTCGCATCGTGCTCGCGCACGATCGACTGGATGACCGAGATCCTCCGCATCAACAACGTGGCGGCGGACACGACCCGTACGCCGGTGAACGTGCAGGGCAATGCCCCGGGCAATGGTGAGCTGGTGAACACCTACCAGGGCGAGATCTGGCCGGGCCGCTCGTACAACATGCTGGCGCAGGCAGTGCAGAGAAATCCCATCGTGCTGAATGAGGTGGATGCCACGGGCAAGCTTGGCGCAGTGCGGTTCTACGCCAGCGGCTCGTATCAGAATGAACAGGGCGCCATCCGCGGCATGAAGGGCAACCAGCAGCGTCGTGGCCGCGTGAACCTGGACTACGATCTGCGCCAGGACCTCACCATCTCGCTCAGCTCGCTTTACGACAACGGCACGAGCGACGTCCGCGACGGTGGTTCATCGAACGGTTCGCTGTTCGGCCAGCTGCTGCGCGGCGCGGCCGCGGGAACGGACTACCTCGCCCTCGATTCGCTGGGCCGGCCGCTCGTGCGCAGCGGCGGTGGTGGACTTCGCAGTCCGTCCGGCAACGGCGGCGGCACGTTCCTGTACAATGCCACCAACCAGTACGACACGCAGCAGTCGGGCCGGTTCCTTGGCAACATGACGGCGCGCTACGTACCGGCGGACTGGGTGAACTTCGAAAGCACCCTGTCATACGACAACCGCCAGCGTCTCGAGACGTCCTACGCGGTCAAGGGATATCGCACGTTCACCACGAGCAGCTCCGCGAACAACGGCAACATCCAGTTCGGCAATCGCGGTGAAGAGTCCTACAATGCCAGCTTCACCGGCACGGTCCGCAAGCAGGTGCGGAGCGATCTGAGCGCCAAGTTCCAGGTGCGTGGTCTGTTCGATCAGGACAACATCATCCTGAACGGAAATACCGGCCAGGTTTTCCTGGTGCGCGACATTCTTCAGGTCACGAACACGAGCACCAACCAGACCGCGACCTCCTCGTCCCAGACGATCAAGAATGTCGGAATGAGCGCGGGAGCGAGCCTCGACTTCAAGGACAAGTACATCCTCGACGGTACGATGCGCCGCGACGGAAGCTCGTTGTTCGGCGAAGGAAACCGCTGGGCGAACTTCGGGCGCATCTCGGGTGTGTGGCGCATTTCGGAGGAGCCGTTCTGGAAGCTGAACTGGCTGAACGATTTCCGCATTCGCGCCTCGCATGGAACGGCGGGCAGCTCGCCGCGTTTCGTTGCGCAGTACGAGGTGTACAACGTGACCGCCACCGGTATCACGCTGGGTCAGGCCGGTAATTCCAAGCTGCGTCCTGAAACCACCACCGAGAACGAGTTCGGCGCAGACTTCACGCTGTTCAACCGTCTAGGGGTCGAGCTCACCAAGGCCGATTCACGCACGCGCGATCAGATCCAGCTGGTCAATACGCCAAACTCGCTCGGCTTTTCGAATCAGTGGCAGAACGCCGGCACGCTGGACAATCACACGTACGAGGTCAGCCTCAATCTGCCGATCCTCGACAAGAAGGATCTCAGCTGGAACATGCACAGCACGTTCGATCGCACGCGCACGTTCATCTCCGAGCTCTTCACGTCGGAGTACGTGTACGACGGCGGCACGGGCCAGGGCACGGCGAGCTTTTTCCGCATCAGTGCCAACACGGGCATGAATAACGGATTCCAGATCAACCGCTTTGGCAACATCTGGGGCCGCAAGTTCTACAAGAAGTGCTCGGATATGGATCCGTCGCTCCAAGGCCAGTGCGGCGATGGCAAGGCGTTCCAGGTCAATGATGGCGGCTACGTGGTGTGGGTCGGCGACGGCAACAGCTGGAGAGACGGCATCACCAAGAACCTCTCCAACACGGTTCTCGCCGGTGCGCAGTCGCCATTCGGCAACAACGTGCCGCTCTACTTCGGCATGCCGATCATCGACCGTCCGCTCCGCGGCCAGGTTGCTGGTACGGTCACGGCGAACGGACAGCTTTCCCCGGGCGAAGGCACGGGCTTTACGCAGATCATCGGCAACGCGCTTCCGGACTTCCGCTTCACGTTCAGCAACAACATCTCGTACAAGCGCTTCACGCTCTACGGGTTGCTGGACGCGACCATGGGGCAGGACGTCTACAATCAGGGCGAAGGGTGGGGACTGCTCGACTTCAGCTCGAGCTACTTCGATCAGGGCAAGGCCACGGTGGAAACGGCCAAGCCGCTCGCCTATGGCTGGCGTGCCGGTCCGAGCGAGAGCACGGGACTGGGCGGGTTCTACGATACGCTCAATCCGAACAATTACGTGCTCGAGGATGCCTCGTTCGCGAAGATTCGTGAAGTCAGCCTGACGTACAAGATTGGTGCGCTACGCGGTGTCGGTGGCGACTGGACGGTTGGTCTCGTTGGCCGCAACCTGTGGACGTTCACCAACTACTCGGGTCTGGATCCGGAAGTTGGGGCGAACACCGGCAGCACCACTAACGGATCGGGTTCGGCGCTGCTCAACGCGACGGATGCGTTCGGCTTCCCAACGCTTCGCACCTTCACGCTCTCACTTTCCACGCGCTTCTAGGAGTTTTCCCCACCATGATGCGAAATCTGATCCGATACGCGGCGATTGCCGCGGTGGTCAGCGTTGGCGCGTGTGATCTCAAGGTGGCCAACCCGAACAATCCGGAAACGGCTCGGGTTCTGGCTACACCTGCCGACGTTGAATCAGTTCTGGCGAGCTACTACAAGCGCTGGCATGCAGGCATGTGGAGCAGCCTGTCAAATGTCCAGGGCATGGCGAACGTCCAGTCCTTCGAGAATTACTCGAGCCTCAGCAACAACTGCATGGGTCAGCGCGTGGGTATTCCGCGCGCTGCGAACGACAACGCCATCGGCAATGGGTGCGCTGCGGAACAGGCACGCATCTATGCGTACATGGCCGAGGTGGACCGTGTTGCGTCTGGTCTTCTCAAGACGATCGACGGTGCTGGCTTTACCCTCGGGTCGAGCAACCAGGACAATCGTGCACGTGCGTTCGGCCAGTTCCTGCGCGGCGTCTCGCTTGGCTACATGGCGCTGTTCTATGACTCGGCCGCAATCACGGACCCGACGACGGGCGATCTGGAGCCGGGTGATCTCAAGGGATACAACGACGTGATGGTGGCAGCGCTCGACGCATTGAACAAATCGATCGTGTATGCGAACACGCCCGGTACCGGCGGCGGCAGTTTCCCGCTTCCGGCCACCTGGATCCCGTCGAGCACGAGCATGACGCAGGCGGAGTTCATCAAGCTCATTCACACGTATGCGGCACGGCTCCGGGCGAACGTTGCTCGAACGCCGGCCGAGCGTGCGGCGGTGAACTGGGATCTCGTGATCGCCGATGCGGCAGCCGGTATCACGGCGAACCACGATAACATCACCAGCACGACGGTTGGACCAGGCAACGCGTGGCTCGACCAGTTCTACGGGTACAGCACGTGGCACCAGATGACACCGTTCGTGATTGGAATGGCCGACGTGTCCGGGTCATATCAGGCGTGGCTCGCGCAGCCCATTGGGACCCGCGGCTCGAATGGACCGTTCTTCATGCAGACGCCGGACCTTCGGTTCCCGCAGGGCGCGACGCGCGCGGCGCAGCAGGCGGACTTTGCGCTGGCGCAGTGCAATGGAGCGTCTCAGGTCTGCAAGCGGTACTTCGTCAACCGGCCTGCCGGCAATGACGTGAGCTCCGGCAGCGCGTGGGGTCTGTCCAACTACGACCACGCCCGCTGGTGGTCCTGGCGTACGGCCGGCGACGTGAGCGCGAGAAACGGAAAGCTCGTGTTCATCACGAAGACCGAGATGGACATGCTTCGTGCCGAAGGGCAGATCCGGAAGGGGAACTACGCGGCAGCGGCGGCGTTGATCAACCCGTCGCGTCAGACGGCCGGTCTCGATCCGATCACCGTGTTCGATGGCACGACGGGCGCTCCGGGTGGCGCGAACTGCGTGCCGCAGGTGCCGGTTGGACCGAGCTTCACGACCACCGCCTGCGGCAACATGATGGAGATGATGAAATACGAGGCGCGTATCGAAGAGGCGTACACGGGCTTTGCGCAGTGGTTCATCAACGGCCGCGGTTGGGGCGACCTCCCCGCCGGCACGGGCTATCACTGGGCAGTTCCGTTCACGGACCTTCAGGCGCGCGGGCGTCCATTGAACGCGATTTACAGCACGGGTGGCGGCACGAACCCGGGCTCCGCGGTCAAGGGAACCTACGGCTGGTAGTCGTACAGTGCGGATGAAGTCCCTCGGTATCATTGCGTCGTCAGGCGTTCTCCTGGCAGGCTGCTATTCACTGGAGCCCGCCAGAGGCGTCGTGCCCGAAATGGGCAGGCAGGTCGCGTTCGACATCACGGATGTCGGCCGCGTCGGGCTTGGTGGCGCAATGGGGCCCGAGATCGCGCAGGTCGAAGGCCGGCTGGTGAGCCGGGACAACGGGGAGTATGTCGTCGCCGTGTCTGGTGTCCATATGTTGAAGGGCGGCTACCAGACATGGACGGGCGAGCAAGTCCACCTCAAGGACGAATACGTGAGCACGGCATACGTAAAGGAGTTTTCCAAGAGCCGTACCGCCGTTGCAGGCGCGCTTGGCGTCAGCGCATTTGCGTTCATCCTGACTCGCTCACTCACAGCATCCGGTACCGAAGACCAGCAGACCCCGGGCAAGCCGGTGGATACCTACCGCGCACCTCGTCCATGACCGCCGTCATCGGCGCCTCAACCTAAATGGAGTCTTTCATGCGACGCATTCTTCAGCTCTCGGCGTTGTGCCTGACCATGGGCACCCTGAGCGCTTGCTCTACTCCTGAAACCGTGCTGGTTTCGGACGACATCCCCAGCGCGGGCGTCCGATTCATCCACGCCGTTCCCGATACGATTGCGATGGACCTCCGGGCCGTCGACATCGTGGAAAACGGCCAGTTCCAGATCGGATTCCGCAATAATCCGGTCACGACGGCCGGCGTTACCGCGTCATCCCAGATCGAGTTCAAGAACGCTCGGGCGGGCTCGCGTCACTTCCGTCTCTTTCTCGATGGCACCACCGCCGCAATCGCGTCCACGGTCATCAAGGACACGACGCTGACACTCACCGCCGGCAAGAACTACACGTTCCTGCTGATGGGGAGCGCCAAGGCCGGTACCATGAAGCTGAGCATCATCGAAGAGAGCGTCCCAGATCCAGTCGCCAACGTGGGTCTGCGCGTGATCAATGCCACGAGTGGGTCGCTCGATTTCCGTCAGTATCCGTCAACCGGAACACTGCCGGCAGCGGCGACGTGGGCGGCCGTTCCCGCATATTCGGTGTCTGCGTTCCAGACGGCAGCGGTGGGCCAGATCAAGATCAACGCGCAGCCAGTTGGCGGGGGCACGGCGTTGTTCGATGCGCTTGCGCTGCTCGGCACACTGCCCACCGGACAGGGAACGACCTGCGGTGGTACGGCAGTCTGCGATCTCGAAGGCACACCGGGTACAACGGTGGCCGGATCTGCCGTGACGGCCATTGCGTTTCCGGCGTCCACGCCGGGTACGGGCGCCGTGCAGTTTGCGGCACCGGGCGTGTCGTTCATGTGGGACAAGCGTCCGCCGCGTCCGGCAGGTACCTGAGCCGGTTGTGATGTAGCGAAGACCGGCCGCCCAGCGCAACTTGCTCGGCGGCCGCTTTTCGTTTTTGCTGCTCCGTACTGGCAACTTCAACCCCGTAGTGCCCTGAAGTCGTCCGCGTCGATCTTCTCGCCCGCCATTGATCTTCTTTGCGTGGGCGGCCTGTCACTGGTGGTCTTTGTGCCGCTCCTGTTGAGCGGCCGAAGCGACCTGGTGCTCATTGGCGCCGGCGCGCAGGCCTGGGTGGCCACCGCGTTCAACATGCCGCACTTCATGGCGTCGTACCGCATGGTCTACCGCAGCCGCGAGATGATCATGCGGCACAAATGGGCATCCATCCACGTGCCCGCCATTTTGCTCGTGGCCGTTGCCGCGGCCGTATGGGAGGCGCAATACTCACCTGCCGGCGTGATCATCCTCGTCACGGTGGCGAGCGCGTATCTCGCGTGGCACTACACCGGCCAGGTGTGGGGCATGATGGCCTCGTACGCGTTCCTGGGAGGCACGAAGTTCGACGACTCGGAGCGGAGACTCATCCGGACGAGTCTCCGCATTCTCCTCGCGTGGCACGTAACGTGGTTTCTCTATACGCAGCTGAAAGACCCTGCGCGGGTGAGATCGTTGTACGTCATCGTGAGCAGCGGAACGCTCGTCGCGTTCGCTGTGGGGCTGTTCGGCCTGGCACGGATGCGCAAGCGAACAGGCACGCTTCCGCCGGTGCACGCACTCGTGGCGTGGTTGTCCATCTTCGTGTGGTATGCGGTGATGGCGAGAGATCCCAAGGCGATCTTCTGGATCCAGATTGCGCACGCCATCCAGTATCTCGCGTTCCCCATTCGCGTTGAGCTCAACAACACCAACAAGGCAAAGGAACACTCGGCGCGGCTGGTGACGCTGCACATGGTGTTCTATGGTGCCGTGCTCCTTGGTGTGAGCGTGCTCATCGCGCAGGTCGTTCCTTTCGCGGCCATGAGCGTGGTGGGAAATGTCTTTGGCGAGGAGCCGAGCAAGGTGGCTCCGGTGCTGATCCTGATGTTCCTGAACATCCATCACTACTTCACCGACAGCGTGATCTGGAAGATCAGCAACCCGGAGGTGCGTCGGGAGCTGTTCGCGCACGTACCGCGCGCATCGGCACCTGAGAAAGGGGCAAAGAAGCGCTCCGCCTGAGTGCCGCGACGTCAGTCGCGTCGTGACCAGAACGCGATCATGCCGCATGTCGTTCCCGGTGCGGCCAGCGACGACGGTACCTCCGACTCGCCCCGATACACCTCAATTCCGGCAAGACTACGCACGGAGATGTCGCCGAGGTTGAACGTCGATGACCAGTCGATCGTGCCGCTGCGGCCGCGGTAGATGAGTGCTCCATCGATGGCGATCTGCACGGGGCAGCCGGCCACGGTGGCGACGCGCTTGGCCGGATTGGGCTCGCACAGCAACCTGTTTCCCCTGGAGGGGCAGGGAGGTGGCGACACGATCCTCAGCCCACCTACTTCGCTGAGTACATCCTCGACGCGCCGATCGTCGCTCTCGCGCAGCTTGTCCGTACCAACAAACCTGCCGAGGCTCTGCTTTCGCCGCTCCTCGAACCCCTGAAAGCCCTTGCTGATTGCCCGCCGCTCGGACGCGATGACGGCCATGGTGTCGAGATTCACTGTCGCATGGACGAGATGCGCGTCGATGGTGGTCGTCACTCCCGCTGACAGCTGTACCGGTATCGCCGAGGCCCGATAGCCCAGGAGCCGTACATGGACGTTGTGTGCGCCGGTGGGAAGGTCGCGCAGCGTAAAGCGTCCTGCGTCATCACTGAGTGTCATGCGCGGAAGCGAATCCACGGTGATCTCGGCACCCATGAGCGGACGCTTCGTGGAGTCCTCCCTCACGACACCGGTTATCGTGCCCTGCGCGTGTAAGGTAGCACCGCAAGCGACGAGCGCGAGGCATGCCATGGCGACGAGGCGGCCCGGTCGAAGGTCGATGGACATGGTCATAAGGTGAAGCTGATGGCCGCAACACGCCAGAGCCTTACGGCACGGCACGGCTGGGGCCTGTCGTGATTCCCACCTTGATGCTGCCCGGTGGCGCGTTGACCCTGGCGGCGCTGTCGGCAACGGCGCGGGCGCGGTCAAAGACGGCACGAGGCGCCCCATGCGCAATTGCCGAGTCTACTGCGGAGGCCGCGTCGGCATACCGGCCCAGGTCGAGGTACGCGGAAATCAGGTGTCCCCGGATATCCTCCTGGCGAGGTTCCTGGGCAAGGCTCGCGGTGAGCTGTTCCACTTCCTGCGCACGCTCTCCGCGTTCGCGAAAGTGCTGCGCGAGATCATTGCGCATGCGCCACTGGAGTCCGTGCGGAGAAAACGCGATGGCCTGCCTGTAGGCCTCGATCGCCATTTCCGGGCGGTCGAGATCGAAGAGCACGTTGCCATAAGCGCGGCGCGTTCGGAAGCTGCGCGGCGCGTCCTGCACGCTTCTCACCGAGAGGAATGCCTCGTTGCGCCACACACGCTGCCGCTCACCGCTGCGCACGGCGCCCACGATGACGGCCGCCGCGCATGCAAATGCGAGATCCCGACCAACCGCCGGCCGGCTCGAGACGAAGCGCGGCCATAGCGCGGCAACGACGCCGGCGAGTGCGATGCAAACGCCCACGCTTGGCAGCAACAAGGTGCGTTCGGCGAACAGGATGCCTGTTGGAATGAGCACGTTGCTCACCGGGAACAGCGTGATGGCAGTCCATCCGATACCGAATGCAACTACAGGGAGGCGCCGGCGCGAAAGCCAGAACGCAGCGAGGGCAAGGATGAGCAGGAGCGTGCCGTACGCCTGTACTGCACCAAAGGTGGTCGCTGCAACGAATTCCTGAGGGGAGTAGTCGGCCTGCAAGTGCGCAGGCCACAGCAACAAACGCATCCATTGCGGCACCACCTGCAGCATGGTGAGCGCTCTGCCACCAACACCCAGGCCCACGAGCGCCTCGGCTGTAAAGGTGCCGGCGACGTCACCGAGTACCGCGTGCCGTGCGAGGAGAACGGTAATGGCGATGACGGTAAAGCCGGCAATACCGCCCGCGAGGCTGCGCAGGCGGTTCGCATTCGATTCAGGAATGAGCAGGAATTCAACGCACACCAGCAGCGCCGGAAGGACGAGTCCATGTTCCTTGAACAGGCTCGCGGCAAGATACATGGCACCGAGCATCGTCCAATCTGAAACGCACAGCGCGCGAGTGCGCCGGATGTCGATATATCGAATCGTCATCGCGACGGCGAGCAGGGCAACGATCAGCTCACTCTGCCCAACGGCCGGGGCAACTGCTTCGACGTGCACCGGATGCGCGGCAAAGATAGCGGCAAATCCGATGGCGATGTTGCGCGGAACGAGTCTCGCGGCCAGCATGAACACGCCAACGGCCAGCAACGCGTAGAGGGCATAGCTCGTAATGCGAAAGAGCGCCGGCGTTCCCCCGCCAATTACATACTCGACGGTGAGCCATATCGAGGTAAAAGGCCGGTACAGGTCGGGCGAGAACGGTGACGGCCAGTATGGCGACGTGAGGAGCGTTTTGACGTTGCCGAGGTCGTGGAACAGCGCATTGTTCTGGATGAGCGGGATGTCGTCCTGCGCAAAATCATTCTCGATGCCGGCCAGCGATGCCACGAGGGCAATGGCGGCGACGAGCAGCGGGGCGGACAGGTGATGGCGATCCGTGCGGGGAACCTTGTCCGGCAACCGTGGCATGCGACCGTAAGTCCTTGTGAAATAAGGCGATCGAATCGTAGTTTTGGGGACGAGCGCTCGCAACCGCGGAGGCAGCCCGTCACAACAAATTACTCCCGCCGTTCCGTCCGGCGTTCTTCATGAAATTGCAGAAATTCCGTGCTGCCGCAGTCATCGCGGCGGTTCTCTCCGTTACAGCCTGTTCGTCGAAGCCTACGCCGCCGTGGCATGAGGAAACAGGCTATCGCTGGCGCGAGCTGGACGTGCCCACGGGCACGCCAGGTTTCACGAGCATGGACGGCGGCAAGACGGGAATTCAGTTCGCGAATGCCGTGAGCGATTCCGTTCTGCTTGGCAACCGAACGCTGGGCCAAGGAGCGGGCGTTGCACTGGGGGACGTGGACGGCGACGGACTCGTTGACGTCTTTCTCGCAAAGACGGAGGGCTGCAGCGCCCTGTACCGCAATCTCGGCCACTGGAGGTTCGAGGACATCACGAAGAGCGCGGGGGTCGGTGCGTGCGACCGGCACTCCTCGGGTACCGCGTTCGCGGACGTCGACGGAAACGGGACGCTCGATCTGATCCTGCTGTCGACGACCGGACCCAATGTCATTTTCCTGAATGACGGCAAGGGACATTTCGCGGAGCACCGCGACCTGGGCCTCGACACCACGGGCCGAGGCGCGACGACCCTCACCATGGCCGATGTGGACGGCAGTGGGCGGCTGGCGTTGTTCGTGGCGAACTACAAGGCGTACAGTCCGGTGGACACCATTCCGCCGCAGCAACGCTCCTTCAATCAACTGGTGCGCCCAACGGGCCCCAATCAGTACGCCGTTGTTCCCGAGCACGCGAAGGACTTCAAGCTCGTGATGCGCCCGGACATGGGCGGCTTGAACATGACCATGCGCGGCGAGCCCGACGATTTCTATCGCTACGAGGGCGGCAGGTTCAAGCGCGTGCCGATGACGTCCGCCACCTTCCGCGACGCGAAGGGAGCGCAGCTCGCGGAAGAGCCCGAGTCGTTCGGCCTGGATGCAAAGTTCGTGGACCTGAATGGCGACGGTGCGCCCGATCTGTACGTCGCAAACGATTTCGAGGATACCGACCAGCTCTGGTACAACGACGGGCACGGGAGCTTTCACCTTGCCGACTGGAAGGTCCAGCGGCAGGTGAGCAATTCGGCCATGGGCATTGACGCTGCGGACGTGAATGGCGACGGGCTGCCCGATCTCTTCTGTGTGGATATGCTGAGCTACGACAGTCACAGGCTCAGGACGCAGATGCCGACTCATACGCCGTATCCCAAGAAGCCGGGCGACATCGAGACGCAGCTTCAGCAGCAGCGGAACACGCTCTTCATCAATCGCGGTGACGGCACCTTCGCCGAAACGTCGATGATGGCGGGTGTGCAGGCGTCCGGGTGGTCGTGGTCCACGATGTTCATGGACGTGGATCTCGATGGATGGCAGGACATCCTGATCGCGAATGGTCATCTGTGGGACATGATGGATGCGGACACCCAGGAGCGTCTCCAGAACCGGCTGAGTGACGTGAAGTGGCAGCGCGAGCGGTGGGAATATCCAAAGCTCGCGCTCACCAACATCGCGTTTCGCAATCGCGGCGACATGACCTTCGAGGACGTGAGCACCAAATGGAAGTTCGGAACGGACGCCGACATCTCGCATGCACTCGCCTCCGCCGACCTCGATGGCGATGGTGATCTCGACGTCGTGGTGAACAGACTGGGCGCACCGGCGTTGGTGCTTCGCAACGATGCGTCCGCAGCGCGTATTGCGGTGCGGCTCGTTGGCGATGCGCCGAATACACGGGCTGTGGGCGCGAAGATTCGGCTGAACGACGGGGCAGTACCGGTGCAGGTGCGTGAGGTCTCCGTGGGCGGCTTGTACATGTCGCACAGCGATTACGCAGCATCATTCGCCATGGGCAAAGCGGACAGCGCCACGTTGGTAATAGACTGGCGTGACGGACGCCGTACCGCGCTTGCCGTGAAGAAGAACCGTCTCTACGAAGTCACGCAGAAGACCGCAGCGCCCAACCATGAGGCCCTGTCGTCTCCCCCGATTCCGCTCTTCGGCGATGCGACACCCATGCTCGGAGGACATACACATTCCGAGGCGCCCTTTGACGACTGGGAGCATCAGTTTCTGCTCCCCAATGCGCTGTCGCAGCTCGGGCCCGGTGTGGCATGGTTCGACATCGACCGCGACGGCTATGAGGACCTGCTGGTGGGCTCGGGCCGCGGTGGACACATCGGCATTTTTCACAACGATCATGGCAAGCTCGTGGAGCAAAGAGCCAATGGTCCAGTGGCGTCAGCGGACATCACGACCATGCTTGGCATGTCGGGCGAAGGCGGGACGCGGGTGCTTGCTGGGCTGTCGTCGTGGGAGGGGGAGCTGGTGCCGTCTGTCGCGAGTCTTGCGGCTTCGCGCACCGGACTCGCGGGTACGGCGGCACAGGTCGCACCCCCACAGCCGTCGTCCACCGGACCGATGGCACTGGGCGACTACACCGGCGATGGGTCGCTCGATCTGTTTGTTGGCGGCCGAGTGATTCCCGGCCGTTATCCCGAGGCTGCGTCGTCTGCACTGTACAGGAACGACCACGGCACGTTTGTCTTCGATTCGCTGAACAGCGCAACGATGCGCGACGTGGGTCTGGTATCTGCTGCGACGTTCGCGGATATCGATGGCGACGGGCATGCCGACCTCGTGCTCGCGCGCGAGTGGGGCTCGGTTGCGCTCTTCCTCAACAAGGGCGGGCGTTTTATTGCGGCGCCGGCGTCGTGGGGACTCGAGAAATGGACGAGCCGCTGGAACGGCGTTGCGGTGGGTGACCTGGACGGCGACGGAAAGCTGGACATCATCGCGACGAGCTGGGGCCGCAACACCATGACGCCAACCGACAGCGCTCGGCCGCTTACGCTGTTCTATGGAGCCTTCGGTTCCGGTGGCGAAATGGAGATGCTGCTGGCCCGTCAGGATGACCGGCTGAAGGCACTGGCTCCGCTGAACAGTTACCCGCGGGTGCGCACGGCAATCCCTGATGTGGCCACGCGATTGGGCACGTTTGCGGCATATGCGGATGCAAGTGTGGAGCAGGTGCTTGGGCCCGCGTTGGCCAAGGCAAGAAAGAAAGAAGTGATGACTCTGGACAACATGGTCTTCATGAACCGTGGCGATCACTTCGAGGCCGCATCGCTGCCGATAAGTGCGCAATCGGCTCCGGCGTTTTACGCCGGTGTTGCGGACTTCGATGGTGATGGATTCGAGGACCTGTTCCTCACGCAGAACTTCTTTCCAACGGCGGTCGGCATTCCCCGTTACGATACCGGCCGTGGCTTGCTGCTCCTGGGGAACGGCAAGGGAGGATTGAACGCACTCTCAGGCACGCAGTCGGGAGTCCTCGTGTATGGAGATCAGCGCGGCGCGGCGTTCTCCGACTACGATCACGACGGACGCCTGGATATCGTTGTCTCGCAAAATGGGGCGGCCACCCAACTCCTTCATAACCAGACGGCCAAGCCGGGGCTCCGTGTACGGCTGCGCGGGCCAGCCAACAATCCGGATGGGGTGGGCGCACAAATCCGCGTAATGTACGGTGACCGCATGGGCCCGGTTCGCGAAGTGCAGGCAGGCTCAGGCTATTGGTCGCAGAACGGTGCGGTGCAGGTCATGGGGCTGTCGGGGGTACCGACGAGCGTCTGGGTACGCTGGCCCGGGGGCTCGGCACGGAAAGTGGCGGTTCCCAAAGGCGCGGTCGAGCTAGAGATTGCCCCATAGGAATTGTGCCTGATGCACTAGATCGTACAACTGGCCCCTGACTTGCCCTGTTGAACCGGTGCAACCCTGCCGCAGACACAGGAGTATTCCGGTGCCGATTGACGAAGTGGCACTACCACCCATCATGGTGGTAGACGACAATCATGACAACGCGGAAATCATCCGGCAGTATCTGGAAGTCCGCGGGTACCCCATTTCGGTCGCGCACGATGGCGATGAGGCGATGGCGTTATTCGAAACGGTTCGGCCAGCGCTGGTGTTGCTCGATGTGATGATGCCGGGCCGAGATGGGTGGGAAGTGTGCAGGCTGATGAAGTCGCATCCCGTGCTTGGAAAGACGGTGCGCGTGATCATGGTCACCGCGCTTGATTCCTGGGACGACAAGCGCGAAGCGCTTCAGACTGGTGCGGACGACTACGTGGAGAAGCCCTTTGATCTGCCGTCGCTGGCCAAGATTGTACAGCGCAACCTCGATCAGATGCGCGTCGGAAACTAATGGGAGCGGGCGCGCGAACATGCGCGTAAGGTTCGCGTGAGCGAATCCGTCCTCCTCGTCGACTCGAACGATCCGGCAATCGCCACGGGTACGAGCCACCTCGATGGCTGGCGCGCAGACTTCTACGAGGCCGCACATCTCCCGGACGCATTGGCCGACCCGTGTGTTCGCGCCGTGCTCATTACCAATGATGATCCGGGCCTCCTGCGAACGAACGTGGAGCTCGCGCATGCACGTGGGCTGCCCGTCATCGTGGGCTGCGTGGATGAAGCGGCGCGCAGACGTGCGGTGGAGCTGCGCGCCGAAGAGTGGTACCTGATTCCCGCGTCCGCCGAGGAGATCACGGCGCGAACGCGCTCCGCTGTGGCGCGCGGCGCGATCGTGGGGACGAACGCCGTGGAGCGCGCGGATCTCGCCGAGTACGACCAGATGCTGCACGATTCGCTCACGGGGCTGCCCACGCTGCCCGTGGCGATCGAGCGCTCCCGCCAGCTCTTCAAGGAACGTGGCGAGCTCGTGGTGCTGTACCTCAATTTCGTGCGCTATTCCAAGATCGAGGAGATCTACGGCTGGGAGAAGCTCGACGCGGTGCTCGAGACAACGGCCAGCGCGGTGCGCAGCTTCCTCGATGACGACGACCTTCGTGCATCGCGCGTGATGGTGAGCTTCAGCAACGATGACGACTTCATCTTCTTCCACGTGCCCGCCAACGGTGTTGCCGCGGCCACGGACGGCGAGATCACGGAGATGGTCACGCGTCTCCAGGTGCATGTTGCCGCGCAGATCGAGGCCGCGCATGGTGAGGACATTGCCGCATTGTTCGACATCTACGTGGGCCGTGCGCACCTGTACTACAATCCGAAAATCCGCCTCGAGCGCGTGATCTATCGCGGCATTCGCGAAGCGCAAAGCGCATCGCGCTCGCTCGAGGAGCGCGAGCGCGGACGACGGGTAAGTGACCTCAAGGCGGCCATCCGCGATCGTGGGGTGTACGTGGACTACCACCCCATCGTGGTCACGGCCACGAAGGAGATATTCGGGTACGAGGCGCTCGCGCGCGGGACGCAGCGAACTCTTCGCAGCCCGGAGGTGATGTTCGACGTGGCGGCCGAAGCGGATCTCATCTGGGAGCTCAGCCGTCTTTGCCGCGAGCGGGCACTGGAGGGCATGAGTACACGTCTCGAGAAGAACCAACTCCTGTTCCTCAACGTGGACCCGCACGATTTCTCGGATCCGATGTTCACGGAAGACGAGGTGGATGATCCTTCCCGTGTCGTAATCGAGATCACGGAGCGTACGGCGATCAAGGACTATCCCAAGTTTCGCGAGCGGCTCAAGGCGTTTCGCGAACGTGGCTTCCGCTTTGCCATCGACGACGCGGGCAGCGGCTACGCGGGCCTGGGCTCCATCGCCAATCTGGAGCCGGACTTCATCAAGCTCGACATCTCGCTCATCAACGCGATCGACACGAACTTCATCAAGCAGAATCTCGTGAAGACCATGGTGCACTTTGCGAGCGACCACGGCGCCATGGTCATCGCCGAGGGGGTCGAGCGCGCCGATGAATTCGCGACGGTCCGGGATCTGGGGGTCCATCTCGTGCAGGGGTTCTTTCTGCATCGGCCGCAATCGGCCTCGGCGCCCATCGTTCGTGCGGACCAGGCTGAAGGACCCGCTCAGGACGACAGTTTAGCCTAACCGAGCAGCTCAGCCACGAGCGCGAACGACCGCTCTGCGGCACCTAACCCGGTATGCACAACGGCGCGCGCCGCCGCACCGGCGGCGTCGCGCTCGCTCCTGTTTCCAAGCCACGTGATCAGCCCGGCGGCGAGCGAGCTCGCATCAACCACGGCCAGCCCGCCATCGGCGTCGACGAGCAGCCGGGCATCGCGGCTGTTGGTGAACAACGGCCCGAACATCACGGGCACTCCAAACGCCGCCGGCTCGAGCACGGAGTGGAGGCCCGCCTTGTGGAAGCCTCCGCCCACGTACGCCACCGTCGCAAGCGCGTACAACTCGCCCAGCACACCCACGCGATCCACGAGGACGACATCCGCCGCGCCGGCGTCTGCTGTACCCAGGCGAGCAACCCCCAGCGACGAGCCCCACTTCTCGATTGATGCGAGATGCGCAGGTGTAGGCTCATGCGGCACGATGATCAGGCGGGCGTTGGGCACCTGTGCCCGAATGGTGTTCCATGCGGCAAGCAGCGGCGCTTCATCCGCCGGCCAGGTCGAGCCCGCAACGAGCGTGGGCCGTTCGCTTACGAGCGGCAACAAGAGCGGAGACGAGAGATCCGTTGCGCCTGCACGCGACCACACCTGATCGTAGCGCGTGTCGCCGGTGACGCTCACGCGGTTCGCCGGCACGCCAAGCGCGATCAACCGGTCGGCATCGCCGGCGCTGATCGCTCCTACGAGATCGAGCTCCGCATATGCTTCGCGAAGCAGTGCACCCGCGATGCCTGTGCGACGCGAAGAGCCGTCAGACAGCGTTGCGCTGATGAGGCCGAGCTTTGTCCCGCGTGCCGATGCCTGGCGCGCGAGGGTGGGCCATACATCGAGCTTGCTGAATACGAGCGCCGTTGGGCGAAGCGCCTGCAATGCGCGGCATACGTCCGGCGTGGCATCGAAGGGCAGCACGTCCGCAAAGTCGACCGACAAGCCTCGAGCAAATGACGCGGCACTGGGCGAAAAGTATGTGTACGCGAGTTGCACGCGAGGCAGGCGTGCCCGCACCTCGTCCAGCACGGGGCGCGCCTGGAGCCCCTCACCAACGCTCGGTGCGTGCATCCAGAGCAGTGGCCGCGACGAGTCGCGGTTGAATGCCTCAAAGCGAGACAGTACACCGCGCCGGGAGGCAAACGTCTCCACGAGCTTGCTGGTGGACGACGCAGGCGCAAACGCAGCGAGGGCGCCGGCAACGCGTGCCGCGCCCTCGTAGCCCATCCTCAACGCACCGATCAAGGCTTCGGCTTCGCCGCCGCGAGGAGCGCCTTGTCGATCAGCACACGAAAGCTGTCCACCGGATACGCGCCGGCAATGCCCACCTTTGTGGCGCCGCCCACGAAGAACGTGGGCGTGGACTGCACGCCGGCCTTCGCGCTGTTCTCATGGTCCGCGTCGATGAGCGGGAGTGTCGCGTGTGAGCTCATGCATGCGCGCCATGCCGGCATGTCCGCGCCGGCCGCCGTGGCGAGCGAATCAAAATGCGGCATGGGCGTGGGCAGCTTGGCCCACTTTTCCTGGGTGATGAAGAGCGACTCGTGCAATGGCCAGAACTTGCCCTGCACGGATGCGCACATGGCCGCCTCCGACGCCGCCTTGGCGTTGGGGTGCAGCGAGGGAATGGGATAGTTGATGTAGGCGAGACGTACCTTGCCTGTCTGCACGTACTCCTTGTCGAGCTTCGCGAACGTCTGGTCGTGCCACTGCTTGCAGTATGGGCACTGGAAGTCGCTGATCTCGATGAGCCACACCGGTGCTGATTCCGAGCCGCGAATGCGGCCGAGGTCCGCCTTGGTGCTCACCGAGTCCTTGAGACCGCTGGCGCCCGCCGTGGCCGGCTGGGCGGCCACGTCGCCACCAGCAGAATTCTGCCTGGCCGGTGCCGCATCGGGCTTGCTGCACGCGGCGGCGATGAGCAGGGCAAGCGCGCCGAAGCGGCTGAATGAGCGGGTATGCGGCATCGGCGGGGAGGTGAAAGCGTGAATTGAATCCCGTGAAAGCTAATAGCATACGGTACAACAGGGCGAGGCGGGGCCGTCCGGCCCGCTATCTGCCATATTACCAAGCGTGATGCCACTTACCCTTGCAGGACGCGCCGCGTTCTTCGCGGCGCTCGGGCTGTTGCAGGGCGGACCACAGATACCACCGCCGCGCGGACTCGTCAACGACTTTGCCGGTGTCCTTTCGGCGGCGTCCGTGGTGCGCATGGAACACATCGCCCAGGACGTCCGCGACAAGACGGGCGGCGAGATGGCGATCGTCACGCTGGGCGACCTCGGCGGGCGTGAGCCAGGCGAGATCGCGCTTCGCATTGGCCGGGAGTGGAAGGTGGGCAACCTGGCGGCCATTGGCGACAAGTCGCGGAATGCCGGCGTCGTCATTCTCGTCGTGCCCAAGGAGAGCGCGGCAGATCACCGCGGCCGGTGTCGCATCGAAACGGGGCAGGGCGCAGAGGGCTTCATCACCGATGCCACGGCGGGTGACATCTGCCGCGAGGCAACGCCTGCATTCCAGCAGCGCGACTATGGCGCCGGTCTCGAACTCATCACGCAGCGTGTCGCGCAACGGTTCGCGTCGGAATTCAACGTCGCCCTCGATACATCCGTTGGAGCGCCCGACGTCCGATCGCGCCCCGATCCACGGTCGATGACCGGGAATGGCCTGCGCATCAATCCCGTGTTCCTGATCATCGCCGTGTTCATACTGCTGAGCATTTTCAGCCGGGGCAGCGGTCACGGGTGCAGTCCCTGGTGGATCATCTGGGCCATGCTGAATTCGCGCGGCGGCGGCGGTTTCAGTGGCGGTGGTGGTGGATTCGGCGGTGGAGGGGGCGGAGGGTTTGGTGGATTCGGTGGAGGAGGCGGGTTCAGTGGCGGCGGCGGCGGCTCCGACTGGTAAGGGGAAATGGCAACGATGACACTCGATGAGCTCGTGACGCAGCTACGCGCCGCCTATGGACGGCAGCTGTCGTCTGTAGTGCTCTATGGTTCGGCGGCAGGGGGCGAGCATGTGCCCAGGAAATCAGACTTCAACGTGCTCGTGCTGCTCGAGGTCATCGAGCACGGAACGCTGGCCGCGGCGTCTGCCGTGGCGAACGCGTGGCGTGATGCCGGCAATCCTCCGCCCATGACCATGACCGCCGTGGAATGGCGCCGGTCGGCCGACGTCTTTCCCATGGAGTATGCGGACATTCTCGCTCGCCATCGCATCCTGCACGGGACGGCGCCATTCGAGGGCATCGTGGTGTCGCGTGAACATCTGCGGCTTCAGCTGGAGCAGCAGGTCATGGGCAAGCTGCTGCAGCTTCGGCAAGGGGCGCTGCTTGCCGGTACCGACGGCAAGCGGCAGCTGGAGCTCATGAGTGCGAGCTTCAGCACCATCATGGTGCTCTTTCGCGCGCTCGTGCGCCTCGCCGGGCAGCAGCCCGTGGGCGACAACGCATCTGTCATTCAGCAGGCCGCGACGGTGGCGGGCCTCGATGCGGCGCTGTTCTCGCGCATCGCCCTTCATCATCGCGGCCATTCGCCCATTCGTCCCGATGAAGCCGGAACGTTGTTGTCCCGGTATCTTGCAGGCGTCGAGCAGTTGGACGCCTATCTCGACACTTTCACCACTCAGGAAGGCCCACTATGAATCGCCGCCGGTTTGCGCTCGTCCTTCCGCTCCTGCTGCTCGCTGGCTGCGGATACAACTCGATCCAGACGCTCGACGAACAGGCCAATGCCGCGCAGGGGCAGATCGAGGTGCAGCTCCAGCGTCGCGCGGATCTCATTCCGAGCCTCGTCAATACGGTGAAGGGCTTGGCGAACCAGGAGCTCGCCGTCTTTGGCGAGGTCGCGCGTGCGCGCAGCGGCGTGCTCGGCGCCGTTGCCTCGAAAGACCCGCAACAGATGGCCGACGCGAATTCCACCTTGAACGGCGCACTGGGCCGTCTGATCGCGGTGTCCGAAGCGTATCCGCAGCTCAAGAGCGACCAGGGTTTTCTGCGTCTCCAGGACGAGCTCGCGGGCACGGAGAATCGCATCGGTGTGGCACGCACGGACTACAATTCCGCCGTGCAGGCGTACAACAGCTACATCCGCAAGTTTCCCACGGTGCTCACGGCGAAGATGACCGGCGCAAAGGAGCGGAAGTATTTCGAGGTTTCCAGCCCGGGCTCGCGTGAGGCGCCCACCGTGGACTTCGGCAAGGCTCCCGTGACGAAATAAGAGATGCCGTTACGAGTCACCTGTTCACGACAGTGCTATAGGTGACCGGTGGCGGTTTTTCCGATTTCTAGATGTCCTTCGGAAACAGCGACTCTCCCTTCTTCACCGACCACCCCGCTGCACTCAGCGAGGTGAGATGCTCGAAGCGCTGGTCATGAATTGACCCGGGCCCGCCAATCTGTTCCCACACCGTCTGAGCCTTGGACGGCATGAACGGCGCGAGCAGAATTGCCTGTCGTGCCAGCTGACGCACGAGCAGCGATAATATCGCGTCGAGTGCAGTCCTCGACCTGTCATCCGTGGCCTTTGCCAATGCCCACGGCTGCGACGCCTGCACCGTCTCGTTCCCGCGCGCCACGCAGGCCATCGCACGATTCAGTGCTTCATGCAACAGGAATCCACCCATCGCCGAGTGATACGCATTGATGTCGGCGGTGTCGAGCCGGTCGTTGTCGTCGAACGCGCCATCAGGCACCAACCCGCCGCGATACTTCTCCACCATCGCGATCACGCGACTCGCCAGGTTGCCCCACGAGTTGGCAAGATCGGCATTGTACCGCTCCTCGAAGCGCTCGTACGTGAAGCTTCCGTCGCCATCAAACGGGACTTCGCGCAGCAGGAAGTATCGAAATGCATCCGCGCCATGCCTGGAGATGGCTTCGTCGACGTCGAGCTTCACCCCCGACGACTTGCTGAACCGCTCGCCGCCGAACAGCACGAAGCCATGGCCCCACACACGTTCCGGCAACGGCAGCTCGGCGGCCTTCAACATGGCCGGCCAGATGATGGTGTGGAATCGTGTGATGTCCTTGCCGACCACGTGCAGCTGCGCCGGCCATTTCGCCGGGCCTGACTGGTCTGGAAAGCCGGTGGCGGTGAGGTAATTGGGCAGCGCATCGAACCATACGTAGGTCGTCTGCTGCTCACCGGAGCTCAGGGGCTTGGGAAAGGGAATGCCCCACGCCAGGCGTGAGCGACTGGCCGACACATCTTCGAGTCCGCGGTCGATGAGCGCGAGCATCTCGTTGCGCCGGCTCTCGGGCTGGAGAAAGGTCGCGCTCTCCGTGAGCAGCGTGCGCAGAAAATCGGCGTACCGGCTGAGACGAAAGAACCAGTTCCGCTCTTCCACCCACTCGAGCGTGCGCGTGGGATGCAGCATGCACTTGCCATCGAGGATCTCGGCGTCCTGCTTGAACGCCTCGCATCCCACGCAGTACCAGCCCTCGTACGCCTTCTCGTAGAAGTCGTCCGGGTTCTTGTCCAGGATGCGCTCGATCAGTGCACGCACCCCCGAGCGATGCATCGCATCGGTGGTGCGCATGAACTGGTCGTACGAGATATCGAGACGCTTCCACATCGCCGAGAACCGCGCAGCGAGCGCGTCGACGAGTGCCTGGGGCTCTATCCCCTGCTGTACGGCGGTCTGCTCGACTTTCTGTCCGTGCTCATCCATGCCGATGAGAAAATGAACGTCATCACCGCGCAACCGGTGATACCGGGCAATGGCATCCGCGCCGATCTTTTCGTACGCGTGGCCGATGTGCGGCTCGCCATTCGAGTAGTCGATGGCCGTCGTGAGATAGAACTGGGTCAATTACTCTCCGCTGGGGGCGTCGCCCCCGGTGCCTGAAACGTCGCTGCCCGTGGTGCCGCCGCTGGGACGATTGCGACGTCCGCCACGACGTCCGCGCCTCCGTTGCGCGCGACGCTCGCCTTCTGCCGCTGATTCCGGCGATTCCACCGCGGCCACAGGCTCTTCCACCACCGGCAGCGCGCGCGTCACGGCCGGCGAACGGGCGGGAGTGGGGCGCGACTCGCGCGGCGCACGCCGCGGAATGACGACGGGAAATTCGTCGGTCAGCGAGCCTTCGTCGTCGGGCTCGGTGACGAGCTCCGTGCCGATGCGGATCAGCGGCTGATCCTTGGCCGCCGCCTCGAGCGAGGCGACCAACGGATCACCGGCGACAGCCATCTCCTCGCGCAGCTCCGCGAGCGGGATGGTACGCATCTCACCCTCGATGCCGCGCAGCGTCACGCGCTCCCGGAAGATGTCGTTCGCGACGACCTTCTCTTCCACCTTCGACGTCCGCACCGTCTTGCCTTCCTTCGGATATTTCCGCCGGCTGGCCACGTAGAAGTCGTGCTCGTACCGGAGGCAGCACATCAGCCGCCCACAGGCGCCCGATATCTGCGAGGGGTTGAGCGAGAGCTTCTGGTCCTTCGCGACGCCAAGGTTGACCGGACGCAGCTCGGGGAGCCACGACGCGGAACAGTACTGTCGTCCACAGCGGCCGATTCCGTCCAGCCGCCTGGCTTCGTCGCGCACACCAATCTGCTTGAGCTCGATGCGCGTGCGGAACATGGAGGCGAGCTCGCGCACGAGCGTGCGGAAGTCGACACGCTTCTCCGCCGTGAAGTAGAACGTGAGCTTCTTGCGGTCCCACTGCCACTCGGCGTCGGTCATCTTCATGACGAGCGCGTTAGCCTTTACACGCTCCATGGCTTTCTTGCGCGCATCGTCATCGCTCGCCCGGAGCTCATCGTGCCTTAGAAGATCGTCCTTCGACGCGATACGCTTTACGGAACGCGCCGGCGGAATGCCGAAGAGCCCGTGCGGCACCCTGGCCGAGCGCTGCTCGGCTTCCTCTCCGCAGGCGTGGACACGGCCGAGGTCCTCGCCGCGGTCCGCGTCGACGATGACCGCGGCGGCGCGCGGCGGCTGCTCGTCTGCTTCCCAGAGAAAGAACTCCTTCCGGTTTCCCTTGAATGCGATCTCGATCAGTTGGGGCACATCTACTCCAGGTACTGCCCCATCCGCATGAACTTCTCCCGCCGGCGACGCACGAGCTTGTCGGGCTTGAGGCGGCGGAGGTCGTCCAGCTGGCGGATCAGCGTTTCCTGCACGGCCGTTGCGGTTGCCGCATGATCGGCATGCGCGCCGCCGCGCGGCTCCGGGATGATCTCGTCGATCACCTTGAGGTCGAGCAGGTCCGGCGCCGTGATCCGCAGTGCGGTCGCTGCCCGCTCGCGCATCTCCGGACTCTTGCCGTCCTTCCAGAGAATCGCCGCGCACCCTTCAACCGTGATCACCGAGTAGACCGAATTCTCGAGCATGTTCACGCGGTCGGCGACGCCGAGTGCGAGCGCGCCGCCAGAGCCGCCCTCGCCGATGATCGTGGCGATGATGGGCGTTTCGAGCCGGCTCATCTCGAACAGGTTGCGCGCAATCGCCTCGCTCTGCCCGCGCTCCTCGGCGCCAAGTCCCGCCCACGCGCCGGGTGTGTCGATGAAGGTGATCACGGGGACGTGGAACTTCTCCGCGAGCTTCATGAGGCGTAGCGCCTTTCTGTAGCCCTCGGGATGGGCCATGCCAAAGTTGCGCTTGAGATTTTCCTTCGTGTCGCGGCCGCGCTGGTGTCCAATGATCATCACCGTCTCACCATCGAGTCGCGCCCAGCCGCCCATGATCGCGGCGTCTTCGCGGAACGCGCGGTCGCCGTGCAGCTCGATGAAGTCGGTGAAACACAGGCGCAGGTAATCGTCCGTGAGCGGACGCTTGTTGGAGCGGGCCACCTGCACGCGCTGCAGCGGCGTCAGGCTCCGGTAGATCTCGTCGCGCAGGTCCACGAGCTTCTTCTCGAGCGGCTGGATCTCGCTGTCCACGTTGAGGGACTGCTCACCGGCCATCTTCTTCAGCTCATCGATCTGCTTCTCGAGCTCGAAGATCGGTTTCTCGAATTCCATGGTCGCAGTCGCCATGCGTTGTCAGCTCCCGCGCACGAGGCGTACGCGCTCGTTGCCGAGCAGCGCACGCAGGTCTGTCAGCGCGGCCTGAGTGGCCGCAAGCCTGAGCGAGCGCGAACGGAGCCGCGCCCGTGTCCCGTTGCCATCACTCCAACGTAACTCCAACGGCGGCGCACCGGAGTGCGACGTCGCGTGTGCGTCGATGATCGCGCGAACGTCAGAGACGGTGTCCAGCGTCAGCGCATCCCCCAATACCAGGTCAATCGAGATCGAGACAGCACCGTTGAGCCGCATCTCCGCAAAGGGAGTCACGGACTCCACGATGAACGTGGGATTCTCCGCATCCTGGTCGCGCTTGGAGTACCCGCCCTTCATCAGGATGGGCACGTCCGGGCGCACCCTGTCGCCGAGGAGACCCCAGCTCTCGGGAAATACCAGTACTTCGGAAGATCCCGAAAAATCCTCCACTGTCAACCGGGCGAACTCCGCACCAGACCGCTTGCTCAGCTGCCGCTTGATGGAAGTCACCACCACACCGAGCGACAAAGGCTCCGCCTGCCACTTGCCAAGCTGGCTGACCGTGCTGTTGGCGAAAAGCTCGCATTCGATGCGATATGGCTCGAGCGGATGCCCGCTGATGTAGAAGCCGAGTATCTCTTTCTCGCGCGTGAGACGCTCGGATTCCGCCATGATGCCGACATTCGGCAACACGCGTGCAGCCTGCGGCGACGATGCATCGTCGGAAAATCCGCCGAACATCGATACCTGGCCCATTGCCGCTTCCTGCTGCTTGAGCGACGATTCCTGCATCGCGTTGTCGAGCGCGTGCCAGTACTGCGCACGATGTCCGCCAAGGCCGTCCATGGCGCCGGACGCGATGAGCGCTTCGAACACCCGCTTGTTGCACTTCGTCAGGTCGACACGATCCGTGAAGTCGAAGAAGCTCTCGAACGGTTTCGCTTTCTTCGCCGTGAGGATGGAATCAATGGCATTCCTGCCCACATTGCGAATCGCACCGAGCCCGAAGCGGATTCGCCGTTCGTCCAGGACGGTGAATTTGTAATTTGACTCGTTCACGTCCGGCGGCAGGACTTCGATGTTCATCTCGCGTGCTTCGTTGATGAACTTCACCACCGAGTCCGTATCACCAATGGACGACGACAGGATCGCCGCCATGAACTCGGCCGGATAGTACGCCTTGAGCCATGCCGTGTGGAACGAAACGACTGAATAGGCAACGGAGTGAGACTTATTGAAACCGTACCGGCCGAATGTCTCGATCTGTCCGGATAGCTCTTCGATGATCTTGCGGTCGTAGCCGCGCGCGACGGACTTGTCGACGAACTTGGTGAGCTCCTTCCGGATGAGCTCCGCGTCCTTCTTTCCCACGGCTTTCCGCAGGACGTCGGCTTCGGCAAGCGAAATGCCCGCGAGCACCTGCGCGAGACGCATCACCTGTTCCTGATAGGTGATGACACCGTAGGTGGGCTCGAGAATGGGCTCCAACTCCGGCAGCGCATACGACACCGCCTCTTCGCCGCGCTTGCGACGCTGATACACCTTGTGCATGCCCGCATCGAGCGGCCCTGGACGCATCAGGGCGTTGCTCGCCACGAGATCGTCGAAACGGTCGCAGCGCATGGAGCGCAGCATGTCCGTGGCCAGCGGCGACTCGAACTGGAATACGCCGGTGGTGCGGCCCGCGCGCAACATGCGGTACACGCCCGGATCTTCCATGTCGACCGTATCGAGATTCGGCCGCATGCCGGTGCGCTGCTGGATGTTGTCCAGCGCGTCGCGAATCACGGTGAGCGTGGTGAGGCCCAGGAAGTCCATCTTCAGCATGCCCGCCTTCTCGAGGCAGTTCATGTCGTACTGCGTGACGGTGACCTGGTCTTCGGCGCCCGCGCCGGCGCCCTTGCTGTTGACCGTGAGAATCGGGATGTAGTCGTCGAGCGGACCCGGTGCGATGACGACGCCGGCTGCGTGCACGCCTGTATGGCGCGAGAGACCCTCGAGCGAGATGGCATAGTCGAGCAAGGTCTTCGCGCGCTCGTCCCCCGCATACATCTTCTTGATTTCCGGAACCTGCGTGATCGCTTCCTTCACCGTCAGCGAAAAGGCCGGCCCGTTGGGAATCAGCTTGGCGATGGCGTCCGTCTCGGACGGTGTAAAGCCCAGTGTGCGTCCAACATCCTTGATGGCGGCGCGCGACTTCATCGTTCCGAACGTGACGATCTGCCCGACCGACTCCTTGCCGTACTTCTGCCGCACGTACTCGATCACTTCGCCGCGGCGCTCGAAGCAGAAGTCGACGTCGATATCCGGCATCGACACGCTCTCCGGATTCAGGAAGCGCTCGAAGAGGAGGTCGTACTTGAGTGGGCAGACGTCGGTGATCCTGAGTGCATACGCGACGATGGAGCCCGCCGCGGATCCCCGTCCCGGCCCGACCGGAATATCGAGATCGCGCGCGGCCTTGATGAAGTCGTACACGATGAGGAAGTAGCCGGCGTACCCCGTTTTGGTGATGACGCCAAGCTCGTACTCCAGCCGGTCCTGCACTTCCTTCGACAGCACCTCTCCGTACCGCTCGTGCGCCCCTTTCTGCGCGAGTGTGACGAGCAGCTCGTTCTCCGTCGCAACGCCGGCCGGCAGGGGGAACGACGGCACGTAGTACTTCTTCTCGAACGCGAAGCCGGCTTCGTCCGCAATCTTCAGCGTGTTCTCGAGGACGTCCGTGCGCTCGGGAAAACGCGCCGCCATCTCCACATGATTCTTGAAGTAGAGGCCGCGGTCGTAATGCATGCGGTTCTGGTCCGCGTAGTCCTTTCCAAGTCCGATGCAGAGCAGCACGTCGTGCGCGTCGTGGTCGTCGGCCTTCAGGAAATGCGCGTCGTTCGTGGCGATGACCGGGAGATTCAGCTCGCCGGCTAGCGCGAAGATGCGCGAGTTGAGCGTCGCCTGACCCTCGGAATCGTGCGCCTGCACTTCGAGGTAATAGCGATCCCTGAAGACATTCGCGTACCACTCCGCCGCCTCGCGCGCGCCGGCCTCATTGCCCGCCTCGAAGTTCGTGGCGACTTCGCCCGCGAGGCAGGCCGAGCTCACGATGAGTCCCTCGCTGTATTTTGCGAGCAGCTCACGATCCACACGCGGCTTGGAATAGAAGCCTTCGGTGTAGGCGAGTGACGACAGCTTGATCAGGTTCCTGTACCCGATCATGTCCCGCGCCAGGAGCACCAGATGGTAGTAGGGCTTTACACCGGGCGCGGGACGGCCGCGCGTACGCCGGTCACCCGGCGCCACGTACGCCTCCATCCCGATGATGGGCTTCAGCTTCGCCTTCTTTGCCTTTTCCTGGAATTCCCACGCCGCATGAAGATTGCCATGATCGGTAATGGCCAGCGCGGGCTGCTCGAACTCGAGCGCGCGCGCGATCAGGTCATCGATGCGGTTGGCACCATCAAGGAGCGAATACTCCGAATGGCAGTGGAGATGGACAAAGGACATTATGAAAAGGATAGCGACCGCTACCCCTCGCGTCAAAGCCTTGCGAAGCTGCAACAACCGTGCAAGTGATTGTAAAT
>JAQBPY010000123.1 GCA_028287285.1 Gemmatimonadota bacterium
CCTTCGACGGCGCCGTGCGCGGCCCGCGTGCCGTCGTGCGCGGCGGCATCGGCGTCTTCCAGAACACCCCGCAGGCCTCATCCATCGGCTCGGCCATTGATAACACCGGACTCGCAAGCGCCGTCCAGCAGCTCAATTGCGTGGGGCCCGCCGCGCCGGTTCCGAACTGGTCCGGGTATGCACAGAATCCCGCGACCATTCCAACCGCCTGCGCCGACGGAAGTGCCGGCACCGTGTTCGCGAGCAATGCACCCAACGTCTCGCTCTTCGACAAGAACTACCAGGACCGCCGCAGCATCCGCGGCAACCTCCAGTGGAACGGCCCGCTCTTCAACAACCGCTTCGCCGCCACCGTCGACGCCACCGTCAGCGAGAACCAGCACCAGTCCAGCTTCGTCGACCTGAACTTCGCGCCCGCCGTCAAGTTCACCCTCGCCGACGAGGGCGGACGTCCCGTGTATGCGAACGCGTCGAGCATCGTGACCACCACAGGCGCCATTGCCTCGCGCGATGCACGCGTCAGCCAGCTCTTCAACCGCGTCAGTGAGCTCACGTCGGACCTTCGCAGCGAGAGCAGGCAGGTGCGTGTCTCCATCAGTCCTGTGTCGTTCAACAGCAACTTCAGCTGGAACGCCTCGTACGTGTTTGCCGACAACCGCGAGCAGTCGCGCGGCTTCAGCAGCACCACCGGCAATCCGCTCGACGTCGCGTGGACGCGCAGCCAGTTCGACACGCGTCACCAGGTCACCTATGGCCTGAACTACAACTTCCTCGACTTCGTGCGCATCGCGTGGAACGGACGTTTCGCGAGCGGCAGCACGTTTACGCCGCAGATCTCCGGCGACGTCAACGGCGACGGATACTCCAACGACCGCGCCTTCATCTTCAACCCCGCAACGGCCAACGATCCCGCGCTGGCCTCGGCAATGCGCACGCTGCTCGCCACCGGGTCCGGCCCCGCCGTCGATTGCCTCTCCAGCCAGCTCGGCAAGCTCGCGAAGCGCAACAGCTGCCAGGGGCCGTGGACGTCCACCGCGAACCTCAGCATCTCGTTCAACGCCATGAAGGTTCAGCTGCCGCAGCGCGCACAGTTGAGCTTCGCCGTCAGCAACCCACTAGGCGCCGCCGACCTGCTGCTCCATGGCGAGAATAGCCTGCATGGCTGGGGGCAGACCTCGTTCAGCGATCCCACGCTGCTGTACGTCCGCGGCTTCGATGCGACGACGAACCGCTACAAGTACGAAGTGAATCCGCGCTTTGGCAGCACCAACCCCACGTTCCAGACATTCCGCTCGCCCGTCACCCTCACCATGCAGATTCGCGTCGACGTCGGCCCGCCGCGCGAACGCCAGCAGCTCACGCAGATGCTCGATCGCGGCCGCACGCGCGACGGGCAGAAGACGCCCGAGCCCATGCTCAAGGCCATTTACGGCACGGGCAACGGACTGCTCAACCCCATGTCGCAGATCCTTCGCCAGAGCGACACCCTCGAGCTCACCGGCCCGCAGGCCGACAGCATCGCGGGCCTCAACCGTGCCTACACCATTCGCCTCGACAGTATCTGGTCGCCCGTGGTGAAGTACTTCGCCACGCTGCCGGACCAGTACGACCAGGGCAATGCCTACGACCAGTACAAGTCTGCGCGCGAGCACAGCGTCGACCTGCTCATTGCCCTCGCGCCCGGCATCAACGGGTTGTTGACCGATGCACAGAAGCGGAAGCTGCCTGCGCTCGTGCAGAGCTATCTTGATAAGCGGTATCTGCAGGGCATCCGCAGCGGCACGGCCGGCGACACGGGCGGCGGTCCAATGCGAATGATGATGGGCGGCGGTGGTGGCGGCGGCGGTGGCGGCGGCGGTTTTGGTGGCCGCGGACCGGGTGGATGATGCGCGGGTATGAGGAGCCTGTGAATGCTGGACCTGTCGTCCTGCTACGCCGTAAGTGCACGTCCTTCGCGATGCGTGTGACGACGTCACGCTTTCCAGGAATTTTGTTACAACCCACCAGGATGACCATGAACAGACTCACACGCCGCGCGCACGTCGCGCTTGCTCTCTCGCTCGCGGCATCTGGCGCGGGCGCACAGGCGCCTTCCACCACGGCGAACACCAAGGTCGTTACCCGGCAGCTCGCCGCCGCAACGGCGACGAGCCCGGAAATACTCGGCTCCGTTGCCGCGATGCGCGAGCTGCCCAACGGCAACGTGCTCGTCAACGATCAGGCGCGCCACAAGGTCCTGCTGCTCGACAAGGATCTCAAGCTCGTGAGCATCGTGGCGGATTCCACCAGCAACACCGGCAACGCCTATGGCGTGCAGGCGGGTGGGCTCCTTCCATTCCGTGGTGATTCCACCCTGTTCGTGGATCCCGCCTCGCTCTCGATGCTCGTCATCGATCCCAACGGCAAGATCATTCGCACCATGGCCGCGCCCCGTCCCAACGACATCCGCTTCCTGACGGGCGGTGCGCTGGGCAATCCCGGCTTTGATGCGAATGGGCGTCTCGTCTATCGCACGCTCGACTTCGGCTTTGGCCGAGGCGGACGTGGGCCGCAGCCCGGCCAGCCGTTCACCATGCCCACGCCGCCCGATTCCGCGGCGCTCGTGCGCTTCGACCTGACCACCCGCAAGCTCGACACCGCCGGCTTCTTCAAGCTTGCAAAGACGTACATGAACATGACGCAGGACGACAACGGCCGCATGAACGTGTCCGTGCAGATCAATCCGCTCCCCGTCGTCGACGACTGGGCCGTGATGAGCGACGGCACCATCGCGTTCATTCGCGGCCGCGATTACCACGTCGACTTCGTCGGTGCGAACGGCGTCGTCACCAGGGGCGACAAGGTGGCGTACGACTGGCAGCGCATGAACGACGACGACAAGCAGGCCTTCCTCGATTCGTCGAAGGTCGCGCTCGAGAAGGCGCGTGCGGCCGGTCCGCAGGCCCTCGCCGCAACCGCCGGCGGCAACGGCGGCGACCCGCTGGGCGGCGGCAACGCGATGGCGCAGGCCTTCGGCTTTGGTGGCCTGGGGGGCGGCCGCGGTGACGGCGGCATTCGTGTCCAGATCGGCGGCGGCGACGGCGGCGGCCCTGGACGCGGCGGCCCCGGTGGTCCCGGCGGCGGCAATGGGCCGCAGGTGGCGCTCAACATGGTACCACCATCCGAGCTTCCCGACTACAAGCCCGTGTTCGCGCAGGGCGCGGTCCGCGCCGACATGGACGATCGTCTCTGGGTTCGCACCATCGCCACCAAGGTCACCACCGGCGGCGCGATCTACGAAGTGCTCGATCGCGCCGGCAAGCTCGTGGACCGCGTGCAGATTCCCGCCGGTCGGGCAATTGCCGGCTTCGGAAAGGGCGGCGTCGTCTATCTCGGATACCGCGATGCCGACGGCATTCACATTCAGAAGGCCGTGCTCAAATAGCCATTGTCATCCCGCACGCGTACCTCCCGCGATTGTCATCCCGCACGCGCTGTGCGCGTGTCGGGACAGACCCTCCCTCCTGTGTGGCCAATGAGCCGAGACGGTAACGGAATGACAGCTAGGTATCCTCGCCTCTCGGCAGAAATTCATAGCCCGACCCGCGCGCAAACCTGATCGCCACCTGCTTGGAGTCCGACAGCTTCTTCCGCACGTACGACACATACACCTGGACCAGCGACCGCCGCTTCGTGTGCCGGTCTCCCCACACGAAGTCCGACAGCGTATCCACGCCCACCGGCTTCGGCGAATTCCAGAACAGACAGTCCACCACCCCGTACTCCAGCGGCGTGAGCTCCACTTCACGGCC
>JAQBPY010000165.1 GCA_028287285.1 Gemmatimonadota bacterium
GAGCTTCGCATGCTCCCGAAGCTCATCCGGTGTGCCATGAATCGTGGCCGTCAGCTGCCCTTCGAGTGATTCGGCAACCGCCTCCAGCTCGGCGGCGCTGCTCGCACCGACGATGATGGACACCGGCCCGAATATTTCCTCTTGCAGGGCGCGATCACCGAGAAACGTGCCTGCATCCACGCGAAGGAGCGTAGGGCGCGCGCGCACCCCCGGCTCGTCGGTGGAGGCGGCAGAAAGACGAGAAGCACCCTTAGCCTCAGCGTTTGCAACGGCCTTAGAGAAGCCAACGCCAAGTTGCTCATACAGCATTATGCCTGCATCAACCTGCGCGAGACGCTCCGCAAGCAATGTAGAGACGGCATCGAGTGATTCGCCTTTGAGGCCGACGACGACGCCGGGGTTGGTGCAGAACTGTCCGACGCCACTTGTAATGGCGATCGTAAGGCCTTTCGTAACGAGGTCGGCCTTCGCCGCGGCGGATGGAAGCAGGAACACCGGATTGATGCTGCCGAGCTCCCCGTACACGGGGATGGGCTCCGGGCGCGCCGCCGCCGCATTGAAAAGCGCGCGGCCGCCGCGCAGCGAGCCGGTAAATCCGACGGCGCGGGCGAGCGGATGCCGGACCATCGCAAGTCCCACTTCATGCGACCAGCCATGTACGATGGAAAATACCCCCGACGGCACCCCTGCCGTGACCGCGGCACGATTGATCGCGCCGGCGCACAGCTCGGACGTGCCCGGATGCGCCGGATGCGCCTTGCAGACTATGGTACAGCCAGATGCGAGCGCTGATGCCGTGTCGCCGCCAGGCACGGAGAACGCAAAGGGAAAATTGCTCGCTCCAAAGATGGCCACCGGACCGAGTGGAATGAGCATACGTCGAAGGTCCGGCCTTGGCAGTGGCGTGCGCGCTGCATCGCCCTTGTCGATGCGTGCTTCGACCCACGAGCCTTCCTCGATGTAGTCAGCGAAAAGACGCAACTGACTAACTGTCCTGGCACGCTCGCCCTCGAGTCGGGCAATTGGAAGCGCGGTCTCCGCGTTCGCGCGCTCGATGAGTGTGGAGCCAAGGGCAATGAGCTCGTCCGCGATGGCGCGCAGGAACGTCGCGCGCTGCGACGCGGGCGAAGACCCGTATGTCAGGAACGCAGACTCGGCGGCCTGGAATGCGCGGTCGACTTCGGCGGAGGTGGCTTCGGGAAACTCGGGGTCGAGCGTTGCACCGCTGGATGGATTGACGGCGCGAAAGCGCGCGCCTGGCTCGATGCTGCTCACGCCGGAGATGAGATTTGCGCCTAGAATGTCCATTGAGCTCTACGAATATGGGAATGCCAAGAACGTAACATCTGGCGAGACGGTGCCTCGCCCACCAAACTTATCATATGACCAGATCACCCGCGATTCCGCCCCTCGACAGCGTCCTCGGAAGCGCCGAATCTGTCGCCGCGGGCAGAATTGCCGGCGAAGGCCCGCCGGGGGCATTGCCCTTTACCCCCGAGATGCTGCGGAATGCGCCGAGCGGCGACCTGTTTGGTCTCACGCAAAACGTGGGCATGGGATGGAGTGCCGCCCAACTTGCCGGTCCGGAGTATCTCATTGTCAGCACGATGGGCGGACTTCGTGGTGAAGACGGAACACCCATTGCGCTTGGCTATCACACCGGCCACTGGGAAATTGGCCTGCTGGTTCGCGAAGCCGCGGAGACATTGAGAGCTGCGGGCGGAATTCCGTTCGCGGCATACGTCAGTGATCCGTGCGACGGTCGGACACAGGGCACAACCGGCATGTTCGATTCGCTCGCCTATCGCAATGATGCGGCCATCGTGATGCGCCGGCTCATTCGCTCGCTGCCTACCGCGAAAGGGGTGATGGGCGTAGCGACATGCGACAAGGGACTTCCCGCGACGATGCTTGCGCTGGCCGGCGTAAAGCACCTGCCAGGCATAGTCGTCCCCGGCGGCGTTACACTGCCTGCGCAAGGTGCCGAAGACGCAGGGCAGGTGCAAAGTCTGGGCGCGCGCTTTTCGCGGGATATGGTGTCGCTCGATTATGCGCAGGAGATGGGCTGTCGTGCCTGCGGTTCCGCCGGCGGGGGATGCCAGTTCCTGGGTACGGCCGCAACGTCGCAGGTTGTGGCCGAGGGGCTGGGGCTGGCGCTGCCGCATAGTGCCCTCGCGCCATCGGGGGAGCCATCCTGGTATGAGCTCGGACGTCGCTCGGCAACTGCGCTCGTTCGCCTGCGCGCCCTTGGTATCACGCTCGATCGGATTCTTACGCAGCAGGCGATCGAAAATGCGATGCTCGTGCATGCGGCGTTTGGTGGATCAACGAACTTGCTGCTCCACATTCCCGCCATTGCGCATGCGGTGGGTCTCACACCGCCCACCGTCGCTGATTGGATTCGCGTCAACCGCGCCACGCCACGAATGGTGGATGCGCTGCCCAATGGGCCGCGCGGACATCCCACGGTGCAGGTGTTCATGGCCGGTGGCGTGCCCGAGGTGATGCTGCATTTGCGCCGCATGGGCCTGTTGCACGGCGACGTGATCACCGCGACCGGCGACACGCTCGATACCACGCTCGACTGGTGGGAGCAGAGTGACCGTCGGCGTGCAGCGCGTGCGCGCCTTGCGAGTGGCACGCAGGTCATGCCGGACAACGTGATCATGAGTCCCGATGCCGCGCGGGCCGCGGGGCTCACGAGCACGGTGGTGTTTCCCGTAGGCAACCTCGCTCCCGAGGGTTCGGTGATCAAGGCGACGGCGATTGATGCGTCCGTCGCTGGTACCAATCAGGTATACCACCATGTGGGACCAGCGCGCGTATTTGCCGACGAGCGCGACGCGATCCTGGCGGTGAAGGGCGGCACCGAACGACCCATTCGTCCCGGCGACGTGATCGTGCTGATCGGCAACGGGCCGTCCGGCACCGGCATGCAGGAGACGGCGCAGATCACCACCGCGTTGAAGTACCTCCCATGGGGCAAACAGGTCGCACTGCTCACCGATGGACGATTCTCTGGCTTCTCGAGCGGTGCGTGCATTGGCCACATCGGCCCCGAAGCATTGCACGGCGGACCAATTGGCAGGGTGCGCGATGACGACCTGATCGAGATCGTGATTGACCGGAACGACCTGTCCGGCACGATCAACATGATTGGAGCGGGCGGTGAACGCCTCGCCCCAGACGCATGTGCTGCACTGCTGGCCACGCGCACGCAACACCCTGGACTCGCGCCGCACGCCCACCTGCCGAGCGACACGCGTCTCTGGGCCGCGCTGCAGCGCGCCAGTGGTGGAACGTGGGCCGGATGTGTTTATGATGTGGACCTCATCATCAAGGCCCTCGAGGGAAAATGAAACGTCTTGTGTGGTACGTTGCGCTCATCGCGCAGCCGTTCCTGTGGGATCCACCTTTCGTTCGCTCCGGCGTGTATGCGTGGAGCGGATTCAAGCAAACCGCCACGACCGATGGTCGCATCGACCGTCCCATTCTCAATGGCAGCACGACCGAGCTTTCGTACCTGGACGTGCATGCGACCACCATTCCGGCACGCAGCACGGTCACGTTCGTGCACGACACCACCGAGCTTCTGATGATCGCCAGGGACGGATCGCTCAGGGTTACTCTTGGCGGCGTATCGAAAGTTGTTGGGCATGGCAGCGTCGCGGTTGCGCTGCCAGGTGATGCGCTCGAGATCGGCAACGCGGGTGAATTGCCGGCGACGTACTACCTCTTTACCTACAAGTCGAAGACGCCAACGGACGTGGCGCGTGGCAGGACAGCAGGCGGATCCGTGCTGGTCGACTGGAATGACATGAAAAAAACAGCCAGCGCCAATGGCGGACAGCGCCAGCCATTCGACCGCGCCACGGCGATGTTCAAGCGCTTCGAGATGCATGTGTCCACGCTGAATGCCGGTGCGACCAACCACGCCCCGCATACCCATGGCGCCGAGGAGTTCGTGCTGATGCTGGAGGGAAACGTCAGCATGTTCATCGAGGGCAACAGTTATCCTTCCACACCTGGTGACCTGATCTTCCTTGCCGCGAATGTCCCGCATTCGTTGAACAACTTGAAGGAGGGGCAGGCCGAGTACTTTGCATTCCAGGGACAAGCCAGATGAAGCTGTATAGAACGTCTGCCGGCGCGGTGGCCGAGGAGCGTGGATTCTTTTACCCGCTTAGGGAATCGTGGGACGATGTGATCAATCAGGCTCATCTTGCGCCGTACTTGCGTGACGTCATCTCACGCGGTGGAGGTATGCGAGAGCTCATTGGAGAATTAAGAGCACCGATTGAATCGCAAGAAGTATGGGCTGCCGGTGTGACCTACTTTCGCAGCCGTACGGCACGCATCGAAGAGTCGCATGATGCGGGCAGTGGTACGTTTTACGATCGTGTTTACAGTGCGGAGCGCCCGGAGCTCTTCTTCAAGGCGGCTGGCTGGCGTGTGCGCGCCTCCGGCGGCACGATCAGGATCCGGCGCGATGCAACGTGGAATGTCCCGGAGCCCGAGCTTGCGTTGTACATCAATTCCGTTGGCAAGATCATCGGGTATACCATCGGCAACGATGTGAGCTCCCGTGACATCGAGGGCGAGAATCCTCTGTATCTCCCGCAGGCGAAGGTGTATGACGGCTCCTGCGCGCTGGGTCCATGTGTCCTGGTCACGGATGATGCGCTTCCCGCAGAGACACCCATTGCCATCAGCATCGTGCGCGCGGGCGCGGAGGTATTCCAGGGGGAGACGTCAATCTCCCAGATGCGGCGCACGCCAGTTGAGCTGGTGGAGTATCTCTATCGCGAAATGAGCTTTCCGCGCGGGGCCGTGCTGCTTACGGGCACTGGTGTGGTGCCGCCGGACGGATTTACGCTGCAGTCAGGTGATCGTGTGGACATACGCATTGAGCCAATTGGAGTGTTGTCCAACGTGCTCGAGTGATAGCTGTGGTCAAAGCTCAGTATGGCTGCTCCCAGCGCGCTGATGTCTCGGAGCGAAACAGGGCATCGATCACCGCCATGTTGCCAATGGAATCCTCGAGCGTGACAGGCACGGTACCCACGCCGCGCACGGCCTCGGAGAAACGCTCGCCCTGCAGCCGATACTGATCCACCGCGGGCAACGAGATGACCTCGGCCGCTTCGCCCGCGAACTTGCTCCCGTCGTCAACGAAGATGCGGCACTCCCGATCGGCGGGCGCGTTGTACGGGATCTCGATTTCGATGCGGCCCTCGGTGCCATAGACCTGCATGCGCTGGTGGGACACCAGCTGGCCCGCGCAGGTAAAGCTCGCCTGGCCAGATGGAAAGCGCAGCAGGCCCGACACGAGCCGGTCGATTTTCATGTCGGGATCGCGGTCGAGGGTCGCGATGACCTCCGTTGGCTCTTCGTCAAACAGCCACCGCGACAGCGTGATGGGATAGCATCCGATGTCCATCAGCGCGCCGCCGCCCCACTCGGGATTGCTCCGGATGTCGCGCGGATCGCGCCGGAAATAACTGAAGTGGCCCACGACGAGCCGCAGTTCCCCAATGCGTCCCTCGGCGATCAGCTCGCGCACCGCCGCCCACTGCGGATGTGTGCGCACCATGAACGCCTCCGCGATCTGCACCCCGGTGCGATCGCGCACGGCAAGCAGCTCACGCGCTTCGGTAGTGGTGAGGGACAGGGGCTTTTCGCAGAGCACGTGCTTTCCCGCCGCTGCCGCCTTCACGGACCACGGCACGTGCATGTGGTTGGGCAGCGGATTGTAGATCGCATCAATGTCCGGATCCGCGAGCAGCTCCTCATAGGAGCCGTACGCTTTTTCGATACCCAGTGCTTTGGCAGCCGTTCGCGACTTGTCCAGGTCACGGGAGGCAATCGCCACCACAGGGGTATGCGCGCTTGCCTGCATGGCCGGAATGACCTTGTGGATCGCGATGTCGGCGACACCCATGACGCCCCACCGTACAGGCGCATAGTCGACAGTCGGGGCCGTCGCGTTTTTTCTCGTAGGCATGAGAACAGTCTGCCGAAAAACGCGCTGTCGCGACAGATGCCAGCCACCATCCGCTTTAACAAATGGCGAACGCCGGCGTCCTCCAATGTGGAAGCGCGATGGTGCGCACCAACCAGACAGGAGGGAAGTATGCGCAAGTATCTCGTCATTGCACTCGCCGTTGCATCGATCGGCTCGGCTCCTACGTTCGCAAATGCTCAGTCCGCCACTACCGAAACTGCACCGGTGCGGAGCCGCATTGCTCACGCACGTGGCGACAGAAGGGGTTTGTTCAATGGGCTCGCCCTGAGTGCAGATGAAAAGGCTCGCATCAAGGACGTCCACAGCAAGTACCGCGCGGACAATACCAAGCTGCGCCAGTCCACCATGGCGGCCATGCAGCAGGCGCGCGCAGCGCGACAGAAGGGTGACACCGCTGCAGCCCGCTCCATTCTTGAAGGCACGAAGGCCAATCGCGACGCCATGCGGGCGCAGATGCTTCGCGAGCGCGACGAGATTCGCACGTCTCTCTCGGCCGAGAATCAGAAGCAATTCGATGCGAATGCGAAGCGTGTGGTGGAGCGACACAAAGGTTTCGTGAAGAATCGCCGAAAAGCCGCTTCGGGCACCAACGGCTGAAGTGCCCGGGTGTAATCATGAGTAGCAAAGGGGAGTGTCCTGGGCGCTGGTGGGGCGCACAGCACGAACTGGCGCAAAACAAATGGGTTGGTGGCATTCGCCACCAACCCATTTGTGCGTCATCCATTTGTGCGTCATATTGTGTGTGCCAATGAACTGGCTCCCACCTGTGAGGTCCCGATGCATCCCACCGTTCGTACAGCGCTGCTGCTCATCATTTGCGCAACGCCTTCCATTGCCCAGACGACAGGTACACCCCGCGCCTTTCAACTGGCCGACTGGTACAAAGTCACCACGTTGAGTGCGCCCGCGATGTCACCGTCTGGCGATCGCGTCGCATTCACGGTGACCACCGTTCGTGAGGCCGAGAACAAGCGGCACAACGAAATCTGGATCGTTCCCACCGCTGGGGGCGAATCGTAGCGCTTCACGTCGCCGAGCACGGAGAGCAGCGCCTCGATGGTCGCGTGATGGAAAGATTCTGTTCTTCACGTCCGTGCGGCCAGGCGGCAAAGGGAACACCTGGTCCATTCGCATGGATCAGCCCAGCGGCGAAGCAACGCAGATGGAAAAATATCCGGCCGGCACCACGCCTGATGATCACCGATTTGCCGTGTGGTCCGATGCCGATTCGCTGCCCGCTGATTCCGCGAAGAAGGACGATCGGTACGGCAAGATGGGCCCGCTCGCGCGCCCGCCGTACGACGCCATGGTTCGCCTACTGGTTGCAGGGTGAGCGCAAGCGAAACGTCTCCGCCGAGTAGGTGGCACGACTCGTGACAGCACTCGGTGCATGAAGAGAACACTCAAAGTGCTGTGCATCGGCGCGGCCGTCATTGCGTGCAGGGCGGATTCGCAATCGAGTGGGGATGTGGATGTCGGCGAAACGAGATCAGGTCCTTCGCTGGACTCAGGACGACAAATGGTGGACGGTTGTCGTCCTGAACGCAGTGAAGGACCTGTTTGCTCACAAAGCGACCCCATAGTACGGCGCGCCGATTCGCTCGTGCGCGCCGGACGTGCGTGGCGTGCCACGGCGCTGCTCGCCGCCCAGCTGACCACTCCGACCAGCGCCTCACCCGAGGCGCGACTCGTCGGCGCACGAGCTGCAGCAGGGTGGGAGGGCTGGACAGAAGTGGATCGCCTCCTGCGTGGCGCTCCGTGGATTGATCAACAGTTTACAGGTGAAGCACACGAGCTGCTCGCCCGCAGCGCCCTCGGGCGAGACGCTGACGCACTGCCCGACGCTCGGCTCGCATTCACGCATGCGGCTGATGAGGCGAGCAGGGCGACACGACGCGTGTTGCTCGCACGAGCATACGATCGCGCGAAAACGAACGACAGCGCGGCGGCTCAATACCTGACGGCGTCACAGCAGTTGCCGCGAATTGCGGATTGGCTTCGTCTACGTGCAGCAGGTGTGACGGCGGACAGCGCCGCACGCACGGCGCTCTTCGCGCGCGTTGCCGGCGCAACCGCGAAAGCACGCGTAACGGTTACCGACGCGCAGGCGCGCGAGCGCAGTGGAGACGTTGCTGGCGCTGCTCGGCAATTCCGGAGGGTCGGCGCAGAGGGTTCCGCCTTCCGCGTGGAGCTGCTCGGCGCACGCGACGATGCTGCACGCGCCGAGCTGGCCAGGAAGATCGTTGCGTTCCTGTCGGGAACGCCTGCGGCGGGCGAGGCGCGCCAGTCACTCGAGATTCTCGACAAGCTCGCGCCGCTGAACGTGCGCGATGAGCTCCCGGTTGCGCGAGCAGCGGCAGCCGCGGGTGTTACGGCGCGTGCACTTACGGGCTTCGCGCGCGCGGAGGCGGCCGCCCCGCTCAATGCCGGCGACCGGATGACGTACGCGGGAGCGCTGGCACGTACCGGAAAAACGGCGGATGCCCTGCGCATCTACGCGTCCATCACCGACGACTCGGCCATTGCACCGCTGGCCGCCTCTCAGCGGGCGCGCCTGCTCGCACAATCGACAGATCGGACTGCGGCCATGTCTGCCTTGACTGCTGTCGCGACGAAATTCTCCAAGGTGCGCAGCGCTGCCGCGCCTGCACTATTGTTGCTCGCTGACCTTCAGGTCGACAACAATGACTTCGCGGGCGCATCGCGTTCGCTGCACGATCTCGTCGCAGCTCATCCGACGTCAGCCCAGGCGCCCCTGGCGCTCTTTCGCGCCGGACTCATCGACTGGACGGAAAAACCGGCCACCGCCGCGGCCGCATTTGACTCGGTTGCCACGCTTCGTGCGTCGAGTGACGAGGCCACAGCGGCACGATACTGGGCGGCCCGCGCGTACGAACGTGCCGGCCACTCAAAGGAAGCGGCCGATCGATGGAAAGCGATCATCGCGAGCGCACCCCTGAGCTATTACGCGATGCTCTCGGCGAAGCGGCTCCATGCGGCCGGTTGGTCGGCGCCAGGGGGTGCGGATTCTGGCGCACACGTTCCGTCGGTGGATAGTGCCGTCGCGAGAATCGCGCTGCTGCAACGGTTGGGCATGGACGTCGAGGCACGCTTCGACGTGGACGCGCTCACGGAGCGCGCTGATCGCACGCCCGCCGATGCGGCCGCGGTGACGCAGGCACTCATCGCGGTGGACGAGCCGGCGCGCGCGTTGCGCGTAGCGCTTGCGGCCATCGAGCGTGGAAACACGGCGCGCTCACTGTATCGTGCCGCGTATCCGATCCTGCACGACGATGCCCTCGTCGAAGAGTCGAGACGGAACAATCTCGACCCTGCACTCGTCGCCGGCCTGATCAGGCAGGAGTCGAGCTGGAATCCGCGGGCGGTATCGCCGGCAGGTGCGCGCGGACTCATGCAGCTGGTCCCGCGTGTAGGCGCCGAGATCGCCACGAGCCGGCGCTATCCGCTCTGGTCTCCTGCGTTGCTCTTTGACGCTGACGTGAACCTGGAGCTCGGTACTGCGCATCTGTCGTCCAGCCTGAAGCGTGATACGCCGCCAGAGCGCGCCCTTGCTGCGTACAATGCCGGCGCCTCGCGCGTAACACGCTGGGTGCAGCGCCCTGGTACAGACGATCCGGAGCTGTTTACAGAGTGGATTCCCTTTACCGAAACGCGCGACTATGTGCGGTTGGTGCTGAGGAATGCGGCGGTGTACAGGGAACTCTATGGGATGAAGTAGTGGGATAGTCTGAAAGCCGGATAGCAAAAGGGCACACCACGCGGGTATGCCCTTGAGATTGAACCATCAGACC
>JAQBPY010000187.1 GCA_028287285.1 Gemmatimonadota bacterium
TAGCTTCCGCTGTCCGGGAAGTCGATCAGCTTGCCGGCCGCGTCGTTCTCCTGATACGGATAGAAGTAGTCGTCCGCATGCACGCCATCGATGTCGTAGCGCTTCACGATGTCGCTCACGACGCGCATCACGTGATCGTGAATGGCCGGTTCGCCCGGATCGAGCCAGAGCTGCGTGCCGTACACGCGCGTGAGCTCGCGCCTGATGTTGAAGAGGTGTGATGACGCGAGGCTCGCGGTGTCCTTCGAGTTGCCGGCCCGAAACGGGTTGATCCACGCATGAATTTCGAGACCACGCGCGTGCGCTTCGGTGATCGCGTACGCCAGTGGATCGTAGCCGGGATCCTTGCCTTGCGTACCAGTAAGCATGGACGCCCACGGTTCATTCGGCGAGTTGTACACCGCATCGGCCGCGGGTCTCACATGGAACATCACCGCGTTGAGACCAGCCGCGGATGCACGGTCCAGGATGTCGGAAAGCTCAGCCTGCTGTTGGGCGGCGGTCAGCCCGGTGCGCGACGGCCAATCGATGTTCGCGACGGTGGCGATCCAGAGGCCGCGCATCTCGCGCTGGATCGGCGGCGGCGTGGTGTCGGCTTCAATACGCGCGACCGGCGAAGCGGTCGTGGCGCCGGAGCATGCCGTAAGCGCGAAGGCTGTTAGCCAGACGATCGAACGGCCTACGCTGCTCAGAATTACTACGCTGCTGCTCCTGGCCGATTTTCGATAACGCAGGCTTCGCACTCCACCCCGCTATTAGAAGGATAACGCCGACCCGACCGCTGTTCGGCCTGCTACTTGTGTGTGCACCGCACCCGCCTTCTTTCAGACCACGTTCCGAACCGCCCAAAAATACAACGCGGAAAAGGAGCGAGCGAGAGTCCCTGTTCAATTCTTGAACAGTGTTCATTCCGTGATGTTCATGCCTTTCCTCCCCATGTGCTCAGGCTGGCGCGCGGTGCTTCTTGGATAGGAAACAAACAGATGGAGCGCATTTTCCATTTCTGGATGAAAGCACCTAAAACGTTGCAAAGTAACGTGATACGATGCTTCAGTAGGCTCGGAACGGAACTGGCTTTAACGCAGGCTGCACGGAGGACGAGGATGACGAACAATTCCGTTCGGTCCCTGATCCCATGCGCGATACGGAACGAGTGTATCGATGGCCCGCCCCGTCCCTTCACGTTTCAGGAGTCTTCAAATGCGCTCTTATTCTTCCTTCGTCGCGGTCGCAGCCTTCGCAGTCGCATTCTCCGGCAAGGCCTCAGCCCAGGCCACGCAGTCGGTCACGTTCCAGGTTGACGCCATCAACAAGATCAGCGTCTCCGGCGATCCCGGTTCGATGGCGATCAACACGGCGGTCGCTGGTAACGCGCCGACGTCCGTCAGCGACGCGACGACCACGTGGGCGGTGACAACCAATCAGACGAACTCGAAGGTCACCGCCGCGATCGACGCCGCAATGCCGACCGGAGTCACGTTGTCGCTCGGGATGCAGAATCCGACTGGCGCCACGTCCACCACGGTCTCGCTCGGCACAGTTGATGCTGACGCCGTTACCGGCATCACCAAGCTTAACGAAAGCGGTAAGGTGGTCACTTATACACTCGCCGCGACGTCTGCTGCGGGCGTGGTGAGCTCGATCAGCCGGACGGTTACGCTCACAATCGTCGCTGGCACCTGATACGCGCCAAAGTGGGACGGGTCGGCAAAGGGGAGCGCAGCAGCCCCGATGCCTTCCCGTCCCGCGCCGCGCGAATGTCTGTTCGCGCGCCAGACCACACGCATTGCGAGCTGAACATGCGCATCAGTCCGACGGTTTACGCGGTTGTCGCTTTTGGTTTGCCGCTCGCCGGAAATGCGGCAGCTCAATCCCTACAGACGGTCACGTTCCAGATTGACCCGATCAACCAGATCAGCGTTTCCGGCGATCCGGGCGCGCTTGTAATCAACACGGCCGTAGCCGGTAGCGCGCCCACGCCGGTCAGCAATACTGCGACGACCTGGGCAGTGACCACGAACCAAACTGGCTCCAAGGTTACCGCCGCTATCGATGCACCGATGCCGGCCGGCGTCACGCTCTCGCTCAGCATGCAGAGCCCAAACGGCGCAACATCCATCACGGTCGCGCTGGGCACAGTCGCCGTCGATGCCGTCACGGGCATCACGAAGCTGAGCGAGTCAGGCAAGGCGGTCACCTACACGCTGTCGGCGACTTCGACCGCGGGTACGGTGAGCTCGGCGAGCCGCACCGTGACGCTCACGATGATCGCCGGCAGCTGACGACCACCATGCCCACCTACTTCTCGAGCGGACGGTGTCCGTGAACACGCTCTTCCCCGCATTGCTCGGCGGCGGTGCAAGACGCTCACTGACGTTACTGCGGCCTGTGAGCTGCGGGGTGGCGATCGTCGCCTGCCTGACGATCACCGCGGAAGCGGCGACGGCGCAATCCAGCACGATCGTTCTCTCCGGTGACCCGCCGCCGCTGATCGTCGGTACCGCGATTGCGGGCGACCAGCCACTGCCAGGAATCGACGGCTCGACGATTTACAGCGTGACCGTCGCTGCTGGTGAGAAGATCACAGCGTTCATCGATGGAGCGATGCCACCCGGCGTCACGCTCGAGGTGACGTTGGCCGCACCCCAAGGCGCAGTGAGTGTGGGCCCGGTCGTCCTGACGACCGTGCCGCAGGACGTGGTGCGCTCGATTCCTGCCGGCACGTTCTCCGGTCTTTCCATCAGGTACACGCTCCGCGCCACGGTGGCGGCAGGAGTCGTTTCTCCTCGCTGGCGGGTCGTATCGTTCGCCGTTGTTGCGGGGCCGTAGATGTCCGCGACACCTGTCCACTCGTCGCCCCAACATGACAGCAGATGAGACTCTCCCTTGCGTGCCTGATCGCCACTCTGTGTGGCGTGTCGCCGTGCGTCTCCGCGCAGGTCGTCATCATCAGCGAAGCGGTTGTCGAGCGGCGCGCGGATCCCGGTGAGATTTACACGGGCGTCATCCAGTTGAGGAACTCCACCACGCAGCCGCAGGACGCAAGGATTTACCAGACCGACTACATGTTCTACGCCGACGGGCGGAATATCTTCGGCGTGGCTGGCTCCGTGCCGCGGTCGAATGCGCGGTGGCTCACGTTCACGCCGGATTACGTCACTGTTCCAGCGGGCCAGACGATTCCCGTTCAGTATTCGGTGACCGTCCCGAAGGGCGGCTCGCCACTGGTGGGAACGTTCTGGAGCATGCTGATGGTCGAAACGGTGGCACCAGGATCGCCGGAATCCGTACAGAAGGCGGGAGCGGATCCGCGACTTGGCCTCCGCACCACGACGCGGTACGGCACGCAGATCGTGACGCACGTGGCAACCACCGGCCGAATGGAGCTTGCGTTCGCCAACGTTGCCGTCGCGCCTTCACGTGCAGGCTCCGATGCCACGCTGAGTCTGGACGTGACCAATGCTGGTGATCGCGGCGCCAGGGCGCGGATGTCGCTGGAGCTCTACGACTCCGCAGGACAACTCGTCGCCAAGCGCGAGCAGCAGCGTGGCCTGCTGTATCCCGGCACCTCATTGCGGCAGGAATTCAAGCTCGGAACGCTCCGTACCGGCGCCTATAAGGCCATGGTATTGGCCGACGCGGGCGGCGATGAGATTTTCGCTGGAGAGTTCGATGTACGCTACTAGGGCGTGGTGCGAACCGCGGTGATGATCGCGGCCCTGCTCACGGCAGCCGCCCTGCAAGGTACGACAGCAAAAGCATCCGTCGCACAGCAGGTCGGTGCAGTCTCGATCGCCGCTGCGGATTCGACCTCGCGTGAGGCGTCAGCGGGTGAGGGCATCACGACCGCCTTTGTGGCGTCCAACCACTCGAACGCCCCGGTCGCAGGTGTCGTTTCGGTGACGCTTCCCTCCGGTTGGCGGCTCCTGTCCAGGCACGGCGAGCTCAGGATTGCTCCGCAGGGACGTGCGGTGCTGGTGGTCAGCGTCGCGGTTCCGCGCGCGGCGGCCGCCGGCCAATACGCGCTCGTCGTCAGGTTCAGCGGCGCCGACGGCAAGAATCCTGATGCGACGCTCGCCATTCGCGTCCGCGCGCGACGTGAGGTGGAGGTCGCGCTCCTCGAGGCGCCCGGCTTCGTCCCTGCCGGTGAGAGGTACACCGCCACATACGTCGTCAGCAATCGCGGCAACGCGTCGCAACGAGTGCGAATGCGCGC
>JAQBPY010000188.1 GCA_028287285.1 Gemmatimonadota bacterium
ACTGGTTCGTCGTCGTTTTCCATTGGTCATCTCCATGCGAGTATTTCCTTCACGAAAGTCTAGGAGACGCCAAAAGCATTGTCGCGGGTCATGTCACGAACGGCGCGCTCGGCGTTCCGAGCCGCACGATCAGTGCATGAAAAACGGCGCGCCCACCTATCTGTCGGTGAGGTGCACCTCAAGCGGGGCCGTGGCTGGCGCAAATTGTCATCGTGCTGCCAGATCGCGAGAGATTGGGCGTGGCCAACGTGACACTCTCACTGGCCGCTGGCTGACGCGTCAGGTCACCTCTGCGGGGCCACCGGATCGATCGGAAGAAACGTTCCGTCGTCCACGACGCCGTTCGTCACGCGGTACACCGTGATGCCGGACGGAAACGTGAGCACGCCAGACCCGCCCGGCCCTACGACTGCGGCCGTCTGATAGAAGCGGAGGGGAATGCCCGCATATCGGAGTTGCTCGCGCACGTGCATGTGTCCGGCGAGCGCGATGGCGTAGCGGTTCATGCCGACGAGCGTGAGGATCTCCCGTGCGTTCGACACGCTGTGGCGGAACTGCGACTTGCCATTCACGGTGATCACCGACGGTGCAGGCGGCGCGTCGGAGTAGCCGTTGATCGACTCGACGGCAGTAAAGAATGGAATGTGATTGAACGTCACCACGGGCATCTCGGCAGGAATCGCCGCGAGATCGCGCTTGAGCCACGCAACCTGCACGCTGTCGACGTGACCGTAGTACCACTGGTCGTCGATGTCGACCGAGTTCAAGCCGACGAAATGCATGCCGCCGTACGTGAATGAGTAGTAGTCCGGCCCGCGGTAGTGCCGGTACATCCCTCGGCCGTACAGGGGATGCGAGCTCTCCACCTTCGACTGGGCGCGCTCGATCCCGAAGTTCTCGTGGTTTCCCGGAACGGTCCACACCGCATTCCTGAATCCGGCAACCTCGCGCGCAAACAGGTCGTAGTAGCTGGTGGCCTCCGCCTCGTTCACGCGCAGCGCATCACGTACCAGGTCGCCGGTGACTATGACGAAGGCCGGATTCACCGAATCGGCCATGGCGCGAAAACGCCGAGTGCGCGCGACGGACGCCGGTGAAATGTGCGTGTCGGAGGCATGAATGAAGGTGAAGTTCGTCGGAACGCGTGCGCGCTCGAGCGCGAAGTCCGGATGGAGCTCGTCGGTGGAGTGCCAGAAGGAACCGACGATTCGGAATCCGTCTGGCACGGAGACGAACACGATGCCCGTGGGCCCGCGCGCAATGCGAAAGTTTCCCGATGCATCGGTCTTCTCGAGCACGTCCTGATTGGAGACGACGACGTTGGGAACGCCCCGCTCTCCAGGGTCGCGCACGCCATTGCCATTGGTGTCCTCGAAGACCACGCCGGCAACGGGAGCCTGCGCATGCGCGCTGGCGGCGAGCGCAACAAGCGCGAGGACGGTTCGAATCATGGAGGGATCACTCGGGATGAACTACGGCCAACATGCAGCCGATGCCTGGTACCTGCCAGACGTTGCCGCGACGTAGAACGGTCGCCACTCTATTCTGGGTAACAACGGCTCACGCCAGGTCTGTTGCGCGATATGTTACAGCGACTGTTCCCGCACGAGGTCATTCCGTTGAGAGCGACTCAGGCGTTCAAGCGCTCGATCCTGCTGGCGTGTTTCGCGAGTTGCAGCGACCCAGTCGCTGTATCGGACCAATCCAGTGCGGGCGTTGTTCGGTTCATCGTGAGCAATCAGCTCGCGGCCCCAGTGACGATTGCCGTCGACGATACCTTCGCGCTGATCTTGTTCAGTGGTGCCAGCAGCGGTCTCGCCGTCTCGCCCTCCGCGCAGTGGCTCACGTGGACGTCCGCGAAGCCGACCGACACCACCGGGACGCCGATCGCGGATGAAATCGGCGCGGTACGACTGCGCGTGTCAGGAATCCGTTCCACGTTGGAGATCACCAATGTCATCAACGATACGACGTACGTGACGGCAGGAGTGTTCAATCCGACGAATGCCCGCGTGTCGGTCGGGGTATACGATGGATCCACGGTAGCGTGTGCGGGCGTGCTGCGCGCAACGACGGGGGGCGTCATCGGGTTCACGAAGATCGGCTACTATCGCCTGCTGCCCCGCACTGAGATCCGGGCGTATCGCGACGAGTTCAGCTGCACCGGGCCGTATGTCGCGTGGCCCACGTCGCAGCTCACGCAGTTCACGCCGAAGTCCGGCCTCGTTACGCTGACGCTGCCGTCGGCGCCGTAATCGGCCGACGGCTACTGCCGAACGACTTCATAGTCACCTCGCCTTGCTCCTTCCCGAACCACCCATCCAGGCCCGGCCTTGAACGTCCACCCGTTGCCTGAGGCCGTTGTGCTGTCACCCCGCACGGGCGCCGGCAGACGCCGCGTTCGGCCATCGGCCGAGACGAGCACGCCTTTGTCCGCATCGAGGGCGCCCCAATCTCCGGTCATGTGGTACTCGCCAAAAAAAACGGTTCCGACATCGGGAATCACTACGGCACCGTGAGAGTCGGTGAAGCCTCTGCCTCCGCCGGGCATCAGAAGCACCGGGCCATCTACGAACCGCCGCCGCAACTCCGCGATTCGTGCTTGCCGCTGCTGCTCACGTTGTTCCTCGGCGGCGTGGAGCTTGGCACCTCCGTATCGCGCCGCTGCCGCCGCGGCGTCGGCGGTCGGTTGGACCCCGAGCGCACGCATCAACAGCCAAGCCGGATTGTCGCTGGAGCGCACGGTTCGTGGCCAGCCGGGAGACGCGGCTTCGAGCAGAAGGCCGTATGCGGGCCCTGACGCGTACGCGGCCGTGCGCTCATAACTTTATCCGCTCTCCTGTCCCGTCAACTCGTCGAGCGCCCGTGCGATTGCATCGGCCCTGGACGGGGCGGCAACCACAATGCCGGTGTACGACGCGAGCCCTTCGTTGATGTCGAGGGCACGCTCGCTTTCGACTTGGGCCGGAAAGCGTGCATAGCGAGCTTGGCGGAACGTCAGCGCGTCGCGGATGGCGAGCATGCGTGCCTCTCCCGAATCCCGCAGCGCTCGCGCGAGCGCGTGCCATTCAAGCCGCAGCCAATACCGGCCCTCCACGGCATCCAGATGCTCAGCCGAGTTCGTTGATACACCGAGTCCGAGCGGATACCTCTGGACGATGTGAAACGACTCGTGGAGAAACATCGAGTTGCGGACGTGAGGCGGCTGGGTGGCCACAGTTTCCCAGCTAAGAGCCGCCCAGACAGTGTCGCCCCACTGAATGGGCCCGTTCAGAATGCCAATGAGCTTTGGGCGAGGCACATTCGGCGGTTGCCGGCTGGTGGCGAACGTCTGTGTCCGTGCG
>JAQBPY010000209.1 GCA_028287285.1 Gemmatimonadota bacterium
CCGTCATGACTGCCTCCCGCGAGGGGTGCGGTGACGCTGCGCGCCCTCGGGCGTCTCAGCGAGACGCGCAGATCCTCGAGCCGCTCATGACTTTCAATCTCATAGAGTCGCGTTAGACCACATCGGCGCGTGAATACCTAAATGGCGTGTACGTCACGGGATGCATCTCGAGGGCAAAGGAACTCGATGACCTTCTCGCCTGATAGATCTGCACGGGGGTTCCTACAAGTGTATGACAAACCAAATCTATCTCTGAGGTCGTCAGTGCCGGGAGGCTATCGCCATAGGTGATCGGATGCAGGCGACTCAGCCACGCAGATGAAGTATCGAACTCAAGGCAGATGCCGCGGTGCCCGCCTCCGTAGTGCGACCAAAGTAGCGTGCTGTCCGGCGACTCCGAGAAGTAGGTCACACCGCGTGCGCCGTAGTATGTCTCGGCCAGCTGCGTGAAAGCCTTTTGCCCAGAATTCTCGATAGCACTCATCAGAGTCTGTGTCGGAAACCCGTGTGCGTCTACAAGACTCGCTTCGCTCTGTAATCTCACCCATTCGGGGTCCGAACGATCCGCCAATAGGCGCAAACAATCCTCTGTGGTGATCGGCTTCAGCTTCCACGGAACTGCGCAGTCGAAGGGATCGTTCAGTCGTGCCGGCTGACCAAACCACATGGTACGTACTTTTAGCGCTGTCAGAGTCCGCGCCGAAAGGGGTTGGTATTTATACAATCGTGCTGGAAGTGGCTTATCCATCGCGCCAATGATCGTGATGTGGTCTAACGCCTATTGGGCAGCGTGGAGAACAAATAACAGCTCCGTTTCGCCGGGCGCTCCTCGAAAATACTAGAAACCCACAGTAGCAACATCTTACACAATCCGAGTCCAAAAAGCCGGCGCTGTACTTTACACACTCGGACATTTGACTTCACAATTGCTCAAAGGGAGGCGTGGCGGACGACCCACGCTTCGATATATGCGTATAAATCATCGTCGTCCGAACATCGCGATGCCCCAATAACTGCTGAAGCGTCCGGATGTCGGACCGGGCCTCGAGCAGATGTGCCGCAAACGAATGCCGAAACGTGTGGCAACCCCCGCGCTTCGTGATCTCCGTCGCGCGAAGCGCACGCTGTACCTCGCGCTGCACCACCGTCGGATGAAGGTGGAACCGTACCACTGCGCCGCCAGGAGGCAGACTGTGAGATAGAGGAATTGCCGGTACGAACGTCCGCAGCCTCCGTACGACGCACATCAACGCGTAGAACGTTCGCCGCTGGTCAGCGGGGACGATGATCACCGAATACACCGGCATCGCCAACCGCCAGCGCCACCATCATATAGAGCCATGTCCGCACCGCCCATGTGTCCGGTTGTGGGACGCGCTTTCGCACAACCGCACACCGCACGCTGGACACTAAGATGTAACTATATGTAAATCAACAGGTTACAAATACCAAAAGCGGGCACACCCATTGCCTTGGAAAGGAGCGTCACTCCCACCCGAAGCAGCTACAGCATGGACGTCGTCAGAGCCCCCAAATCCAAGCGAACCCGCAACGCCGCCATCGGCGCGGGTGTCCTCCTCCTTACCGTGGTCACGGTCGCCCTCGCACGCCTCGGCCCAGCCTCCCCGACCGTCGACGGCTCAACGCTGTTCACCGACAGCGTCCGCCGCGGCGACATGGTCCGCGAAGTCCGCGGGCCCGGCACCCTGGTGCCCGAACACATCCGCTGGATCACGGCACAGGCCTCCGCGCGCGTCGAACGACTGGTCGCGGTCAGCGGCCAGAGTGTCACACCCGACGGTGTACTCCTCGAGATGTCCAATCCGGATCTCCAGATCCAGACCATGCAGGCCGACCAGCAGGTGCGGCAGGCACAAATCGACCTGCTCAACCTGAAGACGAACCTGCAAAGCCAGCGGCTCACGCAGGAAGGCACCGTCGCCAACATGAAGACGCAGAACGTCACCGCGCAGCAGGAGATGCAGGCGGCAGAGCAGCTCGAGAAGCAGCGGCTCATGGCGGCGTTCGAGGTGAATACGAAAAAGGCACAGGCCTCCGAGATCACCACGCGCCTGCGCATCGAGCAGGAACGTCTCGCCCTCATGAACGCCGCGATCGATTCGCAGATCGCCACCCAGAGTGCGCAGGTGCTGCAGCTCAAGGCCATTGCGGCGAATCAGCGCAATCGTCTCCAGTCACTCACGGTGCGCGCGCCGGAAGCAGGGGTCCTTCAGGATCTCACCCTGCAACTTGGCCAGTGGGTTCCGGAAGGCACCACGCTCGCCAAGGTCGTGCAGCCCGGCAAGCTCAAAGCCGTCCTCCGCATTCCGGAATCACAGGCCAAGGACGTCCAGGTCGGCCAGGTGGCGTCCATTGATACGCGTAACGGGCTTGTCCAGGGACATGTCTCGCGAAAGGATCCGTCGGCGCAGGCGGGCACCGTGACCATCGACGTCGCCCTCGACGGCGCATTGCCCGCCGGCGCGGTCCCGGATCTCTCCGTCGACGGAACCATCCAGATCGAACGCCTCAAGAACGTGCTCTTCACCGGACGGCCAACCAGCGGTACCGGCACGGGCATGGTCGCGCTGTTCAGGATCACCGAAGGCGGCAAGGCCGCCGAACGTGTACAGGTCGTGCTGGGCCGCTCCTCCGTCAACACCGTCGAAATCATCAAGGGACTCCAACTCGGCGACAGGGTCATACTGTCTGATATGTCGAACTGGGATTCATCCAACCGCGTCCGACTCAAGTAAGGGAGATCACCATGGAACCGCTGCTCAGCCTCAAGGGAATTCAGAAGGTCTTCCTCACCGACGAGATGGAGACGCACGCGTTAAGCGACGTCCACCTCGAGATCGCACGCGGAGAGTACGTCGCCATCGAGGGGCCGTCGGGCTGCGGCAAGACGACGCTGCTGTCGCTGTTAGGCCTGCTCGACTCGCCAAGCGGGGGGGAATACCTGCTCGACGGCACCTCGGTCGCGAACCTCGACGCCGGCGACCGCGCCCGCGTCCGCAACCGGCAGATCGGCTTCATCTTCCAGGCGTTCAACCTCATCGGCGACCTCACCGTCTTCGAGAACGTCGAGTTGCCGCTCACCTATCGCGACATGCCCGCCGCCGAACGCAAGGAACGGGTGCATGCGGCGCTGGAAAAGGTCGGCATGTCTCATCGGGTGAAGCATTACCCCGCGCAGCTCTCGGGCGGTCAGCAACAGCGTGTCGCCGTGGCGCGCGCCGTCGCCGGTGACCCCGCAATTCTCCTCGCCGACGAGCCCACGGGCAATCTTGATTCCGTGAACGGCGAAGCGGTGATGGAGCTGCTGCGCGAGCTGCACCGCAACGGCGCGACGATCTGCATGGTGACCCACGATCAGCGCTATGCGCAGCACGCGGACCGCTCGGTGCACCTGTTCGACGGCCGCGTGGTCGAGGAGCAGGCGGCCGTGCACGCCTGACACCTGCGCGCAGTGTCATCCCGCATGCGCTGTGCGCATGTCGGGATTGTGCCACACCCCGCGCATCGTGGAATCCAGAATCTCCCGACAGCCGCCCTGCGGCTGCGGGATGACAATGAGGCGGGATGACAAACCCCCCGTCACGCACCTTATTTAAGGCATGATCTCCCTTCGCAATATCGAGAAAAGCTTCCCGATCCCCGGCGGCCGAAGCTACGTCCTCCGCCGCATCACCCTCGATATCGCGAAGGGCGAGTTCGTCACCGTGATGGGCCCCTCCGGCGCCGGCAAGAGCACCATGCTGAGCATCATCGGCATGCTCGATGGCGGCTGGACGGGCGAATACTTCCTCAACGACAACCCCGTCCATACGCTCGACCAGAAACGCCGGCAGGCGCTCCACAAGTCGCTCATCGGCTTCGTCTTCCAGCAGTACCACCTGCTCGACGACCTCACCGTCGCGGAAAATCTCGACATCCCGCTCTCCTATCGCGACATCAGGAAAGCCGACCGCCAGGCCATCGTCGCCGATACACTCGACCGCTTCGGCATGGTCGCAAAAAAAGACCTGTATCCAAGCCAGCTCTCCGGCGGCCAGCAGCAGCTCGTCGGCGTGGCCCGGGCCGTCATCCACCAACCCAAGCTCCTCCTCGCCGACGAGCCAACCGGCAACCTGCACTCCGCGCAGGGCCGCGAGATCATGGAGCTCTTCTCGAAGCTCAACAGCGAAGGCACCACCATCATCCAGGTCACGCACTCGGAGCAGAATGCCACGTACGGCAATCGCGTGATCAACCTGAAGGATGGATGGCTGGACTAGCGGGCCGAATCCTCGTCGCGGACGATGATGGCGATGTGCTCGAGGCCCTGCGGCTGCTTCTCAGGAGCGAAGGCTATCAGATCGAGACGGCGACGTCGCCCTCCGCGGTAATCGCCGCGGTCACGACGCGCGACTTCGATGCGCTGCTGATGGACATGAACTATACGCGCGACACGACCGGCGGCTCCGAAGGTCTGGACCTCATCAACAGCCTCCAGCAGATCGACAACACACTCCCCATCGTCGTCATGACCGCATGGGGCAGCATCGAGGGCGCCATCGAATCACTGCGCCGAGGGGCACGCGACTACATCGAAAAGCCCTTCGACAATACGCGCGTCCTCCGCATCCTGCAAACCCAGATCGAGCTCGGCAAGGCAGTCCGCAAAGGCCAGCGGCTCGAGAGCGAAAACCAGTCGCTGCGTCCATCCGGCGCACCGCGGCTCATTGCGACGTCGGCCGCCATGCAGCCTGCATTGAAGTTGATGGAGCGCATCGGCCCCTCGGACGCCAGTGCCCTCATCACCGGCGAGCACGGCACCGGCAAGGACGTGGTCGCCCATTGGCTGCACGCCGCTTCGCCGCGCAACGGACGCCAGATGGTCACTGTGGATCTTGGTGGCCTCGCCGACGGGGTCTTCGAGAGCGAGTTGTTCGGTCATACCAAAGGCGCGTTCACCGATGCCAAGACGGATCGCGTGGGCCGCTTCGAGCTCGCGGACGGCAGCACGCTCTTTCTAGACGAAGTGGCCAATCTCTCCATGGCGCAGCAGGCAAAATTGCTGCGCGTGCTGCAAACAGGCGAGTTCGAGCGCGTGGGCTCCTCCAAGACCCGCCGCGTGAACGTGCGCATCCTCGCCGCCACGAACGCGGACCTGCGCGCCGCGGTCGCCGCGGGAAAGTTCCGCGAGGATCTCTTCTTCCGCCTCAATACGGTGGAGATCCATCTGCCGCCGCTGCGCGCCCGTCGCGAAGACATCCCCGACCTGGCCGCACATTTCCTGCGCCTGTTCGCGGCACGCTATCAACGCCCGCTCGCAAAAATCAGCGCCGATGCCATGCAGGCATTGATGGCGTACACCTGGCCAGGCAACGTCCGCGAGCTCGCCCATACCATCGAGCGCGCCACGCTCCTTGCCGAAGGCGACACGCTCTATGCGCCGGATCTCACCTTCCGCGCCGCGGGCGACGGCGTCCCGCGCCTCGACGAAATGAGTCTCGAGGACGTCGAGCGCGTCCTCATCACGAAAGCCCTCGCCCGCTTCGACGGAAACGTCAGCGCCGCCGCGGAAGCACTGGGCTTGTCACGCAGTGCGCTCTACCGCCGTCTGCAGCGCCACGGGCTCTGACCCGCTCCAATGGCCACCCACGAACGACGGATCACCGCGCTCGCAATCGGCGCTGGCCTTCCGTCGACGATCGTGGCGGTCACATTCCTTCATAACACACACCTCGCCGCAGGCACGCGATGGACAGCGATCACCGTGCTCGTGCTCTGGTGGCTCTGGTGCATCCTGTTCCTTCGCGAGAGCGTCGTACGTCCTTTACAGACGCTCGCCAATATGCTCGCCGCCATTCGGGAACAGGACTACTCACACCGCGCAATACGCCATAACGCAGGCGACGCACTCGGCCTCGCCATGCTGGAAATCAACGGTCTCATGGCCGATCTTCGCGAGCGGCGGCTCGGTGCTCTGGAGGCGACGGCGCTGCTAAGACGCGTGATGACGGAGATCGACGTCACCGTACTCGCGTTTGACGAAGAAGGCGCGCTGCGTCTCGCGAACGCCGCCGGTGAGCGACTGTTCGAGCGATCCTCCGAACAGCTCCTCGGCCGCCGCGCGGAGGAGTTGGGTGTTGGAGAGACGCTGAGTGGCGATACGCCGCGCGTCGTCGAGCTCACCTTTGGCGGCCGTCGCGGCCGCTGGGAACTGCGGCGCGGAGCCTTCAGGCAGGGCGGCCAGCCGCACCAGTTTGTCGTGCTTACAGACGTCAGCCGCTCGCTGCGCGAAGAAGAGCGTCTCGCCTGGCAACGCATCATCCGCGTACTCGGTCACGAGATCAACAACTCGCTTACACCCATCCGCTCCCTCGCAGAGCGCCTGCGTGAATTGCTGGACCGCGAGCCTCCCGACGGCGAGCTGCGCGACGATCTCCAACGCGGACTGGGCGTCATTGCCAACCGCTCTGCTGGCCTCACCCGCTTCCTCGGCTCCTACGCACAGCTGGCAAAGCTTCCGCCGCCAAAGCGTGCGCCGCTTTCCGTGCGGGCATGGATCGAGCGCGTGGTTCGCCTCGAGTCGCGTCTCGACGTTGTCATTCAACCCGATGCCGACGTCACCATCGACGCCGACGGCGACCAGCTCGATCAGCTGTTGATCAATCTCGTGAAGAATGCCGTCGACGCCGCGCTGTCGACCCAGGGCGGCGTCCGCGTCCGCTGGCAACGTGACGACGCGGGCCTCACCGTGGACGTGGAAGATGATGGCCCAGGCCTGCCTGCGTCCGCGAATCTTTTTGTCCCGTTCTTTACAACGAAACCCGGCGGCACGGGCATCGGTCTCGTTCTCTCCCGCGAGATCGCCGAGCTGCATGGCGGGGTGCTCACCGTGGAAAACCGCTCCGATGCGCGCGGCTGCATCGCCCGCTTCCACCTCGCACGCCCATGATGTCCGCACGCCCTTCTGCTGTCACGCACTTGCGCTCTCATCCCGCACGCATTTGTCATCCCGCACGCGCTTGCGCGTGTCGGGAGATATCATACCATCAGCGTAGCCGTTGATGCCGCTCGCCTCGATACGAAAACCAGCGAATGAACGGCGAGGTACGGAGCCGAGCTACGGCGCTTTTGGCCAGATGCTGAGTGTTGCGCCCGACCGCGAGATATCTGCGCGCACAGCCTGAACACTTGCCCGCGGTGAGTCGAGCTTGAACGCGCGCACATTCCGCATCGTTTCGCCATCCCTGACGTCGAGCACCACGCCGTTCGACGTCAGCGTCACGTCACTGAGCACGGCTCGGATGGTGCCCGCCGCTTCGTCGTGCACCGATGGCACGTTGAACTCCGCCGACGTGAGCCCCACGGCGCACGGCTTCCACCATCGCATCTGGATGTTCACCGACGACGTGACCTGAAGCAGGTTCTGTGGATCGTACCCACAGGCGTTGAAATCCTTGCCAGGCAGCGAATCGGCCGCGAGCACCAACAGCACACCCGGTTGCGAGAGCAGGCTGTCTGCCTTCGCACGCCGTGCAGACCTGAGCCGCCCTATGCCACTCTCCGCACGTGCGCGCAGCGACGCCGTGTCGAACGCTGCCGCTGCGCCGCGAAGTGCCAGCATTGCCACTGAATCCACACCGGAGGCAACGGCGAGCATGTCCTGCAGCGTCGAATTCTCGGCCAGCATTCGAGTCTTCCACGTTGGGCCGGCAAGGTCGTCGAGGAGGAGTGCCTGTGCCGGACCAGTCTGATAATACCGGAAGCGGAGCGACAGATTCTCCGAGCCCGTGAGATTGGCAAGGAGTACGGTGCGCGCCGCAATCGCCGATGCGGCCACAGCGCGCCAGCCTCGCGGCCCTTCACTTTCCACGTACCGCAGGCCCCGCACCAGCACATACTCGGCGAGACCTTCATTGAGCTCGCTGAGCTGATCGAATTCCGCGAACTCACCCGGCAGGCGGCGATGCCGCGCCCGTCGCACCGCCACGAACTGCCGCGCGAGCGTTCGCTTCGACGAGGACGTCAGCGCTGCCGCGAGAATCTTTCCCTCCAGCGCGAACGCGGCTTCGTCGTCGACGTCGAACACCGGGTACGTCGACACGAGCATCGAGTTTTCGCCCCGCCCGAACTTCGCGGCCGGTTTTTTCGACGCGTTCTCGAACACGTGAAATGCTTCATGCAGCGCGGTGGCGACGAGCATCGCGGCGTCGTGTCCATTCACGACGACCTGCGCCACGCGCCGTCCTTCGAGCATCGTGCCCGTGCTCGCGGCGCCGAGCGCGCGCTGGCCGCGCCATGCGCCACCGTTGTCGAGCGCAACGTATCCTTGCGGCAGCGTGCCTCGCCACCCGAACAACACATCACCGTGCGACGGCAATACGAACGACAGCGGAATGGTATCGGGCCTGAAGCCGGGCCAGATCGCCTCGCCATGGCGTGCGCCAATTCGTGCGACTTCGTGCGCAATGCTGTCCAGCCGGGCAACGGTATCGCGCGGTGCGTGGGCATTGGCACTCGTCGCGAAGGCAACGACTACAAGTGTAGTTGAACGAAGCACGATGATCTCCTGTGTACATGGTTACTGCGGATCTTCATCCGCATGGATGTCGATGGCGCCGTACGTCGTTTTGCCGCTTCAGTTACAGGTGACGCAGCCTATCTCCCGACAATCGCTCCGCGATTGCGGGATGACACTATCAACTATCCTCGCCGAAATTACGGGGTGACATCTTGCAACGGTCTGTCATCCCGGACGCGCGGTGCGCGTCTCGGGATATACCGTACCGTCTCTTTGCGCCAATCAAGCCACAGGCGACGCAGCCCATCTCCCGACAATCGCTCCGCGATTGCGGGATGACACTCAGGTATCCACCCGTGATTGCGGGATGACCCAGCTATCCGCCGCGATTGCGGGATGACACTCAGTTATCCCGGCGCGATGGCGGGATGACACTCAGGTATCCGCGCCGCAATTGCGGACGACACTGTGAACCACATGACAGGTTGCCTCACCGGCCGCCCTTCTCCCGCGACAGCCACGTAATCCCGCCATCGCGCGTAAGCGTGACACGCAACGCTTCACCCTTAAGCGGGACGACCTCCACCCGATCACCCGACTGCCGCAGCCGCGCGACGGCTCCGTCAACGGTGCCACCCACGACCCGCCCACGCTCGAGCGTCAGTGTGAACGGCCCCGCCTCATCATGCGCACTGATGGTGTACTGCACCAGCGGCCCCGAAGTGATGACAGGCGCGAGCAGCACCACAGCCGTCAACGCGGCTACCGCAAACAATGCACGCAAAGGCCGACGTCTTCCGTCCAACCGCACCACCGCTGGGTCGAGAATGCGCCGCACTCGTTCCAGAGCGAGTGAGCCATGCGTCGCCATGCCAACCACGAGTGGCCGCGCAGGTGCGCCGATGATCCACTCCGCGGCACGCGCGAGTGCCGACGCCAGGGCCACAGGACTCGCACATCGGGCCAGTGCGAGGTCATCACACGCCCGCTCGGCACAATCCCGTAAACGCGAGGCAGCAAGTGCGTTGAGTGGTTGCACGAACAACACCCGCTCCACACACGCCGTCGCATACAGCCACGCGCGATCATGCCTGGCAATGTGCGCCGTCTCGTGCGCGAGCACAGCCTCGAGCTCGTCGGCCGACAACTCCACCAACGCCCATGCGGGCAGGCAGATCTCGCGGTCGCTGATGACCATGGGTGACATGATGCGCCGCGACACGGAGACACGCGCAGGAACGCCAGCAAGTCCCGCCACCGGCTCCCGATCGTGAACGAGCCGCCGCAACACACGATGCGCTCGTGCAAGAGTCGCCAGTCGAACCACCGCAACCACAATCCACGCCGCAACAACAATGGGCAACAACCCACCTGACGCATTTACCGGCACGCTGGCCGTGGCCGCAGAGTGTGCCGGCGGCCAGTACATCTGGATGAATGCCGTGATCACACTCCCGAACATCGCAGTCCGCCACGCGAACTCTTCCCATCGCTCGGCCCGCCGTACGACCGAGAGCAGCGCGACGCCACAGAGCATCACGGTGCTGTGCACCAGATACGTCAGGAGCCACGTGCCCGCGAACCGCATCACGGACTCAGCCACGCGGCTTGCCGCCGCGCCTGCGGCTGTCGTCGATCAGCTTGCGCATGCGGTCCACATCGCCGGGCGACACATCACGTGCGGAAAGCAACTGGCTGACAAGCGCAGCCGGATCGCCCCCGAACATCGAGTCGACCAGCGAGCCAACCATCGAGGCGCGGACGTCGGGCTCGCTGAGTGTTGCCTGGTAGATGAACAGCCGGCCTTCGTTGCGATGCGTGACGATGCCGCGCTTCTCGAGCCGAGAAAGCAGCGTGGACACGGTGGTGATGGCGAGCTCGCGATCCTCGAGAGCAAGCTGTACCTCGGCGGCCGTCGCTTCACGCCGGCTCCAGAGAACCTTCATGATCTCGAGCTGAAGCTC
>JAQBPY010000238.1 GCA_028287285.1 Gemmatimonadota bacterium
GTGGGGCGCTTCGAGGAGCGATTCGTGCTCGGACGTGTCCTCGATCAAAGTGACGTGGGGCTCGCGTTTTTCTCGGACGTGGGGAAGCAGTGGGCGGGGGACGTGCCGTTTGGCGTGACGACGGGGCCAAAGGCGTCAATCGGCATTGGACTCATTGCGGCGATACCGCCAAAATCCACGCGCGTGTGGCGCGCGGATCTCGCCATTCCGGTCACGGGCGGCGCGGCGCGAGGGTGGGAAATTTCATTCACGAATGTGGATCGCGCGCGGTTCGTGTTCCGCGAACCGCGCGATGTGTCCGATGCAAGGGAGCCGACGATTCCTTCTTCCATCTTTTCCTGGCCATAAAAAGAGCGGATCCTCGCTTCGCTCAGTACGACAAGCCTTGCCTTACATCTCGTCGCGGCTGGCCATCATTTTCCTGATCGGCACCACGAGAATTGCCAGAATGGCGGCCGCCGCAAAGAGGGTGTACGCGGTGTGCTGAAAGAGCGCGGGCATCGTGGCGAGCTTTTCCGGATCGACGTTTCCGCCCAGCAGCCCCGCGACAAGATTGCCGAGTGCGATGGACATGAACCACACACCCATCATCTGGCCGATGAAGCGTGGAGGGGCGAGCTTGGTCACCGAGCTCAGGCCAACCGGGCTCAGTGCGAGCTCGCCGACGACTTGCAGGAAGTACGTCACGATCAGCCACATCACCGAGACACGGACACCCACGCCGCCGCCGGCGATGACCGTGTTCGTGGCCGACACCATGATGAGGTAGGACAGGCCTGCGCAAAAGAGCGCGAAAGCGAACTTTGTCGGTGCGGAGAGATCGATGTTCCTCTTCGCGAGCGCGAGCCACACGGCGGCGAATACGGGCGACAGCGTCACCACGAAAATGGGTGTCGCGGACTGGAGAAACAGGATCGGCATCTGCCAGCCGAAGATGTGCAGGTCCGTGAAGTCGCGTGCAAAGAGATTGAGCGACGTGGGCGCCTGTTCATACGCCGACCAGAAGGTGGCGGAGAACACGAACAGCACCAGGATCACGACGGCGCGCTTCAGCTCATTGCGATCGAGACCCGCGAAGAAGAAGAGGTACGCGAAGTACAGGACGCTGAGCGTGCCGATGAAGTACGTCATCTTCGTGGCGATGGCGACGGGCTCGATTGGAATGATGCCGGCCATTGCCACCGCGACGAACACCAGGAACAGCGCTACGACGCTCAGCGTGATCGTGCGAACTTTCTTCTGTTGCTGCGCGTCGGCCGATGGCTCTGCACCGATGGATCCAAGCGTTTTTGGCGCCCGCATGTGGAACCAGATTGTCCCGATGATCATGCCGAGTCCGGCCGCGCCGAAGCCCCAGTGCCAGCCGACTTTTTCCCCGAGTGCGCCGGTCGCGAACGGAGCGATGGCGGCACCAAGGTTGATACCCATGTAGAAGACGGCAAAACCGCTGTCGCGCCGCGCACCGCCCTCCGGGTACAGCGGCCCCACGATGGCCGACACGTTCGGCTTGAGCAGGCCGGTGCCCATCACGATGAGAATGAGGCCGAGAAAGAATGCCTGGTGTGCGAAAATGGCGGACAGGCCGATCGAGATGTGACCGAGCGAGATGAGGACCGCGCCCCAGAAGATCGACCGTTGCAGGCCGAGCCAGCGGTCGGCGATCCAGCCCCCCGGAAGGGAGGCAAGATAAACGGAAGAGGCATAGATGCCGACGATGGCCGCCGCCGCGTCTCTCCTGAAGCCGAAGCCGCCTTGCGTGATGGCGGCCGTCATGAAGAGGATGAGGAGCGGACGAATACCGTAATACGAGAACCGCTCCCAGAACTCCGTGAAGAAGAGTGTGTTCAAGCCGCGCGGATGTCCGAAGAAGCTGCGGTCGGCGACGATCGCTGCGGTATCGGGAGGACGTTGACCGTCGTTCATGAATTCACGGGTGAAGGGACACTTCTGTGGAGGGCCGACCGCGGAATGAAGAAGTCGGGTGCGTTCTGCTTGATGCAGGCCGCCCAGTGGCCGGGCGTCTTTTCCTCGAGCGGCGGAACGACGCGCGCGCACTCCTCGTCCTTGGCTGGGTGCTGGCAGCGCGGATGAAATACACAACCCGACGGTGGGTTGGCCGGAGAGGGGACGTCGCCGGTGAGGAGAATGCGCTCACGCTTGACGCCGGGCTCGGGAGCCGGAACCGCCGAGAGCAACGCCTGAGTGTACGGCATGATGGGCATGTCGAAGAGCATATCCACCGGCGCCAACTCGACGATGTGTCCGAGATACATGACCGCGACACGGTCTGCGATGTGCTCCACGACTGATAGATCGTGCGCGATGAAGAGGTACGCGAGCCCACGATCGCGCTGGAGGTCCTGCAACAGATTGACCACCTGCGCCTGGACGCTCACGTCGAGTGCGCTCACGGGCTCGTCGCACACAATGAACGACGGCTCGACGGACAGCGCACGCGCGATGCCGACACGCTGCCGTTGTCCGCCGGAAAATTCATGCGGATAGCGGCTCGCGTACTCGGGCCGTAATCCCACTTCGTCGAGCAGTTGTCGCACGCGCGTGTCCGCGGCGGCGCCCTCGGCGAGCTTGTGAATGGTGAGACCTTCGCGCACGATGGCGCCGATGGACATGCGCGGGTTGAGTGACGAGAACGGATCCTGGAAGATGATCTGCATCTTGCGCCGCAGGCGGCGCAGCTCCTCTCGGCCCAACGTCAACACGTCATGGCCGTCGAAGCTCACGCTGCCGGAGGTGGGCTCGATGAGGCGCAGGATTGCGCGACCGGCGGTGGACTTCCCACAGCCGGATTCGCCAACGAGGGCGAGGGTCTCCGCGGCGTTGACGTCGAAGGAAATTCCGTCGACCGCGCGTACCTGGCCACTGACCTTGCCGAATATTCCGCTCTTGATGGGGAAGTGCTTGACGAGATCGCGAACGGAGAGAAGTGGAGTGCTCATGCGGCACCAGCCCCGACCTGCGCAGCGATTGGCACGTGGCGATTGGCGCGGCGCTCTGGCTCAACGGCAAGATGACAGCGTGACACATGCCCTTCGCCAATCTGATAGAGCGGCGGATGTTCCTGCTCGCATCGCTCCCACGCATACTCACAGCGCTCGCGAAAGCGGCATCCGGCAGGCCAGTTCGTCGGTGCGGGCACGGTGCCGGGAATGGTCGCAAGCCGCTCGGCGTGGCCGCCGACGCGAGGCATGGCGCCGAGGAGCCCCTCGGTGTACGGGTGATGTGCGTGCCTGAACAGGTCCGAGGTGGTCGCTTCCTCCACGACTTCGCCGGCGTACATGACGATGACCCGTGTGCAATTCTCGGCGACGACGCCGAGGTCATGCGTGATGAGCAGGATGGAGGTGCCAAGCCGTCTGGTGAGATCGGCGAGCAGCTCGAGGATCTGCGCCTGGATGGTGACGTCGAGCGCGGTGGTGGGCTCGTCCGCGATGAGCAGCGCGGGATTCATGACGAGCGCCATCGCGATGACGATGCGTTGGCGCATGCCGCCGGAGAGCTGGTGCGGGTATTCGGTGGCGCGTCGTTCCGGGTCCGGGATGCCGACGAGCCTGAGCATCTCGACTGCCTTGGCGGCCGCTTCCTTGCGCGACATGTCGGTGTGGATGCGGGCCACCTCCGCGATCTGGTCACCCACCGTGAACACCGGATTGAGCGCCGTCATCGGCTCCTGAAATACCATCGCGATGCGATTGCCGCGCACGTGTCGGATGTCGGCTTCTGCGAGGGTGAGCAGATCCTTCCCTTCGAAACGAATCGCACTGCCGGGCTCGATCCGGCCAGGTGCACGAATCAGCCGCAAAATGGAAAGGGCCGTCACGCTCTTTCCGCATCCGGACTCGCCGACGACGCCCAGCGTCTCGCCGGCGTCAACGCGCATGGATACGCCGTCAACCGAGCGGGCAACGCCGGAGTCGGTGTAGAACCAGGTACGAAGGTTGTCGATCTCGAGAAGCGGAGGAGTCACGGGAATTGGAAATGTTTTTTTGTTTGAAAGCAGGTCCTTCGCTTCGCTCAGGACGACAGGGGTGCGTCGTCGAACGAACTGAGAAGCTGGCCCGAGTCCAGCGCATCCCGCAAGGCGTCGCCGAGCGCATTACACGCAAAAACCGTAATCAGGATGGCGAGACCTGGAAAAACAGTGAGCCACCAGAGATCGGAGACACGCTCGCTACCGTCCTGAATGATGCTGCCCCAACTCGGCGTGGGCGGGCGGACACCGATGCCAAGAAATGACAAACCGGCCTCGAGCAGGATGACGTTGCCGACGGCGAGTGTAGACGCGATGATCGCGGGGGCGACGACGTTCGGCAGCACGTGGCGGACGAGAACACGCCAGCCCGGCATCCCCAGCGCACGCGCAGCGACCACGTAATCCGCATTGCGCACCACGAGTGTCTCGGCGCGCACCAACCGGCTCACCGTGAACCAGCCAATGCTGGCAATGAGTAGCGTCAGCGACACGATACCAATGTCGCCCCACAAGGCGATCACGACGATGAGCAGCAGCAGCGTGGGAATGGAGAATGCCGCATCAACGATACGCATGAGGACGGCATCAACCGTACCGCCCACGTATCCCGCAATGGCGCCGAACAGGGTGCCGAAGGTCATGGCGATGGCCACGGCCGAGAGGGCGATGGCCAACGAAACGCGAGTGCCGAAGATCAGACGCGAGAGAACATCCCTGCTGAATGGATCGGTGCCGAACGGATGCGCGAGCGACGGCGGCTGACCGTTGAGATGCGTGATGTCGAGCTGCTGCTTGGGGTCGTACGGTGCGATATGCGGCGCCAGGATGGCCGACAGTGCAATGACGGCGAGCACGACCAGCGCAATTCGCACGCGTGTGTCACGGACAAGACGACGGCGGACGGACGCTCCGTCCATGCGAGCGGCATGCATCGTCAACTGAGCCGCACTCTTGGATCCGCGGCGGCGACCGCGATGTCAGCGAGTAGCGCGGTGATCACGACGATCACGCTCGAGACGAGGACGCCACTGGTTACGAGGGGATAGTCGCGCGCGGCAATGGCATGGACGGTGTTGAAGCCCATGCCTGGCCACGAGAACACCATCTCGACGAAGATGGCGCCGGCGGCAAACGTGGGAACTGTCAGGCTGAATAACGTAATCGTTGGAAGCAAGGCATTTCGAAACGCATGCTGGCGGACGGCCTGTCGCCAGCTCAAGCCCTTGGCCAGCGCCGTGCGCATCCAATCGGTGCGCAGGACGGCCACGAGCGCACTCCGCTGATACCGCGCGATGCTCGCCGTCGAGAGCATGGTGAGCGTGAGCACGGGCAAGACCAGGTGCTTGATGCGATCGAGCAACTGTCCCGTTGGCGACATGTATGCATATGTCACCGAATCGTGCAGGCCGCCGGCGGGAAACAGCGGAAGCCGATACGCGAACAGGATGAGCACCATCAACGCAAGCCAGAAATCAGGCACGGAGTACAGCAGCAGCAACACGCGTCCGAGCCACCGATCCCGGGCGCCGCGCGGGCGCTCCGCCTGCAGCAGTCCCACGCCGATGCCAAGTCCGAAGCTGAACAGGATCGCAATGCTGGAGAGGAGCAGCGTACGCGGCAGCGACTCGGCCAGCACGTCGCGAACCGGCCGATGCTGCGAGAACGAATAGCCGAACTGGCCGCGCGCGGCACTCGCGACCCATCGCAGATACTGTTCGGGCAACGGACGATCGAGGCCGTACGCCGCGCGCCACTCGTTACGCACGGCCTCCGTGACATTGGGGCCTTGCAGCGCCTGGCCAATGGGATCGCCAGGCGCGAGATGGATGAGCACGAAGGTCAGCGTCGTCACGAAGACGACGACACCCAACGCCTGGAGCAGCCGGCCTGCGAGGTACCGCCGCACCTGTTAGGGCGCGGGACGAAGACCGATGGCGTCGCGCGCGCTGCGCTCGCCCTTGGGAATCCACCAGTCGGCCATGCCGGAGAAGTACTGGTCGGCGCGGAGCTTCACCATGTGGATGCGCTTGTGCACACCCGCCATGTTGGGTGGCTCGTACAGCCAGATGCCCGGCGCATCGTCCATGATGGTCTCGAACGCGTGCCGAGCGTAAGCGCGTGAACGAGCCGGGTCAAAGGCCATGACGGCGCTGTCAAGCGCCGCATCGACGACAGGATTGGAGTACGAGTAGTAGTTCGTGCCGTCCTTGCCGATGGCGGCCGTGGTCCAGCTCTGCTTGAAGCCCGACACGCTGGGATCGGTGCCGAAATTGGCCATTTCGGTATCGAAGGTATGGTTGCTCAGCTTGGAGACGTAACTCGCAAAATCGCTCTCGTCGATCTTGACGTCTGCGCCAACCTTGCGAAAGGCTTCCTGCAGGAGCACCGCGTACGACTTGCGGGCGGCGCTCGAGTTGGGCGTGGTGATGGAGAACTCGAGACGCCTGCCGTTCCTGGTCCGAATGCCATCGGGGCCTCTGGCCCAGCCGGCGGAATCGAGCAGCGCGTTGGCCTTTGCCGTATCGTACGGAATCTGCGGCAGGGTGGTGTCCGCCACACTTACCGTGTGCGGAAACGGACCGTACAACATCTGCCCCACGGTGTCGAACACGTTCTTCAGCATGGCGCGCCGGTCCACCGCCATGGAGAGCGCACGCCGTACCGCGCGCTCGCCAAAGATGGGATGGGGCTGCGAAGGATTCCTGGGATCCCTGGCGTTCATCGCGAGATAGTTGTACGCCAGCGCGGACAGCCGCTGCACTCGCCGGGCGGTGTCCCTGGAAATCTGCGGCAACTGCTCGACGCGCAGTGTCTCGAAGACATCCGCATCGCCGGCAAAGAAGCGGGTGACGGCCGCATTGAAGTCCGGCGCGATGCTGAAGATCACGCGATCGAGCTTTGCGCGGCCCCGATTATTCGCCGTGTCAGCAATG
>JAQBPY010000391.1 GCA_028287285.1 Gemmatimonadota bacterium
GCGCGTCAATGAGGGCGACTGGATCACCCTCGACGGTGCGACCGGCAAGGTCTACCTCGGCGACCTACCGACGACACCGAGCGAGGTCGTCGCGGTCACGCGAGGCCTGCGCGGCGCCGACTCGGCGCCTGCGTATCAGTCGTTCAACCGCCTCATGGGTTGGGCCGACGAAGTCCGCACGCTGAAGGTGCGCGCCAACGCCGACACACCCGGCGACGCCCGCATCGCGCGCGCGTTTGGTGCCGAAGGAATCGGCCTGTGCCGCACGGAGCACATGTTCTTCGAGGGCGACCGCATCACCACCATGCGCGAGATGATCGTGGCGCGTGACGAAAGCGGACGTCGACGGGCGTTGGCCAAACTGCTGCCCATGCAGCGGACGGATTTCGAGGGTATCTTCGAGGCGATGGCGGGCCTGCCTGTGACCATTCGCCTGCTCGACCCGCCTCTCCACGAATTCCTGCCGCATGGCGGTGAGGAATCAAAGCTCCTGGCCCGGACGTTGGGCGTGAGCCGGGCGGATCTCGCGCACGTCGTCGAAAGCCTCCGCGAAACGAACCCGATGCTCGGCCACCGCGGCTGCCGGCTCGGGATCACCTACCCGGAAATCACCGAGATGCAGGGCCGCGCCATTTTCGAGGCTGCCCTCCGGGCGAAACGAAGAGGGCTCGACGTACGTCCTGAGATCATGATCCCTCTCGTCGCGGATTACCGGGAATTCGACAACCAGCGCGCCATCCTGCTCGAGGCCGCGCGGCAGGTCATTGGCGTCATGGGCGAGGAGGTCGAGTACAGCATCGGCACCATGATCGAGCTGCCCCGGGCCGCCCTGACCGCCGACGAGATTGCGCAGCGCGCTGAATTCTTCTCGTTTGGCACGAACGACCTGACGCAAACCACGTACGGACTCAGCCGGGACGACGCGGGCCGCTTTTTGCCTCAGTACGTGGAACGGGGGATCTTTGCCGATGACCCCTTCCAAGTCCTTGACCAATCGGGGGTTGGACGTCTTATTAAGCTGGCAGTCGCAGGGGGCCGAAGTGTGCGACCGCAGCTCAAAGTCGGTATTTGTGGAGAGCACGGAGGTGAGCCCCGAAGCGTGAAGTTCTGCCACGCGATCGGACTCGATTATGTCTCTTGTTCGCCGTACCGGGTGCCGATTGCCCGCCTAGCCGCTGCACATGCCGCTCTTGAACCCACCGTCCGGTAGCGCCGCATTGAAGAAGCGCCGACCGGCGCTCCCGAACCTCCCCTCCCTGCCCGAGTCCCGCGATGAGCGCACCCTGCGCATCGCTCTCGTCACGGAGTACTACTACCCGCACATGGGGGGGGTTTGCGAGCACGTCCACTTTTTTGCCCGCGAGGCACGCCGCCGCGGGCACCATGTGGACATCATCACCTCCAATCTGACCGGCGCCGAGCCGCAGCCGCATGTGATCCGGATTGGCCGGAGCCAGCCTGTGTATGCCAACGGCTCGCAGGCGCGCATCACCATCGGCATTGGTCTCCGGCGCGAGATGCGGAAGGTGTTCAAAGCCGGCAACTACGACATCGTCCACGTGCATTCGCCGTTGACGCCCGTGCTGCCCCTGATGGCCATTGAAGAAGCCGACTGCCCCGTCGTCGGCACTTTTCACACGTACTTCGACAAGTCCAAGGGCTACTACTTCCTGAACAGCTTCTTCCGGAAGCGCCTGGAAATGCTCAGCGCCGCCATCTGCGTGTCGCATTCCACCACGGTCGCGCTGGAACGCTACTTCAGCGCGCCGTGGCAGATCATCCCCAACGGCATCGATACCGACGTCTTCCATCCAAGCGTGGCGGCTCCGCCGCAGATCCGGAAGGACGTTCCGTCCATCCTGTTTCTGGGCCGGTTCGACCCCAGGAACGGTCTCACCACGCTCATCGATTCGTTCCGCAAGGTAAAGGGCCGCCGGCGGGAGGCGCAGTTGGTGGTGGTCGGGGACGGCCCGTTGCGCGAGCATTACTACAAGCAGGCACGTGGCGACACGGACATCACCTTCGTGGGCCCCGTGCTCGAGGGGCGTCCTGGATACTATGCACATAGTAGTATCTACGCCTGTCCTACCACCAAGGCCTCTTTCGGCATCACGCTGCTCGAGTCCATGGCATGCGAAACGCCTATCGTCTGCTCCGACATCCTCGGGTTTCAGGACGTGGTCGTAAATGGCCGAGAAGCGCTGATGACGTCCTGTGGCGACCGCGATGCCCTTGCCGATGCGCTCGTCCAGCTCCTCGATGACGAAGGACTTCGCATCCAGCTCGGCACCACGGGGCGCTACGAGAGCATGAAGTACAGCTGGCCGCGCGTGACATCGCAGGTACTCGACGTCTACCACACCGTGATGGGACGCGTCGCCATTTCCGTATGATCGGCGCGGTTGCAGCCGCCCTCGCCGCTGTGGGGCTCGCAGCACACGGCACCTGGCATCGCAATTCGTGGGTGTTCGGACCGGTCCTGAATAACCTGCCGGCCGGCGCCAATGTCGTGAGCATTACATTCGATGACGGCCCCAACCCGCGCGCGACCCCCGTCATTCTGGACGTCCTGAAGGCCCAGGATGTGAAGGCAACCTTCTTCGTCCTTGGCCGCCACGCGGACCGCTGGCCTGCGCTCGTGAAGCGCATGGCCGACGAAGGGCATCAGATCGGCAATCACGGCTACTTTCATCGCAAGCTGCACCGCCAAACTCCCGCCTACGTGCGCGACGACCTGACGCGCGGCGTGGAGGCCATCGAGCGGGCATGCGGCGTGCGTCCTCGTGTGTTCCGCGCACCCCATGGATTTCGGAATCCGTGGGTCACACCAATTGCTCGCTCCCTTGGCGAGCGGACAATCGGCTGGTCGCTCGGCGTCTGGGACTCGGCGCGGCCTGGCGCGGACGAGATCGTGAGACGGTCACTGACCGGCATGCGCGCCGGCTCTATCTTGCTGCTGCACGACGGCGACGGCTACGACGAGGACGGCGACCGGATGCAGACGGCGGCCGCACTGCCGGGAATTATCGAAGGACTTCGCGCGAAAGGATTTGGTTTCGCCACTTTGCCCATCTGAACCAGGACGCTGAATGAAGCCAGCCGTATCGCGCGCGCTCCGACTTGGCCTCACCCTGCTCATTCTGGCCATGCTCGTGGTGTTCGCCACCAAGGTGAATTGGCACCAGATCGGCGCGTCGATCCTCACCGTGAACAAGCCGATGCTGCTCGCGGCCGCGCTCGTGAACCTGCTGTCGATCGTGGTGAAGGGGGTTCGGTGGTGGATATTCCTTCGCCCCATCGGAGCTACGTCCCTGCCCCTCGCGCTCCGTGCGACGTTTGCCGGCGCGGGACTCAACAACGTGCTCGTCGCCAATGGCGGCGAGGCCGCGCGCGTGGTATTCGTATCGCGCAGTGCCCACATCACCAGCGCGCGCGTGCTCGCCACCCTCGCACTCGAGCGGCTGTTCGAGTTGATCGGGTATGTGGTGCTCCTCTCGCTGGCCGTCACCTTTCTCGACCTGCCCTCGATGCTCGGCAAGTTGAAGCCGTTTGCCATCATCGCGCTCGTCGCCATGGGTGGGCTGCTGGTGTGGCTCCTCAAGCGGCCCGACGTCATCGAAACCGTTGGTGGTCCAAAACCCGGTACCTGGCAGGGCCGCCTCAAGCAGTATGGCTCGCGCTTCATCGGAACTATCGGCAATATCTCCAGCGGCCCGCGCTTCGCCTGGGCACTGGTGCTGAGCGTGCTCGCGTGGACACTCCAGGTGGCCACGTACCAGATGACCGCCGTCGCCGCGCATTTCCCGATGACCACCGTGTCCACCATCGCGGCGTTGCTGGCCGTGAATGTGGGGTTTCTTGCGCGCCTCACTCCGGGCAACGTGGGCGTGTTTCAGGCGGCGTACGCCGCCGCGGCCGTGGCGTTTGGTCTCGACAAGAACGCCGCCATCGCCGTCGCGCTGCTCATCCAGGCGCAGCAGATTCTCCCCGTGACGGCCCTGGGTGTCGCGCTCGCTCCGGAGTTCATCTTCAGGCAGAAGAAGCGTCGTGGGGATGATGCGCCTGGCGAGATTCCGAGTGAGTCGCGGCGCGATGAACGGAGATCTTCGGATCGTGCCTGACGCCCGACAATTCTTTCCCGACGCCATTCCAGTGACCATGGCGGCCGCTGCGCGCAGGCCGTCCTGAGCGCAGCGAAGGATCTGGATTTGTCGGGTCTTACTGCTGGCACCGCGCGAACGGGCTCTCCGGCTTCGCCTTGTCCACCTTCACCCGGTGATCGAGGTTCGCAACCTTGAGCGCAATGTCGAACACGAGCTTGTCGACCCGCGCCATGTGCTCGTACTGGATGTACTCCGGCTCGTCCGTTACCTGGTGATAGTCCGCGTGCCCACCGGTGGTAAAGAACACCACGGGAATCCCGTAACGCGCATAGTTCGCATGATCGCTCCGACAATAGATGTTCTGCGTATGACCGTTCGCATCCATCGCGTAATCGAACTTGAACGGTACGGGCTGCCTCGCACTCACCTCCTCCACGATGTCACCGAGCTCGGTGGACAGCCGGCGTGAGCCCACGAGCTGCAGGTAGTTTTCCGCGCCGAACAGCTCCACGTTTTCCTTGTTCTGGCCCGTGACATCCGACGCCGCTCCACGGCCCACCATGTCCAGATTCAGGTCGGCGATGATGGAGTCACGCGCCACGGTGGGATGATTCGAGAACCACTGCGAGCCCCACAACCCCTTCTCCTCACCGGTCTGCCAGATGAAGATCAGCGACCGCTTCGGCTTCACCGCGCCCTTCGCAAATGCCTCCGCGATCTCCAGAATCGACACGGAGCCGGACCCGTCATCGTCTGCACCATTGCTGATGGAATCGAGGCGGGCGGGTCGCACACGACGCAGCGAATCCTTGAGTGCATTGATGCGGATCCACTGCTCCGCGGTCGGTGGCGGCGCGCCACGAGAGTCGGCACCTTCCACACGAGCGACGATGTTGTACGCCTTGAGTGAATCATGTTCCACGACGGCGTTTGCCATGCCGATGTGATCGGAATGTGCACCGATCACGATGTATTGGCTCTTGAGCTTTGCATCGCTGCCTGGAAGTATTGCAACGACGCTTCGCGTGGGCTGGGCCACATTCTCGACCTTGATGTCGATCGACGCCGAGCCACCCTTGTCCCCTCGCGTCGCACTCGCAGCGGGCTTGCCAAGCATCGCGTCCGCCACCGCGGGAGAAACGGTAATGGTCAGCGGCGCACTGCCAGCACCTGCTCCGCCGCGTCCCCCTCGGCCGCCGGCCCCTGCTGCCGCGGGGTTCGCTGCGGCGTAAGCAGTGCGGCCTTCATTCTGCATCGTATCGTTGAGCACATACTGGAGCCGTGGCCTCGTGATCAATGGACTCACGGTGACGATCGCCGCAGCACCGGCGAGCGCACTATTCACCGGCCCACCGCGACCGCCGCCAAATCCTCGCCCACCGCCCGGTGCCCCCGTCACGACGACGATCTTTCCGCGTACTGCATCGGCGGTGAGTGCGTTCGTGGTGTCGCTGAGCAGACCGCCAAAGATCACGTCACCCGTAACGCTCCTGTCCGCCGCGCCCGCCGCGCTGAAGTCGACATCGGGACGGAACATCTTGTTCCCTACCATGATCATGGACGACGCACTCACAACGCGCGCCGAAACCGGCATGTTCTGGAAATACGTGCCGTTGTCACCTGCAGGCACGAGCCCGATCTTGCGCACTTCGCGCTCGATGTATGCAGTCGCGCGAATGGCGTCCGGTGTTCCCGCCTCACGTCCGCGCATGGAATCGGCCGCGTAGACATAGAGCCGAGTCATGAGGTCGCACGCCGTAATGGCAGGGACAGTCGGGCCACCTGTGTATTCCACCGGCATCGTGGCGCCGGCAGTTATCGCGGGACAGCGCTGCTGCGCGGCCAGCGATGGTGCGATCGCCGCGACGGCGAGCGCAATGAACGTTGTGTGCTTCACGAAATCCTCATGCTGCTGGTGATGAATATGTGTCGCCCATATGGGGCGGATGACCCGCAGTTGCCGAACGAGATGAGCTCTTCACGTAACCGGAGATTCGAACAACACGGAGAGCAAGCGTGGCGGTGCGTCTTCTGCTGCATGGGCATCGCGCCACTCACCGATGTTGCGCAGGATGAATCCCGCAGCAATGCCGCCATTGACATATTCACTCGTGGAATGCCGAAAGGCCTGCACGAGCACCACCTCACCGCTAACGGGATCCGTGAACCGCGCCTGTCCACCGCCCAGCTGTTTGAACGGATGCAACTCGCAGAGAAAGAATTGTCCGCCTGGTCGAATTGCCCGCACCGCTTCGGCGAATACGTGGTCCAGCACCTCGACATGCTCGAGTACGAGGTTGCCGATAACGACGTCCGCCGAACCCTCCTCGACGGGCCATCTGTCGCGAATGTCGTGCTGGACAAACCGTGTATTGGCGAACGTCACACGCTTTCGCGCGGACGCCAGCATGCCGGGCGAGAAATCCATTGCGAGTACGTGGCGCGCCCGCTTCGCCAGCCACACCGTGTTCTTTCCCGTGCCACACCCGACCTCGATGACGTCCGCTCCCTCCAGTGAAAGCGGAGCACGGCGCAGCACGGAGGCGTCCAGATCTCGCGTCGCGTTTTCATTGTCATCGTAGTGCGCCGCCCAACGATCATACGCCTGGGCGACATCCAACGGCGCAGGCCGCGCTCCGGTCGAGGCAATCTCGGACATCCCTCAATATACGACGTTCAGGATCCGTCGATGGCACCCAGCAGCTGTTCGGCGGAAAACGGCTTCTGGAGGAACAACCTGCCGTTTTCGAGCAACCCGCGGCGAAGCACCTCGTCGTCCGTATATCCCGACGTCAGCACGATTCGCATGCGGGGATGCGCCACCCGGATCGCCGCGGAAAAATCTCGGCCGTTCATTCCGGGCATCATCAGGTCCGTCAACACGGTACTGATGGTTTCCTGATGCTGCGCCACGAGCGCCAGTCCATTCTCGGCATCCACGGCCTCGATGACCTCGTACCCATGTCGCGTCAACATCGAGCTCACACTGCGCCGCACGGTGGCATCATCCTCAACCAGCAGAACCACACCCTGCCGTACCCGTGGACCCGACTTGCGCTTCAACGCTTCGAGGTCCACCGGGGGTACGTCCTGTCGCGGAAAATAGAGCTTGAAGGTCGTACCACTCCCCGGCTCACTGTACACCCAGATGTGACCGCCAAACTGCCGCACGATGGCATAGGTCGTCGCCAGCCCGATTCCCGTTCCCTGGCCTTCGGGTTTCGTGGTGAAGAACGGCTCGAAAATATGACTGAGCGTTTCCGCATTCATGCCAATGCCGGTGTCGGTGGCCGCGAGCATGACATAGCTGCCCGCGACGACGTCGGCATGGGCGCGAACGTACTCATCGTCGAGCTCGACGTTGCCTGTTTCCAGCGACAGGGATCCACCATCAGGCATCGCGTCCGACGCATTCACCACGAGGTTCATGATGACCTGTTCGATCTGCCCGGAATCGGCCATGACGCAGCCGAGCAGCGCGGGCAAGGTGGCCGAGAAGCGAATGTTCTCGGGGACAATTCGCCGGAGCATGGGCTCGATGTGCGTTACCACCGTGTTGAGGTCGATGGGCGCAAGCTGCACCACCTGCTTGCGGCTGAACGAGAGCAACTGCCTCGTCAACGCCGCGGCGCGCCGAACCGCCGTGTTGATCTCCTGGAGCGGATCGGTGTCAATGTCGTCCGGATGATCCGCGAGCAGCATGCTCGAGTACGAGCTGATCACCGTGAGGATGTTGTTGAAGTCGTGCGCAATGCCTCCGGCGAGCCGGCCCACGGCCTCCATCTTCTGTGATTGCCTCAACTGCTGCTCCAGCAATTTCCGCTCACTCAGGTCCGTGAACACGCCGATGTAGCCCACCGGGAGTTTCTCGTCATTCAGCAGCACCGCCGAGGCGACGAATACATCGATGAGGGTTCCATCCTTCCGCTGCCGCGTTACCTCGGAGCCGTGCACGGCATCGTCGCGCGTGCTCTGTACTCGCAACAGGAAATCCGGCATCTGATCGGCAGGCACGTATGGGAGCGGCCTCCCCATGATTTCCGCCTCCGTCCATCCAAAGAGCGCTGTTGCCGCCTCATTCCATACGGTAACGCGCAGCTGCTCATCCGTTGCCAGGATCGCGTGGGGCGCCACGTTGATGAGCGACTGCAGCATGTGCCTGGCGGCATGCGCTTCTTCTGCCGCGACGCGTATGCCTCGCTCCGCGGCGAGGCGCTGCGTGATATCGAGGATCATCACCAGCCTCGCGGTGCGCCCGCCCGCACTCGTGGGGTGTCCGCGAACGTCCACGTCCAGTATCACGCCGTCCTTGCGGCGCATGCGTGTGACCATGTGGCTGTGCGCCGTGAGATCGATGAGTGCGGCCTGTTCCCGGACGAATGGCGCGAGGTCTTCAGGACTGAGCAGCACGGCCATGTGCTGCAGCAGCTCTTCCTTCGAGTACCCGAACAGGTTGATGGCCGATTGGTTCACCTGGATGACGTCCAGCGTATGGACGTCATAGACGAGTAGCGAACAGGGATTGTGCTCGAACAGGGATTGGAACTGTGTGGCACTCGCGACCGCGAGGGCATGTGCGCGGCGCCTCAGGAGAATGAAGCGCACGGCAACCGCGATGATGCTCGCGAAGAAGGTAAAGATGATGAGTACAGCGACCCAGCCGGTCGCCACAACGTTGGGCGGACCGTTGCCGTCGTGAGTGACAACGAGGCGCGGGCCGACGGGGGCCTGTAGCGTGGTGGACAGAGCGAGCACGAGCCTCAAAGCGTAGTACATGGCCTCTTCGTCAGATTGCGCTCCAACTATCGACGACCGTCGCGGCATCGGCCATCGGGGCATGACCCCATGGCAAGCCTCTCCATGCAACAATGCAGAAACGCCCCGTGACGGCCTTGGATGTGTCGCTTGTGCCGGAGTTCATCTTCAGGCAGAGAAGCATCGCGACGTTGATGCGCCTGGCGAGATTCCGAGCGAGTCGCGTCACAACGACCGGCGGTCGTCGGACTCATTGTCGCCCTGAGCATAGCGAAAGGCGTGCACATGGCATTTTTTACGGCTCGCGGATTTTCTTCTTGATAGCGGCTGCCGTCGTTCGCTCCGCGTCCGTGGATCGCGGATTGAACGCGAGTGCCGCCCTGTGCGACACGCATCCAAGATCGAGGACATCGCGCTCCGCGAGACAAAGCGGCGCGCGGCGAACCACTCGGCGTCGAGGTCATATGTGACGTTGGCGACGTCATCGTATGCATGGACCAACGGTCATACGTTTCTGCAACATCACCATCTATCACGGTGCGAGCGTTCAGGTTGCACAATGCGGAATCTTTCGAATATGAAAAGTGCGATGTAATCTCCACGCGGCGCAACCGGCGGAAACGAAAACGGCGCCCCGATTGCGGGCGCCGTTGACAGCCAGAACGCATTTCATGCAGCCGTCTTCGTCACACGGCTTCGACGATGAACCAGTTGAACGAGCTCGTATCAGTTCCGCTGGCGCTCGCCACGGTGAACGACGTTCCCGCGCTGATCGCGCTGACCCGCAGATCGCCGATTGTGCCGCCTGTGGTGGTACGGGTGATGAAGATCTTCGAATTTGCGCCGACGGACGTCGTGCTGATCGTGACGGTGCCGGCCACGAGCGTCGCAGATCCGACCAACTTCGCGGTACCGGTGCTTGCAACCCGCACGCCGCCAGCGAGGACAGTGAGTCCCGAGGTGCTGGAAAGCGCGTTCGTTCCCGCGATCACCGCACCGAAATATCCTACGCCGACAACATGGGTTGTCGAACCGATGTTCGAGCTCGCGGTCGACTCCAGGTGACCGGCCGTGGTAATCCGCCACGTGGCGCCGCCATTGGCCCCGAGGTAGAGTGGTGTCGCGTCCGCGGTCCGAACGATGCCCCCCACCCCATCCGCATAAGTAATGGTGGTTCCGAGTGCGCTCGTCGTGTTTGCAGCAACGTTGAAAATCGCCGTATTGTGATCGGAAGAATAGAGGTTGGCTCGCACCGCCGCCCCTCCAGTCACCCGCCCGGCCATCGTCAATACGTCGTAGTAGTTGCCCGCGCCCGTCGCCTGATCAACGATGGTGTTCCCCAGAGATATATTGTCGGAGAATTGGGCAGGCCCGCCAGAAAACTCGAAAGATCCACCGACGAATTCAAAGGAAGCAGCAGAGACGCGTTGAAGTCCACGGATGCCACCAAACGGCGTCGCGGCGATCGTGCCTGGATACGTATTCGAGGCACTCAGGGCAATTGGCGTTGTTAACGCGAACCCCCCACCCCAGCTCTGGGGGCCGACGGAAAAGTTTCTGACGTCTGCGCCGATTCGAATCCCCGTGCTGGCGGCAGAAATCCAGTTGCTCGTTGCCTCGAAGGACATGACGCGATGTTCGGCTCCCACATCAATGGAAACCGACGAATCGGTTTCGTAGCCGTTCACATGGCAGTCGCGAACCACGAGCGACGTGACCGGAGTGGAAACATCTCCATCACAGTAGATGATGGTCTTGTCTGCCTCTACAAAGGTCTCGAACCACACCCCGTCCAGCGTGCACTCCACATCTCCGAGCAACTTGACCTCGGGTACAGACGAAAACCCGGGGGCGGATCCGGAGCCTTCAACACCGCCACCAAACATCGTCACCTTGCTGGCATTTTTGAAATACAATCCCTCCTGCCCACTTGCTTCGATCCAGCTGTCGATGATATCCAATCCATTGACATGGACTTCGGACCGAACACCATTGCCGGTAGAGATGATCAGGGACTGTTCGATCGCGCAACAAATAGTTGGTGCGGCCGGAGTGGAAAACAGAATGCCGACTCCATTGCTCCAGGTACTGACTGCACCTACCCTCGAATAACCAAACCGGCGAATCGTTACCCGCCGGAAACGAACATTGTTGACGCGGACTTCCACTCCAATCGTATTGATACCCCCACGATATCCATCAAAGACACCACCTTCGAAGTAGAATGCGCCGTCCTGTCCGTGTACGTTCTCGATCCTGAAGAGCGGCGTTCCATCGGCACCCATATACCAAAGCACCGCACCCTCTGCGAGCAGAAGGCGTGTCTTGCAGGACAGGCGCTCATCGAGATTCACGGCAGGCACGATGGTGGAATTGATTTCGTATATGCCGAACGGTACGAATACTGTTCCGCCTCCGGGAGGCAGGGCGGCGAAGGCGTTCATGAATGCGGCCTGGTTGTCATGGCCTGGCGTTGGTGACGCCAGGAATGTGGTCACGTCGAACCACGGTTTCCCTGCCGCAAAAAAAGCATCCGCTGTGATGTCATCCGCCTCGAAGTTGCCCGATGCGTCGCGAGCGACGAGCGTGCTCGCCGTCGGCGTGCTCGTCGCGTCCGTTCCGATCGTTACTGGAACCGAACCATCGTATGACGTCCCTGTTAGATGTGTGCCAAACGTCAACGTAGATGCCATGAGTGCCTTCCTATGCATAGGGGCGTGAAGCGCACGGCGCATCTCGTGCGCGCTGTCAAGCGTATAGTACGATTGCTTCCAAAACTGCACTAGTGGACGATTTCTGAATTCGAATAGCGGAACAGCATGCTATCACAACTTGTGTAACAATCCACTAACCTCCCTGCATGATTGAATGATCTTGCCAACGACAGATAGCCTACTTTACATCGCATTTACGGCAGGCTTGCGCTGTAATCGCGTATTCGTTTCGGCGCCTCTGTTCTGCGCACCGTCCGCAGCTATGCTGCCGCGGCATCAACTGCATGGCCGCCTCGTCGCGCCGATCGATCCGCCGGCCCGTCACGTCACGCTCGAGAAACTCCGCCGGCATCAGCAGGGCCGTCGCAACGGCGTTCACTTCGAGATCGATCGACGCCCATTTCGGAAATGGTGCCCGCGCCTTTACCGCGGATCTTTAACAGTCGCAGATGAAGAATGTCGTCGCCGTCCTCATGCAGCAGGTGCTGCGCGAGCCCATGCGCCAGCGCCAACACGGGATCATTCCCGTCCCCCGTCGGATCTCCGAGCGCCTGGTCCCAACTGAGCG
>JAQBPY010000255.1 GCA_028287285.1 Gemmatimonadota bacterium
CCACCTCGAAGAAAGCGATCGCCTGGATTGGGCGCTCAAGGCGTTCAAGCGCAAGATCGCCAAGGCTGGAATCCTCAAGGATCTCCGCAAGAAGCGCTATTACGTGAAGCCGAGCGAAGCCCGCCAGCTCAAGGCCGCCGCCGCCCGTCGCCGTAGCCGTACCGAGCGCGCGCGCTGACCCCCTTGGGCATGCGCAAGTAACGGATGGCCAAAGAAGACGCGATTCAGCTCGAGGGCGCCGTTACGGAAGTGCTCCCGAATGCGACGTTCCGGGTGCAGCTTACCAACGGTCACAACGTACTCGCCACACTCGGCGGCAACATGCGCCGGTTCCGCATCCGCGTTCTCGCAGGCGACCGCGTGACCATCGAGGTCTCGCCGTACGACCTCACGAGAGGGCGGATTACGTTCAGGCACAAAAACTAGCACAAGAACTAGTCAGATCGCCGGACAGACGGTCACGCACTGAACGGGCGTCGCGAAAGCGGTCGCCCGTTTTTCGCTGTCAGAAGATCAAACCTTCTGATTGCACCACGTGCGTCCGCACGACCGCACCCCTGAGCCGGCTCCGCACGCGCCGCAGTGACAGCAGCGACACGCTTACCAGCCCGGCCACAAACCCCCACCACAGCCCAGCCGCGCCAAGCGGCGTGTAGAAGCCAAGCCCGATGCTGACGGGCACCCCCACCAGCCAGAAGCCGGCAAGGTTGATGAGGAATGGAACGCGTGTGTCGCCAAGACCGCGCAGGATGCCGCCGGCCACGGCCTGAAGACCGTCGAACACCTGAAACACGCCGGCTATTGGAATGAGCGTGGCGGCGAGCGCGAGCACGGATGCGTCGCTCGCATAGAGCGATGCAATGCCGGCCGGCATGAGCAGGAACGCCGTGGCGCTGCACAGCATGAAGCCCACGCCGCACATGAGCGCAGCACGGGCACTTTCACGGGCGGCTTCAGCGTCAGCCGCACCTGCGGCGTGCCCAACGCGAACCGCCGCGGCCGCCCCCACGCCCAACGGCACCATGAACGTGAGACTCGCCAGATTGATGGCGATCTGGTGCGCCGCCATCTCGCGCGTGCCCAGCACGCCCATCAACACACCGATGGCCGCAAAGGCGCCATACTCCAACACTTGTTGGAGACCAATGGGAATGCCCAGCCGCAGCATTGCGAGCAAGGGGGCCAGATGCAGCGCTTCCTTGCGCCACGGCACGAGCGATGGATGCAGCACACGCCATCCGAACACCACGAGAAGCGCCGTCATGAGCCAACGGCTGAGCGCCGTGGCCCACGCCGAGCCCGGCGCGCCCATGGCCGGGCTGCCCAGATGCCCATATACCAGCACCCAATTGAGAAACGCATTGGTGAGGTTCGCGGCGATCACGACGGCAAGCATCACCCGCATCTCTCCAAGGGCCTGCAGGCTCTGGCGAAGCACCACGAAGGCGAGAAAGGGAATGACGCCCGCAATCGAGATGAGGACGTACGACGTCGTAATTGGAATGAGGTCGGGCGGCTGGTGGAACAGCACCAGCATCGGGCGCACCGGTATCAGCACCACGCTCATGATGACGCCAAGTATGACGGAGAGCAGCAGGCCCCGCTGCATGCCGCGCGCAATGCCTTCGCGGTCCCTGGCGCCCACGGCCTGCGCGATGATGGGATCGAGCACCATCAGCGTTCCCATGGCCGGCACGACCGTGGTGAACACATACAGATTGCCAAGCGCGACCGCGGCCAGGGCGGTCGCTGACACCCGCCCCACCATGAGCGTGTCCACCACGCCCATGAGCATCAACCCCACCTGTGCGAGCACCACGGGCAGCGCCAATCGGGACATCTCTTTGAGCTCGGACCGGCTCGGAAAGCGCATGGATGGTGCGAATCGAGGATTTGGGTGTAGAAGGCTAACTTATGCGCATGTCGTTTCGATGGCCCGGTGCCGGGCTCGCTCTCGTCCTGGGTTGCGCGCTGCCGCTGCCTGCACAACACGAGGGCCATCATGACATGGGGGCCATGAAAATGGACTCGGCCAGGGCACCAGCTGCGCACGTGATGCTGCAGGCCATTCCCCTCGTCACACGTGCGTCACCGAGTGCGGGCGGTACTACGGAGACACAGGTTGCGTTGACGCAGGCGCTCGCCATGATTCGTGCAGGCTTCTGGTCCACGCACGGCGAGCTGGAGTCTGCCCTGAATGGCGAAGGACTGACCATGCCATCGGGCGAGTTGAACACCGGCGCGAGCGGAGAAGGCTACGTCGACAAGCGCCACCCGCACACGTACGTCCACGAGCTCATGGTCACGCTGCGCGGAGCGTCCGGTCCGCTGGCCTACTCGGTAACGGGAGGCCGAGGTTTCGCACCGTTTGGAACCGATGATCCGATGATGCGGCCGATGGTCAAGTTTCCCATCAATCATCATCTCGCGCAGATCCTCGAGCGCGGGGCCCTGATCGGGGCGGTGCGCCTTGGCCCCGCCATCGTTGAAGGCGGAACGTTCGGCGGCGATGAGCCGACGAGTCCTTCGTCGCTGCCAAGCCTACGTCGTCTGGGCGACTCATGGGCCATTCGCTCCACCGTGCTTCCTTGGCACGGAATAGAGCTTCAAGGGAGCTATGCCCGCGTGGCGTCGCCGGAGCAGGTTGACGGATTTGGGCTCGACCAGCGCAAGCAGAGCTATTCAGCGCGGGCCATTTCAGTGGACGGCGGCCGGTATCTGCTTGGCGAGTGGGCACGCACCGTCGAGCGCGATCATACCCGTGAATTGAGCGTGTTTGGCTATGAGTCCGCACTCGTGGAGGGTGCCGCCCGCGCCGGTCCCGTGGGGCTGGCGGTGCGGCTGGAGCAGACGGAGCGTCCGGAAGAAGAACGGTTGGCGGATGCGTTTCGTACGCCGCGTCCTGGCTCCGACCTGAGCATCAACGGCATCACACGCTGGCGGGTGGCTACGCTGCAGATCGATGCTCCGTCTGTGACCTCGGGCACCGTACTGGGTGTGCCCTTCATCGAAATTGCACGTCTCGCTGCATCACCGCGTGATTCCCGCTCGCTCGTTACGCCCGAGCGATTGTACGGCACGTCGCGCTTCTGGATGCTCACCGCCGGTGTTCGGCTGCGCGCTGGTGGAGCGCATGCGCGCATGGGGCGGTATGGGGTGGCGCTCGAAGGTGGGCCGGCTATTGCAACGCTCGCAGGCGGCGCCTCGCCTGCTCATACACACTGATACCGACTCGAATGCACATTCGATTTCGAAATATTGCAGGAATTGCCATCGTCGCCGGCATCGCGTGCTCGAGTGAGAAGCCCACCGAGCCCGTGGTGTCGAGCAAGCCCACGACGATGACGGTGCTGGGGCGCGGCGATTTCAAGCCGGTGCGTACGACCGGTGAAATCTTTGTGCGTGGCACCACGGGCTACACCACCACGTGGGGCAACGCCACGGCGGTGGCGAGCGCATTTTACATCTGGGATGTGTCCGCGGACGTCCCCAGGCTCGTGGACTCGGTAAAAGTCGACAATGCCACCACACTCGGCGACATCGCCGTGAGTGACGATGGCTCGCTCCTCGTGGTGGCGACGGAGCGTACGCCTGGCGCCCTGGTCATCTACAGTCTCGCCGATCCCCGCAAGCCGGTACAGGTTGCGCGCTTCTCGAACAGCGACACGTTTTTTGGGGTGCACACGTCGGAAATTGGCCGAGTGAACGGAAAGCTGTACGCGTTTCTGGGCATCGATCCCGGCAGCACACCCGCGCGGCTCGTGACTGTTGATCTCAGCAACCCCGCGAGCCCCCAGCAGGTGTACGTGAAGGAGATCGGCGCGCCGTACGTGCACGATACTTTTGTGCGTGATGGGCTCCTCTATCTCGCGCTCTGGAACGACGGCGTGGCCATCTGGGACATTGGCGGCGGCGGAAAAGGTGGTACGCCGGCGGCGCCCATCGAGCTGGGGCGTGTGAAGACGGTCAATGGCGAGGTCCACAACATCTGGTGGCTCAAGGATCCCGTCACCAACATCACGAAGTATGCGTTCATCGGCGAGGAAGGGCCGGGCTCCATTGGCGTTTCGTCGGTGGGTGACATCCACGTCGTCGACGTGAGCACCGTGAGCGCGCCGAAGGAAATTTCGTTCTATACCGTCGCCGGGGCGGGTACGCATAACTTCTCGGTCGATGAAGCGAACGGAATTCTGTACGCGGCGTACTACAATGGTGGGGTTCGTGCGCTGGATGTGCGCGGAGACCTCGGCACCTGTACGGATGCGCAGAAATCCACGCCGGCGAACAGCACGGTTCCCCTGTGCGATCTCCAGAAAATGGGTCGTGAGCTCGGAATCGGTCTGCTCGACCGGGGCAACCCTGTCTACATCTGGGGCGTCCAATATCTTGGCGGCGCAGTCTATGCTTCCGACATGGTCAACGGGATCTGGAAATTGAAGGCGGTTGCCCGGCTGTAGACTGGAACGTTTGAACGAGGGTTTGCCGCGACAGCGGTGTCCCTTTCTGGTACATTTGCGTATGGCCGGCCGCGCATCCGTGCGTCCGGAGTCCCCTGCTGAGGTCCTTCGAATGCTTCGCCCACGCACTGCGGCCGTTGCTTCGCTATTGCTGCTTCCCATGATCGGTGGGGGGTTTCTCCTGCAGAGCGCGCCGTATCGCACCACGCCGCGCCTGTTCGATCAGGTGTTGTCCATTGTCGCGAGCCGCTACGTCGACTCACTCCAGAGCTCCTCGATCTTCGAGAAGGCCGCCAAGGGGCTCGTCCGCGAGCTCAATGATCCGTATAGCGAGCTCCTCGCGCCCAAGGCGAACGAGGAGTTCAATCGCAACATCGGCGGCCGGTACGGCGGCGTTGGCATGCTGCTCGAGGCGCAGAAGATGCCCGGCGGCGGCACGCGCATCGTGGTCGCGCGCGTCTTTCCGCACACGCCGGCTGAAGAGGGCGGTGTGCTCGAGGGCGACGTCATCACCAAGGTCGATTCGATGACCCTGATGCCGGACGTCGTCATCGACAGCGTCTCGAATGCGCTGCGCGGCAAGATCGGAACGCAGGTGCACGTCACCTACGCGCGCCCCGGCATTCCGGACCTCATCAAGCTCACGTTCTCGCGTGCACAGGTTCACGTGCCCGCCGTTGCCTATACGACGATGGTGGGCGACCACATTGGGTACATCCCGCTCCAGACATTCAACGAGAACACGGCAGAAGAAGTCGAGACCGCAGCCAAGTCACTGATGGCCCAGGGTGCGAAAGGCCTCGTGCTCGACCTGCGTGACAATGGTGGCGGCATCGTGGATCAGTCACTCGCCGTGGCCTCGTTGTTCCTCAAGGACAACCAGTCCATCGTCAGCGTTCGCGGCCGCACCCCCGACGAGATCGACCGTGCGTCCAAGGAGCACCTCGCGTCGCAGCCGCCGCTCGTCGTGCTCACGGATGGCCAGACGGCCTCGGCCAGCGAGATCGTCGCCGGTGCGCTGCAGGATCACGATCGCGCACTCGTCCTCGGCACCACGAGCTTCGGCAAGGGACTCGTGCAGTCCGTGTTCCCGCTCGACGCTGGCTATGCACTCAAGATCACAACCGGCAAGTGGTATACGCCGAGCGGCCGCAGCATTCACCGCGACCGTACGTTGACCGCCGACGGACGCCTCGTCGAGACCAAGCTGCTCGCGAACGCAGCGAAGCCTGACTCGCAGGAGACGGAAGCATCGAAGAAGGCGAAGCCCACCTTCAAGTCCGACGCGGGCCGCATTGTGTATGGCGGCGGTGGTATCACGCCGGACGTCATCGTCGCGGACGACACGCTCTCGGTCGCGGAGCAGGACTTCTATCGTGCCGTGGTGATTCCGAAGTCGCAGGCATGGTTCACCACGCTCAACACCTACGCGTTCGAGCTCAAGAACTCGCCCAAGAACTTCACCGTCACGCCGGAATGGCGCGCCGAGCTTCGCCGTCGCCTGACCGCCGCCGGCGTCACGATCGATGCGAAGAATGAAGCCGTTGCCCCGAAACTCCTCGATCGCGAGCTCGATCGCCGTGTTGCACGGCTCGTGCTCGGTGATGGTGGAGCGAAGCAGCGCAACCTGTCCGACGATCGTCCGCTGTCGCGCGCCGTTGATCTCCTGACGTCGGCGCATACGCAGCCTGCGCTCCTCGCCGCAGGCCAACTGATCTCCAGCACGACGTCGGCCACCAAGGTGCCCGTCAAGCACTAACGGCGAACGGAGCCACGTGGGCTCGGGAGCAAGGACGACCCTGATGCTGGGCCGGCGAAGGTCTGCCGGCCCAGCATTGATCGAGACGGACGAGCTGATCTTTCGGGGCGCGACGCGGCTCCGGGAGATCGCGCGCAAGGTGCCGGTGTTGCGCCGGCGCCGTAAATAACATGGCCACCGATCCGCGGCCACATGAGATTGTCGTACCACGCACGGCGCGGTATTACACGCTCGGCCCCACGCACGGGTTTCCGCGTGAGCTGTGGATCGTATGTCATGGCTACGGCCAGCTGGCGGGCCGCTTCATTCGTGACTTTGCACCGCTCGACGATGGATCGCGACTGATCGTTGCGCCCGAGGCGCTCAGCCTCTTTTACCTGGAGTCAATTCCGGAGCGCAGAAGCCAGAAGGAGCCGCGCGTGGGCGCGACCTGGATGACGCGCGAGCATCGCGAGGCGGAGATCGCCGATCAGATCACCTATCTTGATCGATTGATGCTCGAGCTCAGGCATCATTTGTCCGGCGCGTCGCCACGAATCGTCGTGCTGGGATTTTCGCAGGGGACGGCCACCGTGAGCCGGTGGCTTGGCGCAGGCAACGTGCGCGTGGATCAGATGGTGTTGTGGGGAGGGCAGACTCCATCCGAGCTCGAGATGGTGGCGTGGTCGAACCGGTTGCAGGACGCGAAGCTGACGTTCGTGGTGGGTGATGCAGACGAGTATGTCACGCCAAAGATCGTTGCAAGGGAAGTGGAGCGGCTGTCCACCGCGGGCATTGCATTCTCGCTGCAGCGTTTCAGCGGCGGGCATGTGATTGATGCCGACGCGCTTGCCATACTGGCGGCAAGCTTTCAGGGGCGATAGCGGCCAGGAGCAAACGACCTGCTTCCGTTCCTGTCAACGCCGTTCGTCGCGCAGCTTCTCGATCTCCCGCCGATCGCGCTTCGTTGGCCGGCCTTTTTCCTCGAAGACGAATGCTGCTGGCGCCATGCGCAACTGCTCCGAGAGCTTCTCACGCGCCGCGCGGCTCTCGGATGTTTCTTCGTAGAGTGTAACCGCAACTGATGCAGGCCCGCGCCGCTCGGAGATGCCGCGCACGGTAACGACATGCGTGTATGGCCCCAGCCGCACGCTCACCATGTCGCCCACCTGGATGAGCTTGGCCGGCTTAACGCGATCATCCGTGACGAGCACCTTGCCGCTCTCGATCGCTTCGACGGCGAGCGAGCGCGTCTTGAAGAACCGCGCGGTCCACAGCCACTTGTCGATTCTCACTCGGCCGGCCGTACCGGAATCCGTGTCAGGTCTCATGATTGCAAGATAAGCAGCCAAGGAACCGCCTGCCGGCTTGCCGTCTTGGTCAGGAAAAGGAGATACAGCACATGCGTTCCAGGGCAGATTCAGGTGCGTTCGTGGTGCAGGACGTCGCAGGGGCCGCCGAGCAGCGGCGTTCGATTCGCAGGTATGCGGAAACGGAAATTCCGGAAGAGGAGATCCGCGATCTCCTGCGTCTGGCGGGTCGCGCGCCGTCCGCCTTCAATGCGCAGCCATGGAGATTCATCGTCGTGCGCGATGAAGCGCTCAAGGCCGGCCTCGCCGCGGCAGCCAACAACCAGCAGCAGGTGATTCGCGCACCCGCCACCATCGTGATGTACAGCGACATGCAGAACGCGCTGGAGCGCCTGCCCGAAGCCATGCATCCGGACATGCCCGCTGAACAGCGCGAAGCGGGTGTGAAGAGATTTCGTGCGTCGTTCGAGACGAAATCTGCGGACGAACGCGAGAACTGGGGCGCGAACCAAGCGAACATCGCGCTCGGCTATCTGCTTCTGCTCGCGGAGTCCAAGGGGCTCGCGACGTCGCCGATGCTTGGCTTCGACGCCGAGAAAGTGAAGGCGTTGCTGGGGCTTCCGTCGCATGTCCGCATTCCCGCGCTCGTGTCCATTGGATATCCGGATGAGGAGGGCTTCCGCCCGCATCGCATCTCGAGCGAGACGCTTGTGGAATTCCGCTAGCTTGTGATGTCCGAACCGGAGCCGGCACCGTGAGCGCGCTCGATCTGCACATTCATCGTTGGGAGCCCGCCACGGTGCCCGATAAACCGACGCTCCTGCTCCTGCATGGCACCGGCGGCGATGAAAATGACCTGTTGCCGTTTGCGCGGTCGCTGATGCCGGGAGCCGCGCTGCTCAGCCCGCGTGGCAATGTGCTCGAACATGGTGCACCGCGATTCTTTCGCCGGCTGGCGGAAGGGGTGTTCGACGTTCCTGATCTGCATCGTCGCACCTCCGCGCTGGGTGATTTCGTGGACGCCGCGGCCACCGAATACGGCTTCGAGCCGTCTCGGCTCTATGCGCTGGGTTTCTCGAACGGTGCAAACATCGCAGCAAGCCTGCTGCTGTCGCGACCATCGCTTCTTGCTGGCGGCCTCCTGTTTCGAGCGATGGTGCCATTTGAGGTTAGCAAGGCGCCGGACCTCACCCACACACGCGTGCTGCTCAGCGCAGGCGTGGCCGATCAGATGATCCCCCGCGCTGGAACGGAGCGTCTGGCGGAAATCCTCCGGGCAGCTGGAGCCCAGGTCGAGCTGCAGTGGCAGCAGGCGTCGCACGGGCTGGTTCAGGGCGACGTGGCGGCGGGCAGGGCCTTCCTGGCAGCGCTCTAGGCATTCAGGTGGGTTTGAATGCACATGGCATTGACACTGGAACCCGACCGAAGTAAATTACTGACCAGTCATTAATATTCTCCCGGAACCATCCGGAAGGGTATGCCATTCATAACTGACCAATTAGTCACTTAGCAAACCCAGATGTCCGAAGCTGCAGTAGAGCCACGCTGGCGCCGCCTCCCCGAGGAGCGCCCCAAACAAATCCTCGATGCCGCGCTCGCGGTGTTCGCGGAGCGTGGTCTGGCTGCAGCTCGTCTCGACGATATTGCCAAGCTCGCCGGGCTCTCCAAGGGCACCATCTACCTCTACTTCCCGAACAAGGAAGAGCTGTTTCGCGAAGTCATCCGCTCGTCCGTGATCGCCTTCATCGCCAATGCCGAGGAATACTTCGAGGCGGAGAAGGATCCGATGTCGTCGCTGCTCAAGTGGATGGAAGGATACTGGAGCTGGCTGCGCTCCCCGATTTTTCCGGCCATGCATCGCATGATCACGTCGGAGCTGCACAGCTTTCCCGATCTCGCGATATTTTACGCCACCGAAGTCATCGAGCGCGCGCAACGCCTCGTACGCGGCATGCTCGAGCGCGGCATGGATGCAGGCGTCTTTCGGCGGATGGATCCGCTCGTCGCCGCCCGCATGCTCAGTGCGCTCTTCGTTTCCCATGGCATCTGGTATCACCAGCGAAACGGCATCAAGTCGATCGCTGGCACACCGGATGACGAACTTCTTTCGCATATCCGCGAATTCTTTCTCAACGCAATGCGTCCCGATGCAATCCAGCACGCCTGACATGAACTGCCGTCCCTTCCGCCGCTCCATCTCGATCGGCGTCACGCTGACGATCATCGTCGCGCTGCTCGCGTTCGTCGTTCGCGCTGCCTCGGCGCAGGGCGTCGTGCGCCGCGACACCGCAACGCTGCGCCTGACCCTTGCCGAGGCCGTGCGGCTCGCCGCGAAGCAGAACGCGTCCGTGGAGGCAGCACGTGCACGTATCGATGCGGCACAGGCGCGCGTGACGGAACGCAAAGCGGACCTGCTGCCGAACGTATCGGCCATTGCGGCTGAGCGTGGCTCGACGATCAACAGCGCCACCTTTCCAATCGAATTTCCTGTAACACCGGGCCAACCCGCGCTCTTTGATCCGCGCGGCTCCATCCTGGGTCCCGTCAACTCCTTCGACGCACGCGCTCGTGTATCGCAGACGTTGTATGATCCCTCGGTCAAGACACGCATCGAGGCAGCGAAGACGAGTGTTGCCGTCGCCGGCGCGGACGCGGCAAGCATCGCGGACCAGGTCGCAACGGCAACGGCCAATGCCTACCTCTCCATTCTTCGCGCGGATGCCGTCTACACCGCACGGCTCGCTGATTCGACGCTCGCCGCCGAGCTCCTGGGAATCGCGGAAGATCAACTGAAGGCAGGAACGGGCATCGCGCTCGACGTCACGCGCGCGCGCTCACAGATCATCGGTGCGCGGTCGCAGCTGATCATCGCGCGCAATGAGCGCGAGCGCACCCGCAATGACCTGTCCGGCATTCTGGGCATGCCGCCGGGCAGCGTCGAGCCAACCGATGTTCTTGCATCGCTTCCACAGGTTGCAGCGATCGATGAGGCGGGTGTGGTCCAGGCCGCCGGACGAAACCGCAAGGACCTTCAGTCGCTGGAACTTCAGGCCACGGCGGCGCGGCAGCTTGCGGCGTCCATCCACGGCGAGCGGCTGCCAACGGTATCGCTCGTGGCGGATGAAGGCCTGAGCCAGCGGAATGGGCGCAGCTATCTGCCCACGTACGACTGGGGCATCCAGCTCTCCCTGCCCGTATTCGATGGACATCGCCGCGAGGGCCGCGAGAGCGAGCAGATTGCCCTTGCCCGCGACCTCGACATCCGGTCACGCGATCTCCGCTTCCAGATTTCCACCGACGTCCGCAGCTCCACGCTCAACGTTCGCTCCGCGGCGGAGGTCGTCGCCGCCACGCGCGAGCGTCTGTCGCTCGCGGAGCAGGAAGTGGCGCAGGCGCGCGAGCGATTCCAGGCGGGGGTGAGTGGTAATGCCGATGTAATTACGGCCTCCATCACGCTGAACAACGCCCGCACCCAGCTCATCGACGCGCTCATCTCGTACCAGACTTCACGTGTCGCGCTGGCACGCGCGCAAGGCTCCATCGCAACACTGGATTAACGTTTCCGTCGCCTTACACCTTTCTCGCACGCTCCGTCAAAACCCATGTCAACAGCAACACAGCCCGAAAACGCTCCGCCCCGTCCAAGCATCGCCGTTGCCAAGGCTGAGCCAGGTGGCGGTCGCGGGCGCATCGTCCTCATTCTCGTGGCGCTCGCCGCCATCTTTGGCCTTGGCTGGGGAGTGAAGCAGTACCTCTACGGGCGTGCGCATGAATCCACGGACAACGCGCAGGTCGATGGTCATCTCGTGCCCGTCCTCGCCAAGGTGAGCGGATACGTCACTGCGGTGAATGTCGCCGAGAATGATCGGATCAAGCCGGATTCCACGCTCGTGCGTATCGACGAGAAGGAATTCGCGGTGCGGCTGGCCCAGGCAGACGCGGATCTTGCCGCCGCCCGCGCGTCAGCGGGTGGACGAGGAGTGGAAGGGCAGGCCGAGGCCATGGTGCAGAATGCCACCGGCCAGCGCGCGGCGCTTGACGAGAACATCACGGCTGCGCGCGCAAACGCGACCAAGGCGGATGCGGATCTCGCTCGCATGAAGGAGCTCGTCGCGAAGCAGGTGGTGTCACGCCAACAGCTCGACGCAGCGCAGGCCGCCTCGGATGCGGCGCGTGCACAACTTGCGTCGGCACAGCGTTCGGCGTCGGCGGCTGGCGCGGGCATCGTGAATGCACAAGCGGGAGTGCGGCTCGCGCAGGCACGTCTCGCCGCCGCCCAGGCGGCGCGCGACAACGCGGCCCTTCAGCTGTCCTATACGCGCATCACGTCACCGGTGGGTGGCATCATTTCCCGCAAGCAGGTGGAGGTTGGCCAGCTCGTGCAGGCAGGCCAGCCGCTGCTGACAGTGGTGTCCGATACCGGCGTGTGGGTCACGGCGAACTTCAAGGAGACGCAGCTTGGTGATCTCCGTGTTGGCCAGCCCGTGGAACTCGAAGTCGACGCCTACGGCGGCTGGAAAGTGGAAGGCAAGGTGGAGAGCCTAAGTGCGGCAACCGGTGCCAAGTTCGCGCTGCTTCCGCCGGACAACGCCACAGGCAACTTCACGAAGGTCGTGCAGCGCGTGCCGGTGCGCATCGCGATCACGAAGGGTGTGGACAAGGATCATCCGCTCCGTCCGGGCATGTCCGTGTTCGCGCACGTGGCCACCAAATAACGCGCGGGCCAACCACGATCCGAGCAAGTAACGTCCACCATGGCTGACGTCACCGCCACAATCACGTCCGGGCCGCGCGGCACTGCGCAGCTGTACATCCCCGCAGAGGCAAGCGCGGTCCCGGCCGACAAGTACAAATACAAGTATCTCATCGCCATCGCGGTCACACTGGCCGCGGTGCTCGAGCTCATCGACACGTCCATCGTCAACGTCGCCATCCCGCACATGATGGGGAACCTCGGCGCCACGCTCGACGAGATTTCGTGGGTGTCGACAGGCTACATCATCGCGAACGTCATCGTCATTCCGCTCTCGAGCTGGCTGTCGGGATACTTTGGACGCAAGCGCTACCTCACCTGGTCCATCCTGTTGTTCGTGGCTGCCTCCTTCTTCTGCGGCGCCGCAACGACACTGGGTGGATTGATCTTCTGGCGGGTGGTGCAGGGACTTGGCGGCGGGGCGCTGCTGTCCACGGCGCAGTCCACGTTGTTCGAGGCGTTTCCACCCAAGGAAGTGGGCATCGGCCAGGCGATGTTCGGCGTCGGCGTCATGGTAGGTCCCACCATCGGGCCAACGCTCGGCGGCTATATCGTGGACAACCTGAGCTGGCCGTGGATCTTCTACATCAACATTCCGCTCGGTATTTTCGCGGCGTTCATGGTGTACTCGTACGTGCAGGATTCGGCGCACCAGAAAAAGTCCATCACCATCGACGGCACCGGCATCCTGCTGCTCGCACTGTGCGTGGGCTCGCTGCAGTGGATGCTCGAGCGCGGTGAGCGCTTCGACTGGTTCGATTCGCGGTTCGTGACGGCACTCGGCGTGACGTCGGCGGTGTCGTTCGTGCTGCTCATCTGGCGCGAGCTGACCATCGAGGAGCCGGTCATCGACTTGCGGGTGCTCATGAACCGTCAGCTTGCGGCCGGCGTGGCCATGGGCGCGTTCCTTGGCTTCGCGCTGTACGGAAGTGTGTTCGTGCTTCCCGTGTTCCTGCAGGGCCTGCACGGGTTCACGGCTAACCAGACCGGCATGGTCATCCTGCCCGGTGCGCTCGCATCGGCGTTCACGATGGCCATGGTGGGGCGCAATTCGGCACGGCTGGATGCGCGCGTCACCGTGCCAATCGGCGCATTTTTGTTTTTCCTGTCGATGTACAAGCTGTCGCTGCTCACGTTCGATGCCGGCGCGCAAGACCTGTTCTGGCCGCTCATCCTTCGCGGCTTTGGGCTGGGGTTGATCTTCGTTCCGCTCACCGGCGCCACGATGGCCGAGCTGAAGACGAGCGAGCTCGCGCAGGGCACCGGCATGTTCAATCTTACGCGGCAGCTGGGTGGCTCGCTGGGCATCGCCATCAGCGCAACCTTGCTTTCGCGCTTCACGGCGCAATCACGTGCGCTACTGACGGAGCATGTCGTGATCAGTGATCCAACGACCTTGGCGCGCGTGGACGGTCTTACGCGAGCGTTGATTGCCAGGGGCGCGAATGCCATGATGGCCAAACAGCAGGCGCTCCTGATCATCGACAGGCAGCTGCAGGGACAGGCGAGCGTTCTCGCGTTCTCAAAGCTGTATCTCATGTCGGGAATTGCGCTGCTCGTGTCATTGCCATTGCTGTTTCTCTTCCGGTCCGGCAAGTCCAGAGGGCTGGGACCAGGCGCGGCGCACTAACCAGTGCGGGTGTACGAAAAAGGGGACAGCACGGTGTGCTGTCCCCTTTGTTTGCCCGGGCGTCTGGACCCGTTTCCAAACGAGCGCCATTGCATAACTTGAAGGTCTCCCTCCTCCCGAGTCTGTCATGGCCCCGACCCCCAGATTCCTCTTTGCCGGAGCGCTGCTGGCGCTCACGATGGGCGCGAGTACGCCAGTTACGAGCCGCTCCGACATCAAGTATACGGATACGAAGCTCAAGAATGGCCTTCGCGTCATCATCGCCGAAGATCATAACGAGCCCGTTTACTCCATCGCCATCAGCTACAACGTAGGATCGCGCGACGAGCGAAAGGGCCGCACCGGCTTCGCGCATCTCTTCGAGCACATGATGTTCAAGGGCTCGGAGAACGTGGGCAACGGCGAGTATTACATGCTGGTGTTCAACAACGGCGGCAACATGAACGGGACGACCAATAAGGATCGTACCCTGTACTACGAGACGCTGCCGTCGAACCAGCTTGACCTTGGGTTGTTTCTCGAGGCAGACCGCATGCGGTCGCTTGTGATCACCAAGGACAACCTCGATAACCAGCGCAATGCGGTGCAGGAAGAACGGCGCATCGGCGTGGAGAACCAGCCGTACGGCCGGACTCTCGAAACCATCGATTCGCTGGCGTTCACCAACTTTGCGTATTCGCATTCCGTCATCGGATCAATGGCGGACCTGAGCGCCGCATCCGTCGAAGACGTGCAGCAGTTCTTCAAGACCTACTATGCGCCGAACAACGCCGTGATGGCCGTCGTGGGCGACGTGAAGACGGCGGATGTGCTCGAGCGCATTCGCAAGCAGTTCGAGTCCATTCCGTCGCAGCCCGCTCCCGCACCCGTCGACATGACGGAGCCCGCATCCACGGGAGAAAAGCGCATTGCGCTCGACGATGCCGTGGCGCGCGCCGTTCGTCTCGACATCTCGTACGTGGTGCCGCCCTCCAGCTCCGACGATGACGCCGCGCTTTCCGTCCTTGCCACGGTGCTGGGCGGTGGACGCAGCTCGCGCTTCTATGAGCAGGTCATTCGGCAGCAGCAGCTCGCGACGAACGTCACCGCGAGCAAAGCCGAAAGCCGCGGTCCGGGGTTGTTCGGCATCGGCATCACGGTTGCGCAGGGAAAGCCGCCCGCCGATGCGGAGAAGGCCGTGATGGCGGAGATCGAGAAGATCAAGGCCGCACCGCCTGCCGACTGGGAAATGGACAAGGCCATCGCCAACGCGCAGCGCAATGCCATCGCGCAGCAGGAAAGCTCACTCGCTCGCGCGGTGCTGCTGTCGCAATACGCGCTCTTCTACAATGATCCCGCCCGCATCAACACTCGTGTTGCGCGGATCAAGGCCGTGACCGCCGCCGACGTGCAGCGTGTCGCGAAACAATACCTCAACGCCAACAATCGCAGCGTGATCCAGACAAATCCAAAGGCTGCCGCTCCGTCGCGGGGAGGCCAGTAATGCATCGCTTCTTCATTGCCGCCTGCATCGCCGCGCTCGTCGCGTCGCCCGTCGCCGCCCAGGGAACGGCGGCACCCGCGAAGCCGCAGACTATCGTGTTCAAGGGCAAGGCACCGGTGAGCCATAAGGTGCTCGAGGTCAAGCTACCCAAGCCGAAGGAGGGAGATCTTCCAAATGGAATGCATCTGATCGTCCTCGAAGACCATCGTACGCCGCAAACCACCTTCCAGCTCATCATTCCCGGAGCAGGTGGATATTTCGACGCGCCCGGTTCCACCGGCCTCGCAAGCGTCACCGCCACGATGATGCGCGAAGGCACGGCGACGCGAAACACCACGCAGATCTCCGAGCAGCTCGAGACCATCGCGGCGACTCTCAACGTGAACGCAGGCGTTTCCGCCCTCGATGCAACGATCACCGGCTCCGCGCTCGCCGAGAAATTCGATAACCTCTTCGATCTCACGGCCGACATCCTGCTCCATCCCGCGTTTCCCGAAAGCGAGCTGGCCAAGTACCAGCAGCGGACCGCTGCCCAGCTTGCACAGCAGCGGTCCGTTGCCGGCTTTCTCGCGGCGGAAATGTACCAGAAGATCATGATGGGCGATCACCCGGGCGCTCGCGTCGCCATGACACCGGACGACCTGAAGAAAGTGACGCGTGCCAGCATGCTTGCCTTCTACGAGTCGCATTACGTCCCGGATCATGCCGCAATCGCGTTTGCCGGCGACATCTCGTACGCACAGGCAAAAACACTCGTGGAATCGAAGCTTGCCTCGTGGAAAAAGAAGGGAACGTCCGTTGCCGCGGCAACGAATCCCGCTGTCCTGACTACCGCAAAGGTCTACCTCGTGGACCGGCCCAATTCGGTGCAGACGAGTTTCTATGTCGGCGCGCCGGCAGTGGACCGCAAGGATGCGGATTACGACGTGCTGCAGATGATGAACGCCGTCATTGGCGGCGGACCAACGGGCCGTCTCTTTACGCACCTGCGTGAAGAGAAGGGATACACCTATGGTGCGTACAGCCAGCTCCAGGCGGGACGCTTCAAGGGCGTCTGGACGGCAAGCACCGACGTGCGGTCGGAGGTGACGGAGCCGGCGCTCACCGACATCATGGACGAGGTACGCCAGCTGCGGGAGGTGAAGGTTTCGGCCAAGGAGCTCGACGACAAGAAGCGGTCGCTCATCGCGAACTTCGCGCTCTCGCTGGAATCACCACAGCAGGTGCTGAGCTACTACATCACGAACTGGACGTACAAGCTGCCGCTCAACTATTGGGACAGCTATCCCAGGCGCGTGATGGCGATAACGGCCAATCAGGTACAGGCGGCGGCGAAGAAATACCTCGATCCCAAAAAGGTGCAGATCGTCGCCGTGGGCGATGGCAAGAAGATCGAAGAAACGATGAAGAAGTTCGGCGACCTGGAGGTCTACGATACCGAAGGCCGCAAGAAAGCGGCGATGGTGCCCTGATCAGGAATCGGACGCGTACACGTCCACTTCCACGCTGCCATCACTGGCGTACTTCACGTACATGAGCCAGGGATGGCAGCAGACCTGGCAGTCCTCGATGTATTCCTGTTCGGAGCCGCTGCCGGGATCGAGGCTGATCTCGTTCGCCTCACCACAATACGGGCAATTGACGATCGTTTCCGTCTCGGCAGTACCGTCGCCGAGCGGAAACTCATCGTCGAGATCGTCTTCGGTCCAATCGTCGTCCACGCCATCAGCCATGAGAAAAAAATAGCGCGGTGCTACATCGGATGCGCGCCGGACTTGAGCTTCGTCGCCATCGACTGCGCCTGAATGGCGAGCTGCATCGCCATGAAGCAATGCGCCTGCGGCATTGCCGTCTCGGTGCGGTTCAGCACATCGTCCACGAGCTGCTGGCCATATGGCAATACGACATCGTTACAGTCGATGTGCTTCACGCCCTTTGCATCGACGATGAAGAGATGGTTTCCGCCCTCACGTCCGCCCACGTCGATGTACTTGCGGCACTCGATGTATCCATCAGTGCCGAGCACGGTGAGACGACCGTCGCCCCAGATGGGAAGACCGGCAGGGGTAAACCAGTCGAGGCGGATGTAGCCCGTGCCGCCGTCGCCGCGGACGACGACGTCGCCGAAGTCCTGGAAGTCCGGATGGTCGGGGTGCCGGACGTTGCGCGTTTGTGCCGACACGATCTCACCATGCGTGGACCCGGTGAAATACAGGAACTGGTCGAACTGGTGTGAGCCAATGTCGCAAAGAATGCCGCCGTATTGCTCCGGGTGCCAGAACCATTCCGGCCGCACCGGCGGATTGATGCGATGCGGACCCAGGCCCACCGTCTGGATCACCGTGCCAATTGCGCCGGATTTCACGAGCTCGCCCGTTTTGACGCTGGACTTGTTCTCGAAGCGCTCGCTGTAGCAGATGGAATAGATGCGCTTCGTCGCCGCCTGCACCCGGCGGACATCGGCCAGCTGTGCCGCGGTCGTGATGCCGGGCTTGTCGGACATGTAGTCCTTGCCGTGCTCCATCACACGAATGCCGAGGGGCGCGCGCTGGTTCGCGATGATGGATGACAGGACGAGCTGAATGGACGTGTCCTCGAGAATGGACCTCTCGTCGGTGGCGACCTTCGCGTTGGGATACCGCCTGGCGAATTCGGCGCGCAGGTCCTCTTCCATGGCGTAGAACGACACCAGCTCCCCACCGCCCCGAATGACTGCCTCGGCCATGCCGTAGATGTGGGAGTGGTTGATGCCGATGACCGAGAAGCGGATGCGGCCGGCGACCTTGCCCCGAGGCTCGGTTTTCACAGCGGCCGAGAGGCCCGGCGGAACGATGGACGCCGCCGCAAGGCCAGCCATTGCTGCAGCAGACGCCTTTACCAGGTCTCTCCGAGTCAAATCCTTCACCGGACCTCTCCCATTAGTGTGCGAAATGCCGTCTCAGCCGCTCGTCCGATAGTCCAAGCCGACAGTCATCTTGTCAATAGGTGACCAGATCCGCAACTTGCCCGCGACCAGACGAACTCACCTCGAGCCCGCCGGCCTTGCATCCCTTTCTCATCCTGCTCGCCGGGATGATCGTCATCCTCGGTGCGATCATCGTGCTGCGCCTCAACGCGTTCATCGCGCTGATCGTCGCGGCAATCATCGTGAGCTTCCTTGCGCCCGGCGATCAGGTGGTGAAGATCTCCCGCGTTGCCGAGGCGTTTGGCAAGACGGCGGGCAGCATAGGGATCGTGATCGCACTCGCGGCCGTGATTGGAACCGCGATGACCGAGAGCGGCGCCGCCGATCGCATTGTTGGCGGATTCCTGAATGTCCTTGGCGAAAAACGTGATGCCGTGGCACTTGGCGCAACAGCGTTCATTCTTTCGCTGCCGGTATTCTTCGACACGGTGTTCTTCCTGCTCGCGCCGCTTGCCCGCTCCATGTACGGGCGCACGCACCGCAACTATCTGAAGTACCTGCTGGCGATGTCTGCGAGCGGCATCGCGACACACACGCTCGTTCCGCCGCATCCGGGGCCACTCGGCGTCGCTGATACACTTGGTATCGATCTCGGGATCATGATTCTCATGGGAATCGTTGTGGCGTTCCCCGCGGCCATTGTTGGATATCTGTTTGGCACATGGGTCGACAGGCGCATGCCCATTCCCATGCGGCCAAGGCCTGGCGTGGATACGGAGCACGTGCAAACGGACAATCCGCCGCCATTGTTCGCGGCCGTATTGCCGGTGGTCATGCCCGTGATCCTTATATCGATGAGCACCATGGTCGATGCGCTTCGCATCTGGGCGCCGGGACAAGCCGCACTCTGGGCCAAGGTTCGGCCTTACACCGCGGTGATCGGCAATCCGAATCTCGCATTGCTGCTGTCGGCTGCGGCGGCCGTGTTGTTGTATCGGCGACAGCGGAGACCATCGCGCGAGCAGATGGCATCGATGGTGGAATCATCGCTGATGGGCGCGGGGGTGGTGATCCTGATTGTCGCAGCCGGTGGCGCATTTGGTGCGATGCTGCAGGCGGCGCAGATTGGACCGGCCATTCAGTCACTCTTTGCGAATGGCGGCAAGAGCTCCGGCATCACATTCCTCTTTCTGGCGTTCGGGCTGACGTCCGTTATCAAGATTGCACAAGGCTCGAGCACCGTTGCGATGATCACCTCCGCCGGCATGATTGCCGCGATGATCAAGGGTATTCCACTCCCCTATCACCCTGTGTATCTGGCCACGGCAATTTCGGCCGGATCGCTCGTGGGCTCGTGGATGAATGACGCGGGCTTCTGGGTGTTCGGCAAGATTGGCGGCGTTACAGAGCTGGAGACGCTGAGGTCATGGAGTCCGCTGTCGGCGATTGTCGGAACCACGTCGATGATCACAACGGTGGTGATGGCGATAGTGCTTCCGTTTCGATGACAGCCCAATAGCGAAACGCATCAAATCGATCATCGCGTCTGGTCGATTTGATCCGTTCGCTCTTGTCCTTTACAACGCGTCGCGCGTCAGGGAGCCATCCACGAGCCGCCAGACGCCGAGCGGATTGGCATCCTGCAGCTCGAGCGGCAACGCGTCCGACGGGAAATTCTGATAGCACAACGGCCGCGCAAAGCGGACAATTGCCGCCGTGCCCACGGAGGTCGTGCGCGAATCGGTGGACGCAGGGTATGGCCCGCCATGTTGCATTGCATGGCCTACCTCGACGCCCGTGGGAAATCCGTTGAACAGCAGCCGCCCCACCTTACGCTGAAGG